>JAAZZF010000104.1 GCA_014239275.1 Flavobacteriaceae bacterium | reverse complement strand
TTTGAACACTTTTTTCTCCCAATTTTGAGATAAGCCATTTTTTTATAGTATTTGCATTTGAGAGAGTTTCTTGAGTTTTGAAAGTCTTGGAAACAATTATAAAAAGAGTGGTTTCAGGATTTATTTTTTTTAAAATTTCTAGAACATGATCCCCATCCACATTAGAAACAAAATGTGGATTAAGTCTAGAGTTATAATATTTTAAAGCATCAACAATCATAATAGGACCTAGATCAGAACCTCCAATTCCTATGTTAACAATATCCGTAAATGCTTTATTTGTTGAGCCTGTTATTTTCTCAGAAAGAACATCATCAGTAAAATTTTTGATTTTAACTCTAGACTCAATAATGGAAGGGACAATATTTGTGTCATCAACAAAGATTTTTTCTTTACTACTAGCCCTAACAGCAGTATGTAAAACAGCTCTGTTTTCAGTTTGATTTATTTTTTCTCCTTTAAATTGTTTTTTAATAGAATTTTCCAAATCACATTCTTTTGCCAAGTTGAAAAGTAAATGAAGGGTTTTATCATTCAGTCTATTCTTTGAAAAGTCAACAGTAAATTTATCCCAATAAATTGTTAAATCATTTGCCCTATTATTGTTTTTAAAGAAGTCTTTTATTTCAATATTTTTTATTTCATTGAAATGAGATTCCAAAGCTTTCCATGAAGATGTTTTGGCAGGGTTTACTTTTTTTAAGGACATCTATTTATTGTTGGCTATTGAATTCTTTACAAAGTTAACATTTGATCCTATAGAATCAAGCTGTTCCTTTACAGGCTTCATGTAAGTTAAGTATTTATCTTTTAAGTTTTGTGAAATGGGCTTTGCTTCAGGAAGCTTCTGTCTTAATGGATCAACTTGCCTTCCATTTTTCCAAAACCTGTAGCAAACATGAGGACCAGAAGTATTTCCTGTCATGCCGACGGTTCCAATATAATCACCTTGTTTTACAAATTGACCAACTTTGACTCCTCTTTTATCCATGTGAAGATATTGAGTCGAATATGTTCCATTATGTTTAATTTTTACATAGTTTCCATTAGAACGAGTGTAGCTTGATTTTGTTACCGTTCCGCTTGCAGTAGCTCTAATTGCTGTTCCAACAGGAGCAGAAAAATCTGTTCCTTTATGAGCCCTAACCCTATACCCATAATATGCTATCTTTCTTTTAAGATTATATCTGGATGAAATTCGACTAAATTGAACAGGAGATCTTAAAAAAGCTCTTCTTAAGTTTTTCCCTTTTTCATCAAAATATTCAAAAATTCCTCTTTTTGGGTCTGTTTCAAATTCAATAGCATAAAAAGGGGTTTTTCTATGCTCAAAATAAGCAGAATGAATTCTGTTTAAACCAACATATATTGAATCATCTACATATTTCCCTGTGTATATAATTTTAAAATTATCTCCTTTTTCAAGACGAAAGAAATCAATAGTCCAAGCATATATTTCAGAAAGTTCATGGGATAGCAATGGAGATAATTTTTTTTCTTCCATCGTTTCAGAAAGAGAACTTGTTATTGTGCCTTCAGCTTCAAATTTTACCAGCTTTACTGCTTTGGCTTTTTTTTCAGCCCAGAGGGAATCATTTAATGAAACCAAAACATATTCAATTAGGTTGGGTTGATATACAAATAACTCAGGAGATCTTAAAGAATCTTTTGAAAACAAAATAGTATAAGGGTTTCCAATATTGATTTTTCTAACATCATAAACTTGTTTTGCCTTCTGAACGATATTATAAATTTGCGGATAAAATAAGTTATTTTTTTCAAGAATAGTGCCAAATGAATCACCATTTTTAACCGTGTCTTTAACAACATAATAATCGTTTAGAGTATAGCCAAATTGTTTTATGATTTTTTCTTTTATTATAGCGGGAGCCTTATCCCTTGGAGTTTTATTACAGGAATTAATAAGAAATATGAAAACTATAAGCAGATAAAATTTATTCATTTATTATAATTTTAAACGGAAACTTAAGCCCCTTGAATCCTTCTAAATCTGCTTCAATTGACCCTATTCTTAATTCAGCTTCAATTTTTATTGGAATTTTATTTTTGTCATTGCTAACCCAAAGGGTTAAACTTTCACTATCTCTAAAAACTCGACCGGATTCAATATATGGTCTAAATTTAGAACAATTAACTGTCCCAAATTTTGTTTTTATATTCTCATATCCTAAAAACTTCATTTTAAAATTATAATTGTCAGCATCAAAAAACATGGTTATTTTAATAAAGTCATTTATTTTTAGTTTACTAACATCAAAATGATTTCTTAGAAAGTAAAATGTAGATATTATATCCTGAACATTTTCCTTAATAGGAACTTTTCGAATTGTATTGTTTTTAATATTATTTACTATTGCAATTTTATTGTTATAGTCATATTCAATTTCAACATTTTTTGTATAACCCCCTTCATAAATATTCCTTTTTGATTTTAAAGGTTTAACAATGTTTTTATCAAAGTAACTTTCATAAATATCATCAAGTCTAAAAAAAATTCTGGCAATTCCAGTTGTTCGTCCAATAGCTATTGATCTGAAAACTTTTTTGTCATTTAATAAATCTTCTTTTAGATCAATTGTAGCATAACTTGCATTAAAAATTCCATAATGGACCCTAAACTTTAGCCATTCCCCCTGTTTAAAGGAATCAAATGATGAGCTTATAAAAGGGGAATTGTTTCCTAAGGAGTCTTGACCAGAAACTAAATTTGATAGAAAAAAAATAGAACAAATTAATATAGTTTTAAGCCGCATATATGCAAAAATATAAAATACTAGCTGGATGAATTTAAAAAAGACATTAATTTTTTTGCTTTTGAAACTCCTACATCTTTAGCTATTAATTCTTCTGGGGTTTCTTTGATCTTTTTTAATGATTTATATTTTTTTAAAAGAGTTATTTTGGTTTTCTCCCCAATACCTGGAATCAAATCGATCGAAGATCTTAATGCCTTATTACTTCTTTTATTTCTGTGGAATGTAATAGCAAATCGATGCGCTTCGTTTCTCATATGCTGAATTAATTTTAATGATTCAGATCTTTTATCTAGATAAAGAGGAATAGGGTCTTGTAGGGAATAGATTTCTTCTAATCTTTTAGCTATCCCTAAAACAGTAATTTTATTATTTAAATTAAGTTTTTTTAATGCGGACATGCCAGAATTAAGTTGGCCCTTACCTCCATCAAGAATAATTAGATTAGGCAAAGATTTTTTTTCCTTAATCACTCTTTGATATCTTCTGTAAACAACCTCTTCCATAGAAGCATAATCATCAGGCCCTTTAATAGTTTTAATATTATATCGTCTATATTCTTTTTTAGCTGGTTTTCCATTAATAAACACTACACACGCAGCAACAGGGTTTGAACCTTGAATATTAGAATTATCAAAACATTCTATATGAATAGGAGCTGTTTTTAATCTTAAATCATTTTTCATTTGATCCAGAATTCTTTTTGCGTGTCTTTCAGGATCAACAATTTGAATTTTTTTTAGTTTTTCTATTTTAAAGAGAGCAACATTTTTTTTTGAAAGTTCAAGAAGTTTTTTATTATCTCCTGCCTTAGGAAGAATAAATTTGGCAGAGATTAATTTGCTAAAATCAAATGGACAGATAATTGTTTTATTATTTGATTTTAATTTTTTTCTAAGATCAATTATACAGAGCAATAATAGATCTTTATCACTTTCATCTAACTTCTTTTTAATTTCCACATTATGAAATCTAACTATACGACCATATGCAACTTGTAGATAATTTATATAAGCATGAGTTTGATCGGAAAGTATACTAAATACATCAATATTATTAAGTTTAGAGCTAACAACTGTTGATTTAGATTGATAGTTATCTAACAATGCTATTTTTTCTTTGATCTTCTGCGCATTTTCGAAATCCATTTTTTTAGAATACCTATGCATTTGTTTTTTTAAAAGCTTCTTAGATGGGGCAAATTTACCTTTGAGGATCTGTTTAACGGAGTAAATGTTAGAACTATAATCCTTTTCTGAAATAAAGTGTTCATTAGAATTACTATAATCGCCTATATGAAACCCAAGAATTATAATGTTGCCAGCTTTTTTTAACATACGAAGAGATAGCTCCTCCTTATTAGAATTTATTTGTTTTTCTGAAAGATTATAGTTGCTAATTCTTATAGGATATAGATTATTAATTAAATCAAGCAAAATATTAATAGTCTTATAATTTGTATATGGGCCATAATATTCAGAGCCATCTTTAATCAATTTTCTAGTAAAGAAAATCCTAGGGAATCGCTCCTTTTTTATGCATATCCATGGATAGGTTTTGTCGTCTCTTAGCAATATATTGTATTTAGGCTGAAATTTTTTTATTAAAGAATTTTCTAGAAGAAGAGCATCAGATTCTGATGAGACGACAACATGCTTGATGTCATAAATATTTTGCACAAGGGCTTTAGTCTTTTGCGAGGGGAAGGTTTTCTGAAAATATGATGAAACACGATTTTTTAAATTTTTAGCTTTGCCTATATATATTATCTTATTGGAATCATTAAAGAACTGGTAAACCCCTGGAAGAGTTGGAATAGTAGCTAGCTTTAACTCAAAAGATTTTTTATTCACGATACTAAAATAATTCTTAATTTTAAACAAATAAAATTAAACCGATAAGTGGAGAGTGGAATAGTAATATCATTAATTATAACAGATCTATGTTTCATTTTTATTGCTTTTGGTATAAATGAGAATAATGCAAAATACTTATTGGCAGGGTACAATACTATGTCAAAAGAAAAAAAAGAAGCATTTGATCTTATAAATTATCTTAAATTTTTTAAAAAGTTTTTTATAAGCCTAACTATTTATTCAACATTGTTTTTTGCAATATTTTATATTGCTTTTGATGAGATAATAGCGCTTATTGCATATTGTGTCTCAATAGTTGTCGCGACGCCATATATGATATATAAGGGTAACAAGTTTAAAATTAAAAAATAGCTTTAAGGAAAAACTTTTTTGTTGAAGACTATCATTATTCCTACCCCAGTACTAATTGCAGTGTCAGCAATATTAAATACAGGCTCAAAAAAAGTAAAACTTTCTCCTCCAATATAGGGGATCCAACTAGGCCAATTCCAGGTAAACATTGGGAACTGGAGCATATCTACTACATGACCATAAAAAACAGACTCATACCCATTTCCGGGACTAAAAACAGCAACATTTAGATAGCTGTCTGTGAAAAGAAATCCATAAAAAACAGAATCAATAAGATTCCCAATTGCACCTGCAAGAACTAAAGAAATACTAATTATTAAAAGTTTGGTTTCTTTCTTTTTTATACTGTCATAAAGCCAATAAAATATTAGAGGAACTGCTAAAATTCTAAATAGAGTTAAGATTAATTTCCCAGACTTTTCACTAATAATAGGAATAAAGTCGCTGATCTTAGCCCCCCAGGCCATCCCCTTATTTTCAATAAAGAGTATTTTAAACCAACCCCAGTCTAGAAGGGAGGCATCGCCATAAAGGGTTAAGGGGAAATGAAGTTTTATATAAACTTTAGATAATTGATCTATTATTAAAACACAAAGAATTATTAAAATAGATTTATTTAAAGTCATATAAATGCATGATTAAAAAGAAACTTGTTCTAAAGCTTAAGAGATCTTATTTTTAGCTTCAATGCTTAAAGTAGCATGAGGAACTAATGCTAATCTTTTTTTGTTTATTAATTTACCAGTTTCTCTACAAACCCCATAGGTTTTGTTTTCAATTCTTATTAGAGCAGCATTTAAATCTCTAATAAATTTTTCTTGTCTAATGGCAAGCTGAGTATTAGCTTCCTTTGACATAGTTTGTGAGCCTTCTTCAAATGCTTTGAATGTAGGAGATGTATCTTCAGTCCCATTATTTCCATCATTCATATAAGCACTCTTTATTAGAGACAAATCTTTTTGCGCTTTTTCAATTTTTTCTTCAATTAAAGTTTTAAATTTTTTTAAATCTCTATCAGAATATCGTGTAATCGCCATTGTTAATTGTTTTTATGGATACTTAATTTAGTATTTATATTATCAAATTTAATTTCAACCCCTTCATTTATAGATTCTACAAGAATTAAATCAACTGCTAAAGTTTCATTTACTATATAGTCTCTGTTCTCAAAAATAGCTTTTTCAATTAGATTATCCTTCTGAATTTTTAAAATAATTTTATCTGTTACTAATAAGCCAATTTCTTTTCTCTGGTTTTGAATTCTATTTACTAGCTCTCGCGCTATTCCTTCATTTATTAATTCTTTATTTAATTGAATGTCTAATGCGACTGTTATATTGTTTTCAGATGCAACTAACCAACCTTCAATATCTTCGGAAATTACTTCAAAATCTAATGCTTCAAGGGTAACTTTATTAGAATTAATTTCTAAACAAATTTGTTCCCCCTTCTCTATTTTGTTTATTTCTTTATCTCCAAACTCTTTAATTTGATTAGTAGCTTGAGATAATAATTTTCCCAATTTAGGGCCTAGTCTTTTGAAGTTTGGTTTAACTTTTTTAATTAAAATTCTGGAAGAATTGCTTATAAGATCAATTTCTTTGACATTTACTTCTGACTTTATAAGGTCAGAAATTTCTTCAAGTTCTGTTTTTTCAGCTTTAGAAGAAAATGGTATCATTACTTTAGAAAGAGGTTGTCGAACCTTAATTTTTTCTTTTTTTCGAAGAGATAAAATTAAGGAACAGATTATTTGTGTTTTCCGTAATTTTTTTTGTAATTCGGGATCTATGAATTCACTTTTTGAAGCCGGGAAATTAGCATGATGAACTGAATTAAACGAATTAAAATTAGTGTTTGAGATCAGGTCACAATATAAACGATCCATAAAAAATGGAGCAATAGGAGATGATATTTTAGCTGTTTCTATTAAACATGTAAATAAAGTTTGATAGGCACTAATCTTATCTTTCTCATAGGTTCCTTTCCAAAATCTTCTCCTAGAAAGTCTTACATACCAATTGCTTAGATACAATTGCACAAATTTTGAAATTGCCCTTGCTGCTTTAGTTGGTTCATAATTGGAATAATGATTATCAACTTCAAAAATTAAAGAATGTAACTCGGAGATTATCCACCTATCTAACTCAGGCTTTAAAGAATTTTTAATTTCTTTTTCATTAAAGCTAAAATTATCTATGTTAGAATAAAGAGAGAAAAAGGAATATATATTGTACAATGTGCCAAAAAACTTACGCTTACTTTCTTCAATTCCATCAATATCAAATTTTAAATTATCCCATGGATTAGCATTGCTAATCATATACCATCTCGTTGCATCGGGGCCAAATTTTTCTATAGTTTTAAATGGATCCACTACATTTCCTAGCCTTTTGGACATTTTTTGACCGTTTTTATCTAAAACAAGACCATTTGAGATCACATTTTTATAGGAAATAGATTCAAAAACCATTGAACTAATAGCATGTAGAGTATAAAACCAGCCTCTAGTTTGATCTACTCCTTCTGCGATATAATCAGCAGGAAATGCAATATTGTCATCAATCATTTCTTTATTTTCAAAGGGGTAATGCCATTGTGCATATGGCATAGATCCAGAGTCAAACCAAACGTCAATTAAATCAGGCTCACGATACATTCTTTTTTTATTTTTTGATGATAGGATTATTTGATCTACAATGTTTTTATGAAGATCAATTTGGGCATAATTTAAATCACTCATGTCGTCAACTTGAAAAGAATCAAATGGATCCACTTTCATAAAGCCCAAGCTTATAGATTTGGTAATTTCACATTTTAATTCTTCAATAGATCCAATTATTATGGTTTCTTTTGAATCCTCGGTTCTCCAAATTGGCAGAGGAATACCCCAAAACCTTGATCTTGAAAGATTCCAATCGTTGGCATTAGAAAGCCAGTTCCCAAACCTTCTATCTCCAGTAGATTTAGGTTTCCAATTAATAGATTGGTTGAGTTTAATCAATAGATTTTTCTTTTCCGTTACTTTAATAAACCAAGAATCTAATGGGTAGTATAATATAGGCTTGTCAGTTCTCCAGCAGTTAGGATAACTGTGCACGTATTTTTCGACTTTAAACGCTTTATTTTCTTCTTTTAGTTTTATAGCGATTTCAACATCTACAGATCTTTCAGGAACTTTATCGTTACTGCTATAGTACTCATTTTTCACATATTTCCCTCCTAAACTGCCTAGTTCAGGCCTAAATTTACCCTGTAGATCTACTAGAGGGACTAATTGTTGATTCTCATCATATATTAACATAGGAGGAACCTCAGGAATAGCCTCTTTGGCAGCTTTTGCATCATCGGCTCCAAATGTTGGTGCCGTATGAACAATTCCTGTACCATCTTCTATAGTCACAAAATCACCACCAATAACTCTAAAAGCATTTTCAGCATTTTCAAAAGGAACCGGGGCTTCATTCCATAGTTGTTCATATTTAATTCCAATTAATTCAGTACCGTTAAATGTCTTTTTTAAATAATAAGGAATTTTACTTGTTTGCTTAGAGCTCAACTTAAGCATTGATTCGTTTTCAACTTGAATAAAAGGACCTAAAAAAACCTTTGAGACTAAATCTTTAGCTAAAATTACATGAATTGGTTTTTTTGTGTATTGATTAAAACTAGAAACAAGAGCATATTTAATTTTAGGATTCACAGTCAAAGCAGTATTTGAAGGCAAAGTCCATGGCGTAGTAGTCCATGCCAAAAAATAAACAGAATCACCTTGTTGGATAGAATCTGGCAAAGTAGTATTAATAGCTTTAAATTGAGCTGTTACAGTTGTGTCGGTTACATCCTGATATGTTCCCGGCTGATTTAATTCATGAGAGCTTAAGCCAGTTCCCGCTTTAGGCGAATATGGTTGGATAGTATATCCTTTATAAATTAACCCTTTATTAAACAGGTTTTTTAGAAGCCACCAAACAGACTCAATATATTTAGGTTTATAAGTTATATAGGGATTTTCCATATCAACCCAATAACCCATTTTTTTTGTTAATTCATTCCATACATCAGTATAACGCATTACAGCTTTTTTACAAGCTTTATTATAATCTGCAATAGTTATAGATTCCCCAATATCTTCTTTAGTAATTCCAAGCTCTTTTTCAACACTTAGTTCGATTGGGAGGCCATGTGTATCCCAACCTGCCTTTCTGGTTACTTGAAAGCCTTTTAATGTTTTGTATCGACAAAAAATATCTTTTATACTTCTAGCCATAACATGGTGAATGCCAGGCATGCCATTCGCAGAAGGGGGCCCCTCGTAAAAAACATATTTTGGACATCCTTCCCTGAGAATTATACTTTTTTCAAAAGATTGATTGGATTCCCAATCTTTTAGAATTTCTTTGGCGATTTGCGAAAGATTCAAACTTTTATATTCTTTAAAAGCCATTTACTTAAATGAATTTTTGATAGAAGCGAAAGTAACCATTTTAGATGAAATTTTTTAGAACTTATGCTCTAAAACGATATTTAAGTTTCTTCCAGGGGATGATATGCCTGAAGCAAATTCTCTATAATGAATGTCAAATAGATTATCAAAAATTAAGGTAGCTTTTAAGTTATTTGAAATTTTATATGAAGAGGAGATTTTAAAAATTCCCCATGAGGGCATCCCATAATAATTGGGATCTTTATCATTGTAACCTAATAATGGTGTCTCTTCAAGGCCATCTTCTCCTCCATAGCTATAATTTTCTGGATTCTTAGGCCCTGAAAACTTGTAGGATAATTGGGTTTTAAAATTAGAATTTACCCACTTTAAATAAAAAGATCCAAATAAAGGAGATATTGAAGGCAAAGGATAAGGGTTTCTAACGCTGCCACCTTTTGTATAGGTAATATTACTTTTAAAAGCTAAATTTTTTAGGATTGTGGCTTCTGCATCAATCGAGAAACCATATATGTATGCTCTTCCAACATTGATATTTGCCATAGTTTTTACCTCTTCAGAATCATAAAGTATTGTTTTAGGGTCTTCAGTTGATGTATCGTTCAAAATTTCAAAAGAATCTCTAATAATATGATCTGTAATATGAGTATAATAAAGGTTAAGAGAAAAAACATTCCCTTTATTATTATAAAATTTTTTAAAACCTAATTCAGAGTTGTAAGCATATTCTGGCTTTAGGTGCTTATTTGGAACAGAAAGGAGACCCCTATTTTCTCTTATTTTACCCATATCATCAATATTCGGAGACCTGAAACCGCTGGAAAAATTAGTGCTTATTTGCCAATCATTATTTGACCTATAAACATAGCCAAGACTTCCTGTTAAAGATGAATTTTGTGTTTTTATAGCATTTAAATTAGCATCAATTAAAGCTTCTTCTAACCAATGGGCATTTAACAACGTGTATGTATATCTCATGCCAAAATTAAAATTAGAGTTCTTAGAAAGATCTTTTCTAAATTCATAATAGGAGGCCGCCGTGCTATAATTGCTTCCATCACTTGGATATCTAGTTGGAATTTTAAATATGGAATTAGATTTATTAATACCAAAAATAGAATTGTTTAGTTTAGTTAGGGTAGTTCCATAAGCGATTGAATGTACATTATTGTAAGTATATTCAAACCCATAAGATAACGAAGAGAAACCAGCCTGTTCCCTAATAAAATCAGCATTTATAGAAAAAACCTCTACATCTTCTATTTGTGAGTTCAAAGCAAGAGATTGAAATTTCCTATTATGTCTAGATTCATTAATCTTTTGAAATGCAACAACTATAGCCCCTCTTTTTAACCAGTTATTGTTTTTTGAAAAATTATAAGCAGTTGATAAAAGTGTCCTTTTCTGAGGGCCATAGTACCATTGAGCATACTTTAGATTTTCAGAAGAATTATATTCATTCAGTTTATCATAACGATCTATATTTGACGACTTGGAGTGCTGAAAGTTAAAAATCAAATTGGCGCTTTCAGAAACTTTATAATTAATTTTTTGTAATAAATCAAATTGAGAGTAAGCAGTGTTTTTTTGAATAGTAGGATTTTTATTTAAAATACTCTCAGTATTAAATTTTTCTTTATTAAGAGAGAACTTGTTTAATCCCCAATTTTTAAAACCATGATTTCGGGTTTTCCCCATAATAATATCGCCAAAATCAGAGTAAGAGAAACTGGTAAAACTTGCCCAATTTTCCTTACTATATTCGAAATTTAGATTGCTGATCATATGATTTAAATGAGTATTATAGGATTCTAAGCCTTTAATAGTCCATTTCTTTTCATTATTAATCTTAGGTTTTATTGTATAGAAATGAACTACCCCGCCAAGAGCATCTGATCCGTAACCTACAGAAGCTGGGCCAAAAATAATTTCAGTTCTTTCAAGAACATTAGGATCTATTGTAATGGCATTTTGAAGATGCCCAGACCTATAGATGGCATTATTCATTCTAACACCATCCACTACAAGCAAAACTCTGTTAGCTTCAAACCCTCTAATAACAGGACTACCACCTCCTCCTTGTGTTTTCTGAATTCTAACGCCACCTCCATAGTATAATAAATCTGCTGAAGTTTGAGGGAGGTCAAGTTCAGTTTTTTTTGGGATGATTAAAGAGACTTTTTTCGATATTTTTTCTTTATTTTCCTTGCTTCTACCAACAGATAAAATAATTTCAGATAATTTTTGAATATTAGAATTGAGATAAATTATTGTTATAGAAGACGATTTGGGAATTTTATCAATTCTAATTTTAAATTTTTTATAAGCAATATGACTAAAAACAAGCGTATCAGATTTTTTAAAATCAGAATAATCTACATGGCCTTCAATATCAGATAAAACAGTCAAAGATCTTTGACTATTGTAAACGGATACATTTGGAATAACAGACTTTTCCTTAGAATCTTTAATAATCAATTTTTGGGAAAAACTGTTTAAAGAAACTGAAAGAAAAATAAATAATAAAATTTTATTTTCTTTGAAAAAGATCATACATGATATTAAGCGAATTAGGCCTTCTAAAATTTTCTAAATGTATTTGCATATATTTCATTAAAAACTCTAATAATTCTTTTCTTTGTATTGAAGAACTAATTGTAAGATTATTTCTATCAAAATTTGTGCCTAAAAACTCTTTAAAGTGAGTTATTACCTTGCCTGTTATACAATTATCTGTGTTAATAGAATTAGAAAATATCCCGCTTATCATATCAAAACCTTTAAAAGTTATGTTGCTTTCATTTGGAGAAATCCCTAGATATTTTAAAAATTTTATAATAAAATGAAGATGAAAATTAATGTAGTGTGATGAAGAATCAAGCCATATCATAGAATTTTTTATAAATGAATAAAGGGCTTCATTTTTTTCCTCTTCTTTTATACACTTAGACAATATTTCAGATAAAAATAAAACGATAGAATTTTTATAAATATCAAAAGGAATTGTTTTATATGGATGTAAAATTTTAGCAGATCGAATGCTTTCTAAAGTCCCATTGTTTTTATGATTAGCATCTATTTCCAGAATTGTTAGAGGCTGGAATAAGCCCATATTTAAAGAGTTTTTTTTTCTAGATCTTATTCCTTTTATTAAGTAAGATTTAATTCCTTCACTAAGGGTAAAGCATTTTACTATAACACTGCTTTCAGAATATTTTATGGAACTTAAAGCTATAGCTTCAGTTGATATTAACATTTTGGAAATTTAACTTTAAAAAAAACTACACTACTCCTTGAGCAAGCATTGCATCGGCAACTTTTATAAACCCAGCAATATTTGCGCCTTTCTCATAATTTACATGTCCTTTTTCTAAGCCATGAGTGATACATGAGTTATGAATATCTAGCATAATATCTTTTAATTTATTATCAACTTCCTCTCTTGTCCAACTATATCTTAATGAGTTTTGCGCCATTTCTAGACCTGATACTGCTACTCCTCCAGCATTAGATGCTTTTCCAGGAGCAAACAATATTTTATTTTTTCTAAAAACAAAAATTGCTTCAGGACTACACGGCATATTAGCTCCTTCACTAATACAGATACACCCATTATTAATTAATATTTCAGCATCATTAGCATTAAGTTCATTTTGAGTAGCACAAGGCAAAGCAATATCGCAAGGAACTTGCCAAGGCGTTTTGTTTTTATAGAACTTTGCTTTAGGAAACTTTTTAACATATTCAGAAATTCTTCCTCTTTTGTTATTTTTTAGATCCATTACATAGCTCAGTTTTTCAGTATTTATTCCATCAACATCATGAATAAAGCCAGAAGAATCAGAGAGTGTAATAACTTTTGCAGAAAGTTGATTGCATTTTTCAGCAGCAAATTGAGCAACATTTCCAGAACCTGAAATAACAACCGTTTTACCTTTTACGGAATTTTTTACATGATTTAACATGTTTTCAGCAAAATATACAGTCCCATAACCGGTAGCCTCGGGTCTAATTAAAGAACCTCCCCATGACAATCCTTTTCCTGTTAAAACTCCAGTAAATTCTTTTTTTAATTTTTTATATTGACCGAACATATACCCAATTTCTCTTCCTCCAACTCCTATGTCTCCAGCGGGAATATCAGTATTTGGACCGATATATCTAAAAAGTTCTGTCATAAAACTTTGACAAAACCTCATTATTTCACCATCACTTTTGCCTTTTGGATCAAAATCAGACCCTCCTTTTCCTCCTCCCATAGGAAGAGTAGTTAAGCTGTTTTTAAACACTTGTTCAAAGGCTAAAAATTTTAAAATACTTAGATTTACAGAGGGATGAAATCTTAACCCCCCCTTATATGGTCCAATAGCTGAATTCATTTGAACACGATAACCCCTATTTACTCTAATTTCTCCTTTATCATCCACCCAATTAACCCTAAACATAAGGACTCTTTCAGGCTCAACCATCCTCATTAAAATATTCTTACCATGGTATATTTTTTGAGAGACAATATATGGGATTACAGTTTCTGAAACCTCTCTAACTGCTTGCATAAACTCAGGTTCATGTGAATTTCTTTGTTCTATCTCTGAAATGAAATTTTCAACATCTTTTTTCATAGAAATTTTTTTTAGAAAAAAAGCATTTAAATTATATCTCAAAGTTAAACAATTAACTTGAACTAATTTAAAATCATCTAATTGCTTGATTAAGATCGGAGATTAGATCTTCCGCATCTTCAATACCAACACTTAACCTAATAAGAGAATCAATAAGTCCCGAAAGTTCTCTTTCTTTTTTCGGAATTGATGCGTGTGTCATTGATGCTGGGTGGCCAGCAAGACTCTCTACTCCACCTAATGACTCTGCTAAAGTGAAGAGTTTTAAATTTTCTATTATTTGGATAGCTTTTTTAAAACTATTTCCTTTTGTTGTAAAAGAAATCATAGCTCCAAAATCAGACATTTGTTCTTTTGCTATTTGATGATTATGGTGTGTTTTAAGTCCAGGCCAAAACACCTTATCTATTTTAGGGTGGTTAATTAAAAAAGTTGCAATTTTTTTTGCATTTTCACAATGTCTTTTCATTCGAACATGTAAGGTTTTTATTCCTCTTAAAGTCAAAAAGCTATCCATAGGTCCACAGATTGCTCCACTAGCATTTTGAATAAAATGAAGTTTTTCAGCTAATTCTTTATTCTTAACTACTAACGCCCCTAAGACTACATCACTATGTCCAGCCAGGTATTTTGTTGCAGAATGCATTACAATATCCGCGCCTAAATCTAAAGGCTGTTGCAAAAAAGGAGTGGCGAAAGTATTGTCAATTGCTAAAAGAATTTTTTTATCCTTAGCTATTTTGCTTAAGGATTTAATATCAATGATATTCATCATAGGATTAGTTGGTGTTTCAACCCAAATTATTTTAGTCCGAGAGTTAATTAGCTTTTTTACTGAATCAGTATTAGACATTCCAGTAAAGCGAAAATTAATTCCAAAATTTTCAAAAACTTTTGTGAATAATCTATATGATCCTCCATAGAGATCATTAGTTGAAATAACTTCATCCCCAGATTTTAAAAGTTTTAAAACAGCATCTATAGCTGCCAACCCTGAGCCAAAAGCTAAACCATAATGGCCATTTTCAATACTTGCTAAAGAATTCTCCAGTGCACATCTAGTTGGATTATGCGTTCTACTATATTCATAGCCTTTATGCTTCCCTGGACTGGATTGAGAATATGTGGAAGTTTGATATATAGGGGGCATTACTGCTCCATATCCTTTTTCAGGGATTTGACCTCCATGAATGGTTTTTGTATTAAACTTCATCTTATGTTTACCCATTTAAAGTAATATTATTAATCAAATATAAATTATCTAAAAAGAATCTGAAGTATTTAAGTATATTTAAAATTATAAATTCTTATTAAACCCTAGAATCATGATTATGTTTATTAAAAAAACAACTATTTTATTATTTTTTTTCTCCTTTTTTTTGAGTTTTTGTCAAAACAAATCAAAACCTACAGAAATTTGGGAACCTATTCCGAATAAGATAGATGCATATAATTTTTCAATAGCCCCTAGTGATGCCGTAGTTCTTTTCGATGGCAAGAATTTTTCAAGCTGGGTAACACAATATTCAAATCAATCACCAAAGTGGAAAATAAATAAAGATGGATCTATGACTGTTGTTAATGGCACGGGAGGGATTAAAACTAAACAATCTTTTGGCTCAGTTCAATTACATATAGAATGGAAAACAAATGAAAATGTTCAAAATTATACAGGACAAAGCAGGTCTAACAGTGGAGTCTTTTTACAACAAAAGTACGAGGTACAAATATTGGATAGTTATGAAAATCCAACTTATGTAAACGGACAAACTGGATCTGTTTATAAACAATATATTCCATTAGTTAATTCTAGCAAAAAGCCTGGTGAATGGCAGTCTTATGATATAATTTTTAATGCTCCAGTTTTTGATAAAAAAAACTTGATAAAACCAGGTTACTTTACTGTTTTTCAAAACGGGGTTTTAATTCAAAATCACGTTCAAATTCAAGGGACCACAACTAATGTTGGTTTACCAAAGCATGAAGCTCACGGAAATGCACCTTTAGTGTTACAGGATCATTGTTGCCTTGCGGTAAGCTATAGAAACATATGGATAAGAAAAATAACTGATTAAAGTATCAGTTTTTTGTAACTTTAAGGGCATGTTACAATCCATGACTGGTTTTGGAAATGCTTCATTAGATTCTGAATTCGGAAAAATTTCTTTAGACATAAAATCTTTAAACAGTAAAACTTTAGACCTTAATTGTAACTTAAATCCAATATTTAGAAATATCGAGAATGATATTAGAGGAGTTTTATCTAAATCATTAAAAAGAGGAAAAGTAGATCTTAAAATTAACTTTAAAATTTCTGAAAAAAACTTTAGCTCTCAATTAAACCATGAGGTTATTCGTGCTTATATAAAAGATTTAAAAAAGATAACACCAGCAAATGATTTAGAGTTATTAAAAATTGCTGTTAAATTACCAGATTCTGTTTCTAATAAAACTACTGTTTTAAACAAGAAGCTTCATGATAAAATCAATTCATTAGTTAAAATTGCACTAAAAGAGTTGGTAGATTTTAGAATTCAAGAAGGAAATTCTTTGAAAAAAGACCTTTTAAGTAATATAAAATCAATTCAAGATATGCTAAAGAAAATTGAAAAATTAGCTCCTGAAAGAATTAAGTCAGTAAAGGAAAAAATTAAAAAAAATTTTTTTGACTTAAAAAAAGAAATAGATTTTAATAGGTTTGAACAGGAATTAATCTATTATTTAGAAAAAATCGATATAAATGAAGAGCTAGTTAGGCTAAAAAACCACTTAATATTTTTCAAAAAGACAGTTAATGAGAAGCAAATAGAAAAAGGAAAAAAATTGATTTTTATCAGTCAAGAAATCGGTAGAGAGATTAATACTATTGGATCAAAATCTAACTACTTGTTAATGCAAAAAATTGTTGTTGAAATGAAAAATGAATTAGAAAAAATGAAAGAACAACTTCTAAATGTTTTATAATGTCTAGAGGAAAATGTGTTATTCTTTGTGCCCCATCAGGAAGCGGCAAAACAACATTGGTTAAGCACTTACTAGATCAAAATGAGATGAATTTAATTTTTTCAATTTCAGCAACTACTAGAAAAATAAGAAAGGGTGAAGAAAATGGAAAGGACTACTTTTATTTCACTAATGAAAAATTTATTGAAAAAATTAATAATGAAGATTTTTTAGAATACGAAGAGGTTTATAATGGCATTTTTTATGGGACACTTAAAGATTCTGTAGAAGATTTATTAAAAGATCACAATGTGATATTTGATATAGATGTAGAAGGGGGAATTAAGTTGAAAACACTATTTAAAGAAGAAGCTCTAGCTATTTTTGTAAAACCGCCCAATATGAATGAATTAAGCAAGAGGCTTCATTCAAGAAATAAGGACTCCAAGAAATCCATCAATATTAGATTATTAAAAGCTAAAGCAGAATTATCGAAAGAAAAAGATTTTGATAAAATTATAATAAATGATGATTTAAAATCTGCAAAAACACATGCATATAATTTAGTTAGAGAATTTTTAGATAATTAATGAAGAAGAAAGGTTTATTTTTTGGAACATTTGATCCATTACACAACGGACATGTTGCTATAGGAAAATATTTTATAAAAAAATTAGAATTAGATGAATTATGGCTAGTTGTAACCCCTTTAAATCCTTTTAAAAACATAGAAAATATTTCAGATGAATTAAAAAGGCTAGAAATGGTAAAAAGTTTTTGCCGTAATCAAAAACAAATAATTTGTTCTAGAGTAGAGTTTGAACTGTCTAAACCAAACTATACAGCTGATACACTTAAGTTTATTGTAAAAGAGAATCTTGACACAAAGTTTTTTGTGATTTTGGGAGAGGATAATTTAAACAGTTTGCATTTATGGAAGGATTTTGACAAAATTTTAAAACATCAAATTTGTGTTTATCCAAGAAAAAACTTAAAAAAGGGAATGAATAATCTGATAAATCATAAAAGGGTTAAATTATATGATGCTCCAACAATGGATATTTCATCAACTTTAATAAGAGATTTAATAAGGAAAAATAAATCTATTAAAGGTCTAGTCCCTGAAGAGATATTCGATAAAATGGGCAAAATATAAATTCTTTGATTTTTATCTTCTTAAATTTTTAACCAATTGTTAACAATTTGAATGATTTTTTTTATTCAAATTGCACCCCCTTAGTTTAATGAGTAATTTTATATGATGGAAAACAAGAATAAAGTTGATATTAAAGAAATTAACGAAAAAATTAAAAAAGAAAGTGCTTTTATTGACTTATTAATTCTAGAAATTAATAAAGTTATAGTTGGGCAAAAACATATGGTTGAAAGACTTCTAATTGGCCTTTTGGGTCAAGGACATATTTTGTTAGAGGGAGTCCCCGGGTTAGCAAAAACCCTTGCAATTAATTCATTAAGTAAAGCAGTAAAAGGCAGTTTTAGTAGAATACAATTTACACCTGATCTTCTTCCTGCAGATGTTGTTGGGACCATGATTTACAATATGAAAGAAAATGATTTTTCTATAAAAAAAGGCCCTGTTTTTGCAAACTTTATTTTAGCGGATGAGATTAATAGAGCTCCGGCAAAAGTGCAATCTGCTTTATTGGAAGCCATGCAGGAAAAACAGGTTACTATCGGAGACACAACGTTTAAATTAGATCCTCCTTTTTTAGTTATGGCTACACAAAATCCTATTGAACAAGAAGGAACTTATCCTCTTCCAGAAGCTCAAGTAGATCGGTTTATGTTAAAAACTGTTATAGATTATCCAAATATTAATGATGAACAACAAATTGTAAGAGCAAATATCAACAATAGTTTTGGGGACATAAAACCAGTTGTAACTATTAAACAAATTATTAAAGCTCAGGAATCAGTAAGAACAGTATACATGGATGAAAAAATTGAAAAATATATTCTTGATTTAATTTTTGCTACAAGATATCCTGAAAAATATGGACTAAATGAGCTAAAATCATTTATAAACTTTGGAGCTTCACCAAGAGGAAGTATAAATTTGGCAAATGCATCTAGATGTTATGCCTTTATTAAAAGAAGAGGCTATGTAATTCCTGAGGATGTTAGGGCTGTTATACATGATGTTTTAAGACACAGAATAGGACTAACGTATGAGGCTGAAGCAGAAAATGTAACTTCTGAGGATATTATAAATAAAATTGTCAATCAGGTTGAAGTCCCATAATGGCTGATTTACATCCTCAATTTTCATAGTAATAATAATTTAAATTTTATTAGTGGAAACAAAAGAACTTTTAAAAAAAGTAAGGAAAATTGAAATAAAAACAAGAAGGTTAAGCAATAATATTTTTGGAGGAGAGTATCATAGCGCCTTTAAAGGTAGAGGCATGATTTTTAGTGAAGTTAGAAATTATCAATTTGGAGATGATGTTCGGGCTATTGATTGGAATGTGACGGCAAGGTATAATGAGCCCTTTGTAAAAGTTTTTGAAGAAGAAAGAGAATTAACTCTAATATTACTCGTTGATATAAGCGGATCGGAATTATTTGGAACAGAAAATACTTTAAAGAAAAATATCGTAACAGAAATTTCAGCAACCTTAGCTTTTTCTGCTCTTCAGAATAATGACAAAGTAGGATTAATTCTTTTTTCAGATAATATTGAGTTATATATTCCTCCAAATAAAGGCAAAACACATGTTTTAAGAATTATTAGAGAGCTAATTGAATTTAAACCTTCTAGTAAAAAAACAAATATTTCAGAGGCCTTGGAGTTTTTGATAAGTGTGATTAAAAAGAAGTCAATTGCTTTTATTTTATCAGATTTTATATCTGATAATTATGAGAAGACGTTAAAAATAGCAGCGAATAAGCATGATGTTACAGGGATAAGAATTTATGACAAAATGGAAGAAAGAATTCCTAATATGGGCATTGTTCCAATGTATGATCAGGAGACAGAAGAAATAAAATTAATCGATACTTCATCCTCTACTCTTAGGGAAAAATATGAGTCTTTTAACAGTAATAATTATAATAGATTTAATCAATTATTTACAAAAAATGGAGCAGGAACATTAAGTTGTAGGACTGATCAAAGCTATGTAAAAAAATTACTTAATTATTTTAAAACTCGTGGATAAGCTTAGATCAATTGTTGTTGTTTTTCTTTGTGTAAGTTTTCAAATTTTTTCACAACAAAAACCAGTAATAATTTTAGAAGTTGATACAACTACTATTAAAGTTGGTGAACAGATTAATTATAAAATTGAAATAAATACAGATACAATTGTAGATATTCAATGGGGAGAAAAAAAGTTTTTACTCCCCTTTGAAATAATTGAAGAATTTGAAACAGATACTATAAAAGAAGAAACAGTAAAGTTTGTGAAAAATTTTTCAATCACAAGCTTTGAGCCAGGCTCTTTTATACTAAAATCTCCAAAAATATCAATTGATAATAGACTGCATTATTCAGACTCAATTTTAATTGAGGTTTTAAATGTTAAAGTAGATACAGTAAGCAAAAAGTTTTTTGATATTAAGAACATTATAGAAGTTAAAAAAAATAATGATGGATGGTGGAAAATATTTTTAGCATTAATAGGGATATTTATTCTTTTGTATTTGGTATATAAAATTTATCAAAAAATATTAAATTCCAATAAAGAAGAAGAAAAATTACCCATTCCAATAGAAAAAGCAATTATAGCATTAAAGCTGTTAGAGTCAAAGGATCTTAAAGAACAGCTAGACTACAAAGAATATTATTCTAAGCTGACAGAAATTGTAAAGAATTATTTGGAAGAGGACGTTAGTTTAGATGCCCTAGAAAGCACAACGGATGAATTAATTAACAAGTTAGAGTTATTGAAAGATTCAGGGAAACTTTCAATAAATCAGGAAACTATAGAAAAATTTAAAAGTGTATTAAAAACAGCAGATTTAGTAAAGTTTGCTAAATCAAATCCAGGAGTTGAAATGGCGTCACTAGATAAAAAGATTTTGGAAAAAGTTCTCTTAGATACCAAGGATGCAATACCTGAGCCAACAGAGGAAGAGTTATTAAAAAGCAAGAAATATTTTGAAATGATAAAAAAAGAAAAGAGAAAAAAAGTTGTAAAAAAAGTTGTTTTAGGACTTTTATTCTCCATCATAATAACTTTTATTGTTTCTGTTTCTTTTTTTGGATGGAAAAATGTTTCGGATACAATAATCGGAACGCCAACTAAATCAATTTTAAATGAGACATGGGTGGAAAGCACTTACGGTGCACATCCAATTATTATTTCAACACCGAATGTTTTAAAAAGAATTAAATCAGAAGGAATAAATCAAATTTTTCAATGGAGTTCGATTGAAGAGATGTTTTTTATTTCTATTAAGATTATCTCAGATAATGAAAAAACTAATCAACAGGATATCCAATTGATAATTGATGAATTGATTCTAGAATTAAAGGGTAAAGGAGCAACAAATATTTTGACGAAACAACAAGATATTTTTATAGATCAAGGACAACCTGCATTCAAAATTTTTGGTTCATTTGATTATTTAGATCAAAATGGTAGCCAAACGAGAAAGGAATATATTAGTTTAAAGTTTCAGGAAAATAATGGCAAGCAAATAGTTTTAATGATTTTTAACAGGGATGATTCATATGCCAGACAAATAGCAGAAAAAGTAGAAAAGTCAATAATATTTAAAATTGAATAATATGTTTAACAATTTGACATTTAATAATCCTGAATTTTTATGGCTTTTAATTTTGTTGCCATTTTTCTTCTTTTGGGGATATAATTTCAATAAGTTAAAATCTTCATCATTTAAGATGTCATCTATTAAAGGGTTTAATTATAAAAGTATAAAAATTAAAATTTTACCAATTTTAGATGTCTTAAGATATATAGCTATTATAATGTTAATAGTTGCAATTTCAAGGCCTCAAATTATAGATGTTTCAACTCAAACAAAAACAAGTAAAGGAATAGATATTGTTATTGCCGTTGATGTTTCGTCAAGTATGTTAGCCCAAGATTTAAAACCAAATAGATTGGATGCCTTAAAGTCTGTAGCGAAAGAATTTATAAATGACAGAGTTAGCGACAGGATAGGGATAGTAGTATATGCTGGAGAAAGTTATACAAAAACTCCCGTTACTTCTGATAAAGCAGTAATTATTAAATCTTTAGATGAAATAAATTTTGATGGAATTATTGAAGACGGGACAGCAATTGGGATGGGCTTAGCCACAGCTGTAAACAGGTTAAAAGATAGTAAGGCTAAAAGCAAAGTAATTATATTGCTAACTGATGGAGTTAATAATGCAGGTTTTATAGATCCCAATACAGCTGCTGATCTTGCTTTATCTTTTGGAATCAAAACCTATACAATAGGCTTAGGTAGTAATGGAAATGCATTAGCACCAATTGCAATTAATCCAAATGGAACTTTTAGGTTTGGATTAACTAAAGTTGAAATTGATGAAAAGTTATTAGAATCAATCGCAAAACAAACTGGAGGACTTTATTTTAGGGCAACGGACAATGAAAAATTAAAGGATATATATCAAGAAATTAATAAGCTTGAAAAAACAGAAGTAGAAGAATTTAAATATTCGAATGCTCAAGAAATGTATAGGTTTTTTGCTTTAATATCTTTTTCCCTTGTTTTTTTAGAGTGGCTACTTAGATCAACTGTTTTTAAAAGTTTTATTTAAATGTATCAGCTAGAAGAATCTATATATTTTTATTTATTATTGGTAATCCCAGTATTAATTATAGGCTTTATTTCATTAAAAAGCTGGAAAAAGACAATTCAAAAAAAACATATTTCAACCCATTTATTTAAAGATCTAAGCCCCCAAACTTCTCAGTTTAAACCTAAATTGAAATTGGTTTTATTACTTCTTGTTTTTACATTTCTTTCAATTGCACTAATTAATCCTAAAATTGGAACTCAACTTAAAACAGTTAAAAGAGAAGGGGTAGACATAGTTTTTGCTATAGACGTTTCTAAAAGTATGTTAGCTGAGGATATAGCTCCAAATAGACTTGAAAAAGCTAAAAGATTAGTTTCGCAAACAATTAATGAGTTAAATTCAGATAGAGTAGGTATAATTGCTTATGCAGCATCTGCTTTGCCAATTTTACCTATAACTACTGATTATTCAACTGCAAGGATGTTTTTACAAAGTTTGAATTCAGATATGCTTTCATCTCAAGGAACATCTATAATAGAGGCTGTCAAATTAGCTAAAGATTATTATGATGATGAAAATCAAACAAATAGGGTGCTTTGTATTCTTTCGGATGGAGAGGATCATGAATTTGAGAATCAGGATATCCCTAGCATTGTTCAAGACATGGGAATAAGTATTTTTACGATAGGATTAGGGACTATTAAAGGCGCTCCAATTCCTATAAAATCTAATGGGGTTATAGAATCATACAAAAAAAATTCTGAAGGCGATGTTGTAATAACAAAACTTGTGCCTCAACTTCTTCAGGATATAGCACTTTCAGCTAATGGCCTTTATATAAGCGGAGGAAATACTGAGGAAGTTGTAGATGAAATTATTGAGAAACTAAAAGAAATGGATAAAAAGGAATTTGAATCAAAACAATTTGTAGCTTATAAAGATCAGTTTCAATGGTTTTTAGGGTTTGCTCTATTTTTTTTATGTTTGGAATTGTTTGTTTTTGAAAAGAAAACATTTTGGGTAGAAAAATTAAATTTATTTAATGAAAAAGATGTTTAGGATCCTCCTTTTTTTACTGATTTCAGCAAATGTTTTATGTCAAGAAAAAGATTTTGATAAAACATCAAATAATTTAACTCTTGACGGAAATGTAGAGTTCATGAACAAAAACTTAATTGAGGCCGAGGTATTTTATAGAGAAGCAATTTCGAAAGACTCATTAAATAATATAGCTTCTTATAATATGGCTAATTCATTTTATAAAAGTGGACTTAACATGGAAGCAGTTAATGAATATAAATCTTCAATTTTAAAAGCAAAAAACAAAGAAGATTTACATAAATCTTATCATAATTTAGGGGATGTTTATATGCAAAATAAGGATTATCAAAATGCAGTTACTAGTTTTAAAAAAGCTTTATTCAATAATCCTTCTGACGATGAAACAAGATATAATTATGTATTGGCTAAGGAATTGCTTAAAAATGACCAAAAAAATAAAGAGAAGAAGGATGACAAGAAGGATGACAAGAAGGACGACAAGAAGGATGACAAGAAGGACGACAAGAAGGATGACAAGAAGGATGACAAGAAGGACGATAAGAAGGATGACAAGAAGGATGACAAGAAGGACGATAAGAAGGATGACAAAAAGCAAAATAAGCCACAGCGAAATAAAATTTCTCCTGAACAATTAAAGAACCTTTTAAAAGCAATGAATAATGAAGAGAAAAAGGTTCAAGAAAAGGTTAATAAGAATAAAGTAAAAGGGATACCAGTAAAAAACAAAAAGGATTGGTAAATTAAAATAATGAGAATTAAGATTGCTTTTATAATACTATTTACTTATTGCGTAAATGTTTTTTCTCAAGATGAAGGGATTAGCTTTATAGCAGAGATTAGTAAAAAAACTTTAGGGATTAATGAAAATCTAAGAGTTGATTTTAAAATGAATCAAGATGGAGATAACTTTATTGCTCCTAATTTTGAAGGATTTAGAGTTGTTGGAGGCCCCAATCAGTCTGTTAGTAATATGTGGGTAAATGGCAAAAGAACATTTTCCAAAATTTATTCATATTATTTATCACCATTAAAGACAGGATCTTTATCGATTGGCCAGGCAACAATTGAGATTGAGAATAAGATTTATAAAACAATTCCAGTTAAAGTTAAAGTCTCGGAGTCAGTAAGTATAAAAAAAGATCCAAATGATGCCTCTTATGTGGTGAATGAAAATTTGCATCTTGTAGCAGAAGTTTCAAATAATAAACCATATTTAAATCAAGGTTTTTCAGTAATATATAAACTATATTTTAGCCCACAAATCAATATTACTAATGTAGGAGAAATTGACAGTCCAGAGTACAATAATTTTTGGTCTCATAATATAAAAATTCCTAGACTTCAAATTGAAAGAGGAAGTTATAAAGGAGAAAGCTATAACTATGTTATATGGAAAAAAATTGTTTTATATCCACAAAAATCAGGAATTTTAAATATTCTGCCGCTTACATTAGATGTTTCTGTTGATGTTCCAACAAATAAAAGAGATTTTTTTGGTAACAGGATTTATACCCAAGTCCCTAAGACTGTTACAGCAGGGAAAAGAAAGATTAATGTTTTGAATTTGCCAGAAAATGCGCCTGAAAATTTTAATGGAGCGGTTGGAGAATTTAAAATTGAACTTAGTACTACTAAAAAAGAATTAAACGCTTCAGAATCTGTACAAGCAACGTTAAAAGTTAGTGGCTCAGGAAATTTAAAATTATTCTCAATTCCTAGTTTGGTAACCCCTAGTTCTATCGAAAAATATGACCCAGAGTATAAGGAAAATGTTAAAACAAATATTAAGGGAATGTATGGGAATATTTTAGACACTTATACTTTGGTCCCGCAATTTAAGGGGAAGTATCCTATATCTCCAGTTAAATTTGTATTTTTTGATCCAAAGACTAGGGCATATAAATCTGTCTTTTCAAATGAAATAATTATAAACGTTTTAGAAGGGCCTTCACTTTCTTTTTCAGATAATTCAAAACAAGTTTTGTCAAATAATACTACAAACAATATTTCTTTAGCGAAAAGTCAATTTAAGTTTATTAAAACTAAACCAAATTTAATTTCATTAGAACCTTATAATTTTATTTACTCCACGCTGTTTTATTTGCTCATTATTCTTCCTTTGATAATGATATTAGTAGTTATTAGTTTTTTTAAGTCTAAAAAAAGCTCTGACTTGGATATAAAAGGTTATAAATCTAGAAGAGCTAATAAATTGGCAAAAAAATATTTATCTGAAGCAAAAATAAGTTTACAAAAGAAAGATGTTTTTTATGTGGCTTTAGAAAAAGCATTGCATAATTTTTTAAAATCGAAACTTTCAATTGAAACTTCTGATTATAGTAAAGAAAAAATTAAAAGTTTATTATTAAATAAAAACATTCAAAATGAATCTGTTGATTTATTTATAATATTAATTAAAAACTGTGAATACGCTAGATATACCCCAGCATCAAATGTTGGCATAAATAATGATTATGAAAATGCTGTAAAGGTAATAGCAGAAATAGACAAACAAATATAAAGATGAAAAAAATTCTTTTATTAATTTATTTAATTTCTTCAGGGTTGCTTTTTTCACAATATGAAAATGAAGAACATTTCAATAAAGGAGTAGACTTATATAATAATGGGAATTATAATGAAGCAATTATTGAGTTTAAAGAAATAATTAAAAACGGCGAACATTCTGAAAATTTATATTTCAATTTAGGAAACGCTTATTATAAACTTAATGATATTGCAAATAGTATATATTATTTTGAAAAAGCTTTAAAATTAAATCTAAAAAATAAGGATGTATTAAATAATTTAGCTTTTTCTCAAAACATGTTGATTGATAAGATAGAAAAATTACCTACAAATCAAGTTTCAGAATTCCTAAATTCTATTTCAGAAACCTTAAATGTAAACCAGTGGCTAGCTTTAGGAATTACATTATTATATCTTTTTTTAATAACATTTATGCTATATTTTTTTAATTCTAAAAGTGTTTCAAAAAAGAATTATTTTACAGCTTTTTCTATATTATTTTTGTTTTCCTTGATTTCTATTTTTGTTGGGCTTAATAAATTTGAAAAACAAAAATTTTATTTTGAAGCTATAATCTTTGAAAATAAAATTGATTTTAGAACAGAGCCAAATTATAGAAGCGAAATTCTTTTTAATTTACATGAAGGCACAAAAGTTGTCATAAAAGAGGAATTGAACGATTGGGCTTTAGTAGAAATTGCTGACGGAAACAAAGGATGGATAGAACTGCAATCAATTAAAAAAATTGATTGAAGCTTTATTAGAATTAAAAACATCTAATAATCGATTTCCTAGGTCGATAATCTGATCATAAAAAAAAGAAGAATCAGCAAAAGAATCATTGACCAAAAAAAGGGTAGAGTTTATATTTTCAAAAAAAATGAAGCAAATAGAAAGTATCAAGGCAAATTTAATCACACCAAAAACCCCACCTAGCATCTTATTGAGAAATCCTAGAAACACCATTTTAAGGATTTTGGTTAGAGCTTTTCCAACAATTGAAATAAGCACTATTATTAGAAAAAAAGTAAAAGCAAATGAGGCGATTTTTAAATAATTTTCATTTACATTTTCAATTATTTGAGGAAATTTATTAGAAACAAAAGTAAAAGTAAAATCAGAAAACTTAATAGAGCAATAAACCCCTAATAATAGAGCAAATATTGAAGAAAGTTCCATTACTAAACCTTTTAAATACCCACGAGTAAATCCAAAAACTAGTGTACAAGCAATAAAAATATCTAAGTAATTCAACTTTTTTTTACAAATATAAGTATATTGTTTTCTTAGGAAATCAGTTTTATAATGGTTGATCAAAAAACTTTGAAAAGAAAATGGGATAAGATAGTTGTCTTTTTAAGCAAAAAATTTAATGATGGTCATCCCTTAGAAATAGAGGGGATAATATATTTAATAGGAATTCAAGAATTAGGAAAGACAGAAGTTAGGTTTAAAAAAGATCAAAAAATAGATCTTATGCACATTGCGATATGTAGACTCTTAGAACCATTTGGCTATTACCAATTGGAGTATATTGATAAGGAGGGATGGCCACATTATAAAAATTTAATCCAGCTTCCAAATTTAAAATCGGGAGAACAGACTCTTTTAATGAAGGAAGCTATAATTAATTATTTTATAAAAAAACAATTAATACAATAGTTAAAACCTTATTTTTGAATTATAATTTTTATTGATGATATCTGAAATTGAAAAAAAAATTAAAGAAGTCTCTTTTTTTAAATCCAAAGATCCTAAGGAAATCGAAAAGTTCAGACTGAAGTTTTTAGGAAAGAAAGGCCATATAAGTTATTTCTTTTCGGAATTCAAAAAAGTTAAGGAGTCTGATAAAAAAGCCTATGGCCTAGCAATAAATGAGTTAAAAAAGATTACTCTGGCAAAATTAGAGGAGTCTAAAATCAAAGGAATTTCAAAAGAAAAAAATAATTCAAAATTTGAAGACTTAACCAGACCGTCTTCAATACTTGAATTAGGATCTAGACACCCTATATCAATAATTAGAGATAAAATAATTGACATTTTTTATAAAATTGGATTTAATATTTCTGAAGGTCCAGAGATAGAAGATGACTGGCACAATTTTACTGCCTTAAATTTACCAGAGCATCATCCTGCTAGAGACATGCAGGATACTTTTTTTATAAACAAAGACCCTGACCTTTTGTTAAGAACACATACTTCATCTGTTCAGATTCGTCATATGGAAAATAATAAACCTCCAATTAGGACAATTTCTCCTGGAAGAGTTTATAGAAATGAAGATATTTCAGCAAGGTCTAATTGTTTTTTTCATCAAATAGAAGGACTATATATTGACAAAAATGTTTCCTTTTCTGATTTAAAACAAACGCTTATTTTTTTTACGAAAGAACTTTTTGGAAAGTCTAAAATAAGATTAAGGCCTTCTTATTTCCCCTTTACTGAACCTAGCGCTGAGCTGGACATATACTGGGGATTAAATACAGAAACTGATTATAGAATTACTAAAGGAACAGGGTGGTTGGAAATAATGGGATGCGGAATGGTTGATCCAAACGTTTTAGAAAACTGTAAAATTGACTCTAATGAATTTTCAGGATTTGCATTTGGAATGGGAATAGAAAGAATAACAATGTTATTGTATCAAATAGAAGATATTAGGATTCTATATGAAAATGATACTAGATTCTTAAGGCAGTTTAAAAATTCAATTTAGTTTATCAGCAAGTAATCTAATACATTTTCTAGCACTCATTTTTTTATATAAAATATTATAAGCAGTATTTATTATATTAAAATCTATTTGGTTTTCAACCCCAATTTCATAAGCGTTTTTTGTAGCATAATATCCTTCAGAAATCATAGACATTTCTGAAATAGCAGATTTTAATGAATATCCTTTACCTATCATATTCCCTAAAGTTCTATTTCGACTAAATGCAGAATATGACGTAACAAGTAAATCCCCTAAATATTCTGAATCATTTATATCTCTTTTTACTTTATATATAGTTTTTATAAAATCTTTCATTTCTCTAACAGAACTGCTTATCAATACACTTTGAAAGTTGTCTCCATAACCCAAACCATGTGAAATTCCGGCAACCAAGGCATATATATTTTTTAACATGGCTGCATATTCAACACCCATACTATCTTTAGAAAATTTTGCCTTAATAAAAGAGGTCTCTAGAGACTTTTTCATGGACTCTCCTATATGTTGATTTTTACAGGCGACAGTTAGGTAAGATAGTTTTTCAAGAGCAACTTCTTCAGCATGACACGGGCCAGTAATAATTCCAATTTTTGATAACGGAATGTTATAAATTTTATTGAGATGTTCACTAACTATTAAGTGCGATTCTGGGACTACGCCTTTAAGTGCAGAAAAAATAGTTTTTTTATTTATTAATGTTTTAATTTTTTGTAATTCTGAGTCTAAAAATGGTGATGGGATAGCCAAGATTATTACTGTTGAATTTTTTACAATTTCTTCAATCGAAGAGCTAAGGTTGATTTTTTTGGTATTAAGAACTACAGACCTTAAATAGTTAGGGTTTCTATGAAAATTTTGAATATGTTCAACATTTTTTGGATTTCTTAGATACCAATTTATAGATTCACTGTTTTCAGATAATATTTTAATGAGAGCCGTCCCCCAGCTACCCCCTCCTAATATACCATACGAGTTTTTCATAAAAAGATTAACAAAATTTTGGGATTTAAAAATATAACAATAATTTAATTTTATAATTAATAAATTTTCATAAATAGTTTGGTTTTATTGAACACCCTCTTCAAAGAGGGTGTTTTTTTAATTCATCCAAATAAATTTTCCAATTAAAATTAGCAAGCCTAAGAAATAAAACCCTAAAATCCTTAAAAATTTTTTTAAACTAATATTTGATTTTTTATGCAATGACCAACCTATTGTTAGAATTAGAACAGCTATTAGATTCAATAAATGAGGCGATATATAAAAAAGAAAATTATTCTGTTCAATAATTAATTTATTATCAGAATTCCAAAACAATAATAGAACATTAGATATAAAAATAAACAAACCAATAATTAAAAGAATATAATTAAAAATTAAAGTGAATAATGTAATTCTAAGATCAAAGTTTTCAAATGATTTTTTAGAAAAAATACCCAATAAAGAATTTATAATAGCAGCTATGGTACTAATAATTACTATAACTTCCCAGTAAAAGTATAATTTAATAAATCCAGAAAAGAACAGCTTAATGTCCATTTTTATTATAGCGTTTCAAATATACTTACTTTAAAGCAGATGTTAATAGTTGCTAGCGCTTAACAATTGTTTAGTATAAGGCATAATAGGAGAGTTAAATACTTTGTCAGTTTCGCCATTTTCTTCAATCGTTCCATTATTAAGTACAATTACCCTGTCAGACATGTATCTAATTACTGATAGATCATGAGAAATAAATAAAAAAGTAAAAGAAAATTTTTCCTTTAGTGAGTTAAGCAAGTTTAATACCTGAGCTTGAACAGAAACATCTAAGGCAGAAACAGATTCATCACAAATTATAATTTTAGGGCTTAATGCTAAAGCTCTTGCAATAACTATTCTTTGCCTTTGCCCTCCTGAAAACTGACTAGGATATTTTAAAAAATCATTTTTCTTTAACCCTACATTTTCTAAAAGTTGATAAACTTTAGAAACTCTAGCATCTTTATTTTTATAAAGCTTGTGGGCTATCATGGGTTCCATTATTGAAAATCCAACACTGCTTTGAGGGTTGAGTGAAGAAAAAGGATCTTGAAAGATTAGTTGAATATTTTTTCTAAAGTCTTTTTTGTTATATTTTTTGATATTAATATTATTAAATAAAATTTCCCCTTTTTGAAAATTATTTAGATTTAGAATTGACTTTGCAATAGTTGATTTTCCGGACCCTGACTCTCCAATTAGCCCCAGTGTCTCACCTTTATATATATTAAAATGGATGTTATTTAAAATCATTTTTTTTTCGTAAGCAAAATGCAAATTTTTAACTTTTAAAATAGGATCTGATTTATATATCTTCTTGTGTTTTTCTGCTCTTTCTTTTTTTGATATCAAAGGGTGCTTTTCTAAGCCATTGTCTGAAGAAGGCAATCTTTTTGGTCTTCCTTTTTTGGGAGGACGAGCATTTAAAAGCATCCGAGTATATTTGTTTTTAGTGGACTTAAAAATCTGTTTACTATCTCCAAACTCAACAATAGAACCTCTTTTTAGAATAATTATATTATTTGCGATTTTAGAAACCAAACTCAGATCGTGAGAAACAAAGATTATCCCCATTTGTGTTTGTTTTTGAATTCCTTTAAGAAGGTCAATAATTTCTTTTTTTACTATACCATCAAGTGAAGTAGTTGGCTCATCAGCGATTAATATTTTGGGATTACATGCAATTGCTATTCCAATCATTATCCTTTGTTGTTGACCTCCGCTAAGCTCATGAGGATATTTATTATAAACAGTTTCAGGCGAATTTAATTTTACCATTTTAAATAAATCTAAAACACGTTTTTTCGCTTTTAGATTTGTCAAAACTGTATGTTTTAGAATTATTTCCAATACTTGTCTTCCGCATTTCATACTAGGATTTAGGGAGTTCATAGGTTCTTGAAAAATTATAGAAATTTCAGACCCCCTTATTTTCTCAAAATCTTTATTTTTCAAAGAATCGATTCTTTTACCATTAAAAAAAACATGTCCGCTTTTTTTAATTTTTTTTGAATTGAAAAGATTAATAATTGAAAAAGCAGTTATTGATTTGCCACTTCCCGATTCTCCCACAAAGCCTAAAATTTCATTTTTTTTTAATTTAAAAGAAATGTTGTTTAAAATTGAGATCCCTGAAATAGAAAGATTAAGCTTTTTAACTACTAATAAATTAGATTTTTTCAAAATTAAACGTTTAGCATTTTAAAAGCTTCCTGGATGTAATCAAGAAAATCTTTACTAAATGTATCGTTTTCAGATTTTTTGTCATGACTTTGACCAAGACGAACAATAATTACATTATCTTTTGGAAAAACTATAACATATTGGCCTAAGTGTCCTCTCATGCTAAAGAATTTTTTTCTCTCAAATTCTCCTAACCAAAATCCATAGCCATATTCTGGGCTAGAATCAAATCGATTTGTTGTAGATTTTTTTATAAAAGTAGAATCCAATAAGTTTTTACCATTCCAAAAGCCATTATCTTTATATAGTTTGCCAAATCTGGCAAAATCTCTTGCATTTGAATTAAAACAACAATAAGCCTTTTCATTATTGGTTTTTATATTATCAATTTGCCACAAAGCATTATTTTCAGCACCCATTGGATTCCAAAACCAATTATAAACTAACTCAGATATTTTTTGTTGGGTTGCTTTTTCGATAGTCATTGCTAATAGCTGAGTATCGGAGCTTAAGTATTCAAAAGACTTGCCAGGCTCTTTAATTATTGGCCTGGAAAGGATAAGTTCATTTAAGTTGCTTCCAACATATGCCCGTGCAGTAACCCCAAAAATATTAGTATAGTTTTCAGTCCACTTCATCCCCGAAGACATACTAGACAAATCGCCAATAGTAAGTTTAGAAGCATAATCTTTATTATACCCTTCAATAAATGAGCTAACCTTATCATCTAAACTATTAAAGTAGCCCTCTTGAATAGCTCTACCCATTATAGCAGACACTATACTTTTTGACATAGAAAAAGAATTGCTATATGAGTTTTTGTTATAGCCATTATAATATTTCTCATGCCAGAGAGAGTCATTTTTAATTATTAAAAAAGCAACAGTGCCAAATTTTTTATGAATAGACTTCAAATTAGTTGTTAATGAAGTTTGATTATAGTTTTCATGGATTGGCCAAGCTTGAGGATTTTTGCTTTTGGGAATTTCTATATTATCAAAATATTGGTAATCTGTAATATCAGCTTCAGTTCTTTGGATTTTATAAATTGTTTTTGCAAGTTCTGTCAAATAGAATAATTCAGAGCTAAATTGAAAACTAAAAAACAATAATAAAAGAGCTATAATTGCTCCAATCTTTTTTTTCATTGACAGCTAATTTATCAAAAATTTAGAGATTAATTTTTTCCTATTTACTCATTATATAATATTTTAAATTATTGCAAGAATAGAGCATAAAAATTTTTATTTTAAAAAATGGCATAAAAATGGAAAAAAATGACTAAAATTGTAAAAAAATGGATGTTTATTCCCTTTTTTATGCAAAAAACGTCTATTTTATAAATTTATTAAGTAGTTCAAAATTTCCCTATTATTAAAAAATAAAATGTTAATAACAGATATGGGCTATAATATCTTTATTTTGTTTTACATTAGTTATTAGAGCCTTTATAAATCTATATATGATAATATGGAAGAAAAATGATTAAAAAATTCAATATTAAAAGACAGATATCTATAAGGTTTAGAATTTTTATTGCCATGACCTTTCTTTTAATAATTGCTTTTGGAGGGATAGCAATAGTTACAATTCCTCAGTTTAAGAATCAATCTAGCCAGTATCATGAACAACGCTTAGAAAGAAAAAAAGCTCAATTAAAAAGGAGTATTTCATATATTTTTCAAGAAACTAAATATAATATTAACAAATCTATATTAGATTCAATTTTTAGTGAAAAAATATTTGAGATAGCAGATGTCCAAAATGTTGATTTTAGTATTTATAGCTTAGATGGGATTCTTTTGAATACAACTCTAATTGACTCTTTTAATAATAAATTAGACGCAAGTGTAATAAAGGAATTAAAAAAAAGCAAGGAATTAAGTATAATTCAAATAAATACAATTGAAAATGTTAAATATAGATCTTCCTATTCAATTGTTTTAGACAATCATTCTAATCCAATTTGGATTTTAAACCTCCCTTATTTTGATGATGACAAATTAAATACTTATGAACTTAAATCTTTTATTATTGTTTTGGGACAGGTTTATTTCTTTCTTCTAATTATTGCCATTTTTTTTTCTTACTTAATTTCAGTATATATTACTAAATCGCTATCTGAAATTGGGAAAAAAATAAAACAAACTAGATTGCACAAAACAAATACCAAAATTCAAATTAAGGCTAGAAGCAAAGAAGTTAATATATTGGTTGAGTCTTATAATAAAATGGTTGAAAAGCTAAACGAAAGTGTTGAGCAACTTTCTAAATCTAACAAGGAACAAGCCTGGAGAGAAATGGCAAAACAAGTTGCGCATGAAATAAAAAATCCATTAACCCCAATGAGATTAAGTGTCCAAAGTTTTCAAAAAAATTTTGATATTAATGATTCTACGATTAATAAAAAATTAGATGAATTTATTAAGACTTTAATACAACAAATTGATACAATGAGCACTATTGCATCAGCTTTTTCCAACTTTGCTGAAATGCCTGCTCAAGAAGGGGGTAAAATAAATATCATTGAAATTACTAGACTTGCTTTAAAAATATTTAAAGAAAAGCATATAACTTTCAATTCAGAACATAAGGATCTTCAAGTAAGTATTGACAGAACTCAAATGATTAGAATTATTACAAACTTAATCAAGAATGCTATTGAAGCATGTGATCTAGTAGAAGATCCATTAATTGAGGTAACTATTGTGTTAAGGAATAAAAATGTATTAATTTATATTAAAGATAATGGAGTGGGAATTTCAGATGATCTACGCGATAAAATTTTTGAACCAAAATTTACAACCAAAACCAGCGGAATGGGTCTAGGCCTAGGAATGGTGAAAAACCTTGTAAATTCTTACAGTGGAAAAATCTCATTTAAATCTAATACCAGCCAAGGAACAACTTTTAAAATTTTGTTTCCTATTTATTCAAAATAATCTTATAGATTATAATTTTAACAATATTCATTATAAGCTTGCTTGAGATTCTCACTTATTAATTTTGAAGATCTACCTTCAATATGGTGTCTCTCCAACATATGAACAAGTTCACCATTTTTAAAAAGGGCAATACATGGTGAAGAAGGTGGAAAAGGGACCATAAGCACTCTAGCAGCATCTGTAGCCTCTTTATCTACACCAGCAAAAACAGTTAATAATTGCAGAGGAATTTTATCATTAATTAACGATTGAATAACACCAGGCCTTGCATTTGCTGCTGCGCATCCACAAACAGAATTAACTATTAGTACAGCTGTTTGACTGCTAGAAATATTTTTATTTACTTCTTTTGCTGTGGTTAAATCTTTAAATCCAAGGGAAGTAAGTTCTTCTTTCATTGGTTTAACAATTTCAAATGGATACATAAAATATTTATTTCAAAGCAAAGATAACAAAGATCTAATTAAAAGTGTTGACTTTAAAATCACCTTTAGTAAATTTGTCAAAATAATTTTACATATGTCTAGATGGATACTAGCTATTTTGGGTTATACATTTTTTAGACTTCCAGGAGCTCTTTTGGGTTATTTTTTGGGAGGATTAATAGAAAACAATAATTTAAAAAATAACAGTTTTAATAGAATATCATCTCACGACTTTGAATTAAATTTATTGGCATTAGCATCTTTACTTATAAAGGCAGACGGGAAGGTATCTAAACAAGAATTGGATTATGTAAGAAATTATTTTGTTTCTGCATATGGAAAAGATAGAGCAAACGCTACATTTAAAATTTTTAATGATAACCTTAATAAAAAAGGAATTTCAACTGAAAAAATTTTTAATTTATTTAATAGCGTTTTAAATTATGGAAGCAGGTTACAGGTTATACATTTTTTATTTGGCATTGCTAAAGCAGACGGAAATGTTTCTTCACCTGAATTAAAAAAACTTTTAGAATTTTCTAATCTTTTAAGAATTTCTAATGCAGATTTTCAAAGTATTAAAGCAATGTTTATTGATCAAGTAGGGGGAGCTTACAAGATATTAGAAATTGATAAGTCAGATTCAGATCAAAAGGTAAAAAGCGCATATCGTGAATTAGCAAAAAAACATCATCCAGACAAAGTCCAACATTTAGGAGAAGCTTACGTAAAAGCAGCCCAAGATAAATTTCAAAAAATTCAAAAAGCTTATGAGAGAATTAAGACAGAGCGTGGCTTTTAAAATCAGTTTTAGTAATTTTAATTTTTAAAGATTTCAATCATGTATGATTTGCTTTTTTATTTTGAATTAGGATTATTTCACGTTTTAGATTGGGCAGCTTATGATCATTTACTTTTTTTAATAGCCTTAACTATTCCATTCTCTTTTAGGCAACTTAAAACAGTTTTTTGGATTGTCACTTTTTTTACTTTAGGACACACGTTTTCATTAATTTTTTCAGTCTACCAGATATATAGTCCCCCAGAAAATATTGTTGAGATATTAATTCCCGTAACCATTGTAATTACAGGAATTAATAATATTTTAAAAAGTGACCAAATGAATTTTTATAAAATTTCTGGGTTTATGATTTCACTTTTTTTTGGATTGATCCACGGATTTGGGTTTGGGAATTATTTTAATCAAATATCTTTTCCTATAGAATCTAAAATAACACCTTTGGTTGGCTTTGCTTTTGGAGTTGAATTTTCCCAACTAATAATAGTATTAGCAATTTTGCTTATTAATTTACTTGTTGTTAAATTGCTCAAATATAAATTGTCATCCTATATAAGGATTGGATCTGCAGTCATTATAGGGTTTGGATTAAACATGATTTTAAATATGATATAGACTATGACTGAAATAAAGCAAAAAAAGTACGACATTGCTTATTTGAAAATGGCTTTAGAATGGGCAAAATTATCCCATTGTAAAAGAAGACAGGTTGGAGCGCTAATTGTTAAAAACAGAATGATTATTTCAGACGGCTACAATGGCACCCCTACAGGATTTGAAAATGCGTGTGAAGATGATAGCAACTATACTAAATGGTATGTGCTACATGCAGAGGCGAATGCAATTATGAAAGTTTCTGCTTCTACTCAATCTAGTGAGGGATCAACATTATATATAACCTTGTCCCCATGTAAGGAATGCAGTAAACTTATTTTTCAATCAGGGATAAAAAGACTTGTATATCACAAAGAATATAAAGACAGTTCGGGATTAGAATTTTTAAAAAAAGCAGGATTAGAGATCTTCCACATTGAAAAGTTTTAGTCTTTATTTTTTAATTGATTCTTAATTTTATTAGAATTAATTAATATTAATAAAAGCACAATAGCTATTAAGCAGGCTAACACTCCAATTAATGCTATCTTCCCATTTTCACTAAAAAAATTAGCAAAATCAAGATGATAGATATTTATCCCCAATAAAATAAAAGCAATTGCTATAATAAAATAATTTCTCATTTTAGTTGTAATAATCCCTGAATATTAGTTGTAAATAATTTAACAGCAATAGCCAGTAAAACAACACCAAATACTTTTCTAATAATTTGAATCCCATTTTGCCCCAATATCTTTTCTATATTTTTAGAGGATTTTAAAACTAAAAAAATAAATATTACATTAACTATAATGGCTATTATAATATTTTCAGTTGAATATTCAGATTTGATTGAAAGTAAAGTTGTTAAACTTCCTGGACCAGCAATTAAAGGAAAAGCTAAAGGAAATACTGAAGCGGTTAAATGAGTGTTTTCTTCATCTTTATAAATTGATACACCTAAAATCATTTCAAGAGCTATAAAAAAAAGAACAAATGAGCCAGCAACTGCAAATGAATTTACATCAATACCAATCAAAGACAAGATGTTTTCTCCAAGAAACAGAAAAAAAATCATGATTATACCGGCAATTAAAGAAGCTTTTCCACTTTGAATATGGCCAACTTTTTTTCTTAAATCAATTATAATGGGAACATTTCCTATTATATCAATTACAGCAAATAAAATCATAAAGGCAGCAAAAATTTCTTTAAAATTCAAATCCATATTTTTATTTTTATTCGATTGCAAATATAATTTATATTAATAGAATATGGAGTATTATTTCTTACTTTCATTCTATGTTTAGAATCGGGAACACTTTAATTTCTGAAGAAATAATTGAAAAGAATTTTCATTGTAATTTGTCTGCTTGTAAGGGGGCATGTTGTGTTAAAGGAAATGGAGGTGCGCCACTTGAAAAAAACGAGGCAGAAATTTTAGATAAAAACTTTGAAAAGATATCTCCCTATATTTCTAGCAAGGGAAAAAAAGTAATTGAACAAAAAGGGAAATACGTTTATGATAAACAGGGTAGTTTAGAGACTCCGCTTATTAATGGCAAAGAATGTGTCTATGTAAGTTATAATTCAAATGGATTATTAGAATGCGGAATAGAAAAAGCATTTATTAAAGGAGAAATAAATTTAATAAAACCTAATTCTTGTCACCTTTATCCAGTTAGAGTAAAAAATTATTCAAGCTTTACTGCTGTAAATTATCACCATTGGAACATTTGTTCAGAAGCTTGTGAATTAGGAGAAGAGTTAAAGAAACCAATTTATGAATTTGTTAAGGATGCTTTGATTAGAAGATTTGGAAAATCATGGTACTTGGAACTTGAAAAAGTTTCAAAAGAATTAAAAAAAGTTTAGCTAAAAAAAGTGATTATGATTCATCCAAAATAGCATAAAACATAAATTGTTAGTTTTCAAGTTTTTATAAAATACAAAATTTTTTTAACATTCAAATTGTTAAGAACTAATGCAGTTTGTGAATAATTACTCCTTTTATTTTTGGAAACAATTTAGAATCTTTGTGTAAGACAATATCCAAAAACAATTACTTAATTTTTTTTTTTAAAAACACTTAATTAATATGCCAGCTTTTGAACCAATTTTAGAAGAAAACAAAAACAGGTTTGTTATTTTTCCAATTGAACATCATGATATTTGGGAATGGTACAAGAAATGTGAAGCCAGTTTTTGGACTGCTGAAGAGATTGATTTAAGCGAAGACCTTAATGATTGGAAATCTAAATTGTCTGATGATGAAAAATATTTTATAAAACATATTTTAGCTTTTTTTGCTGCATCAGATGGAATAGTAAATGAAAATTTAGCAGAAAATTTTGTTAATGAAGTTCAGTATTCAGAAGCAAAATTTTTCTATGGATTTCAAATAATGATGGAAAATATTCATTCTGAAACCTATTCATTATTAATTGATACATATGTAAAAGATCCAAAAGAAAAAGACAGTCTTTTTAATGCTATTGAAACATTCCCAGCTATTAAAAAGAAAGCAGATTGGGCATTGAAATGGATTGAATCTGATTCATTTGCAGAGAGATTAATTGCATTTGCAGCAGTAGAGGGAATATTTTTTTCTGGAGCATTTTGTTCTATTTTTTGGCTTAAGAAAAGAGGATTAATGCCAGGACTATCTTTTTCTAATGAACTTATTTCTAGAGATGAAGGAGTTCATTGTGATTTTGCAGTTCATTTGCATAATAAACATTTAGTCAATAAAGTATCTTCAAAAAGAATTAAAGAAATCCTTCTGGATGCTCTTAATATTGAAAGAGAATTTATAACCGAATCTCTTCCTATTAGTTTAATAGGAATGAATTCTAAACTTATGACTCAATATTTAGAGTTCGTAACCGACAGATTATTAGTTGAATTGAACTGTGAAAAAGAGTATAATGTCACAAATCCATTTGATTTTATGGATATGATATCCCTCCAAGGCAAAACAAATTTCTTTGAAAAAAGAGTTTCTGAATATCAAAAAGCAGGGGTGTTGAATAATGATACGAAATCTGCCGATTTTAGTATTGATGAAGATTTTTAATATTCGAAAATAAGTTTTCTTTAAAATTTTTTTTATAGTATAGGATAAAATTTAATAAATGTTTGTAGTAAAAAGAGACGGCCATAAAGAGCCAATAATGTTTGATAAAATAACCTCTAGGGTTAGAAAACTTTGCTATAGTTTAAACGCTTTGGTTGACCCTGTAAAAGTTTCTATGAGAGTTATTGAAGGACTTTATGATGGAGTTACTACTTCAGAATTAGACAATTTAGCAGCAGAAATTGCAGCAACAATGACCACAACTCACCCAGACTATGCAAAATTAGCAGCTAGAATTTCTGTCTCAAATTTACATAAAAACACAAAGAAATCTTTTTCAGAAACCATGAAGGATTTGTATGTATACATTAACCCTAGAACAGAAAAAAAAGCTCCATTGTTGTCTGATGAAGTTTATAAGATAATAAAAAAGAATTCAGAACTATTGGACTCTACGATTATTTATAATAGAGATTTTAATTATGATTATTTTGGGTTTAAAACTTTAGAAAGATCTTACTTATTAAAGCTAAATGGTAAAGTAGCAGAAAGACCACAGCACATGTTAATGAGGGTTTCAATAGGAATTCACATGGAAGACTTAGACTCAGCTATTGAGACCTATAACTTGATGTCTAAAAAATATTTCACTCATGCTACACCAACATTATTTAATTCTGGAACCCCAAATCCCCAGATGTCTTCATGTTTTTTATTAACAACAAAATCTGATAGTATTGATGGTATCTATGACACATTAAAACAAACTGCTAAGATTTCTCAATCTGCTGGTGGGATTGGATTGTCAATTCATGATATAAGAGCAACAGGATCCTATATTGCAGGAACAAATGGAACTTCTAATGGAATTGTTCCCATGTTGCGAGTTTTTAATGATACAGCTCGTTATGTAGATCAAGGTGGAGGGAAAAGGAAAGGCTCATTTGCAATTTATTTAGAAACATGGCATGCTGATATTTTTGATTTTCTAGAATTAAAAAAGAATCATGGGAAAGAAGAAATGAGAGCTAGAGATTTATTTTATGCTATGTGGATTTCAGATTTATTTATGAAAAGAGTTGAGGAAGATAGCAACTGGACATTGATGTGCCCAAACGAATGTCATGGATTGTCTGATTCTCATGGAAAAAAATTTGAAAAGCTATATACAAAATATGAATCTGAAAATAAAGGAAGAAAATCTATTAGAGCAAGAGAGCTGTGGGAAAAAATATTAGAATCTCAAATTGAAACGGGGACACCCTATATGCTTTATAAAGATTCAGCAAATAGAAAGTCCAATCAAAAAAATCTAGGGACAATAAAATCATCAAATCTATGTACAGAAATTTTGGAGTATACATCTCCAGATGAGATAGCTGTTTGTAATTTGGCTTCCATAGCATTGCCGATGTTTGTTAAGGAGAAAGATTTTGATCATCAAGAATTATTTAGAGTTACTAAACAGGTTACTAAGAATCTGAATAAAGTAATAGACAGAAATTATTACCCTGTTCCAGAAGCTGAAAAATCAAACTTTAGACATAGGCCTATTGGTCTAGGCGTCCAAGGATTGGCAGATGCTTTTATAAAATTAAGGATGCCTTTCACTTCTGATGAAGCTAAAAAACTAAATCAGGAAATTTTTGAAACAATTTATTTTGCTGCAATGACAGCATCAATGGAAGAGGCAAAAAAAGATGGCCCCTATAAAACTTATAAAGGATCTCCTGTTTCTAAAGGAGAATTTCAGTATAATATGTGGGGAATAAAGGATGAGGAATTAAGCGGAAGATGGGAATGGGGAGAATTAAGAAAAAAAATTAAAAAGCACGGGGTTAGAAATTCACTTTTAGTTGCCCCAATGCCTACAGCATCTACATCGCAAATTCTAGGGAATAATGAATGTTTTGAACCATATACTTCAAATATTTATACAAGAAGAGTTTTGAGCGGGGAGTTTATTATTGTTAATAAACATTTACTTGAAGATTTGGTTGCCCTTGGACTTTGGACAGAAGAATTAAAACAAGCCTTAATGAAAGCAAATGGCTCTATTCAGCAAATTGATATAATTCCTGATGAGATAAAAGAGTTATATAAAACAGTGTGGGAGTTAAGCATGAAAGATATTATAGACATGTCTAGACATAGGGGATACTTCATTGACCAATCTCAATCTCTGAACTTATTTATGGAAGGAGCAACAATGGCGAAATTAACATCTATGCATTTTTATGCTTGGAAATCTGGATTAAAAACAGGGATGTATTATTTAAGAACAAAATCTGCTGTTGATGCTATTAAATTTACTCTTGACAATAAAAAGGAAGGAGAGCTTGTTAAAGAAAAAGTAAGTTCTGAAGCTATAGTTTCGAAAAGCAGCAAACCCAAAACAGTCCCTAGTCCTGTTGTACCAGCAGTCGAACCATTAACTCCTGAAGAACTTAAGGAGATGTTGGCTAAATCTAAGGAGAGTGAAGATGATGATTGTTTGATGTGTGGATCTTAATTTTTATTTAAAGTTTTAATTTTTTGATGATGGGGGTTTCACTTTAGCATCGTATTGTTCATTATAAAGATCTAAAAGATTTACAGTAGCTTTAATTAAATCTTTAGTTTCAGTTAGAATACTAAAATACAGAGTTGTATTTTTTGGACTTGACTCTTCATCTTTAGTCCTAGAAATTTGAAGATTAATTTTGTCTTTAACCGAATCATATATGCTCTGTTTTGTGTCAAGGATATTATCAATTTCTCCAAAATTATTTTTAGAAAAAGCAAACTTAACTCTATCAAATAGGGTTTCTAATTCTATGGAGATCTCTTTTAATTCTCTAATTTGATTAAAGGTTAACACCTTATGGTTATTATTAATATGCTTAAATGTAATTTTAGAAATATACTCTAATGATTGAGCAATATCTTCAAGAGAGCCTAATACATTTATATAAAAATTACTTGCACCTTTAATTGTAGAGTCATCTAAATTTCTAATAAAATAATATAGATCATTTCTAAGGTTATCAATTTCTTCAGAAAGAGATTTAACAGCTTTCTTATTCTTTTTTAACTCTTTTAAATCTTGAGTAGCTAGGCCATTTATAGATTTTAAAAAAATGTTTTTTATTTTTTTAGATGCTTTTGAAACATTTTTAGAGCTTTCAATTATAAGGCCTTGAATAGAACGGCTTTCTGCTAAACTCAATGCGTCTTCACTTTTAATTAGGGCAGTTTCTTTTTTATGACTCATATAATTTTTTGCCAGAAGAAGAAGAGCAATGAAAAGTAAAATGGCAATAGCAGTAGGCCCTCCAATATGAATAATACAGGCTATAATTCCACAACCTAAAAAAGCACTAAATGCAGTAAAAAACCATCCTGCAATAACATTTATAACTCCGGCAACTCTATAAACTGCACTTTCAGTTCCCCAAGCTCTATCGGCAAGAGATGTCCCCATCGCTACCATAAAAGTTACATAGGTAGTTGACAAAGGCAGTTTAAAAGAAGTAGCAATTGATATTAAAATTGCAGCAACCATTAAATTTACGGCAGCCCTGATTTGATCAAATGCAGGTAATGCTAATTTTTTATTAGAACTAAGCTTTAAAACAGGCTTTTCAAATTGTTTTTCTATTTTTTGATTTATTTTTTCAGGAACAATTTTATCAAAAGCATTAGAAATATTAACAGCAATACGCACAAGATTTCTAGAAAGAAAATTTGGATTAAACCTTTCTTTTGTGTCTTCTTGATTAGATAAATCAATAGATGTTTTAACAACTGTCTTTGCTCTTGAAGAGAACCATAGTGTAATGACCATTATTAATCCTGCAAATAATAATAGAAATGTGGGAGTAGGAACTTTAGCCGATAAAACTTCCATTGAAAAGGAGCCTGCTTCTAATCCTGAAGAGACCCAAGCTTCGTAAGATTGCCATGCAGCGATTGGAACTCCAATAAAATTAACCAGATCATTTCCAGCAAAAGCTAATGCTAAAGAAAATGTTCCAATAGCAATTATTATTTTATATATATTAAATTTTAATCTGTATATAAGTAGTGCAGATAATAAAAACAATATTATAAAACTAATTATGGTAATCAGAATAACTTCATTTTCCATAAAAGCAACAATGGTTGAACCGCCTAAAATGTCGAAACTTTGCTTTGCATAAGGAGTCCCCTTAATTCCTTTCATTAATATAAAATAGGCTATGGAGGTTAAAGCAATTCCGCCAAACAAAGACCCAACCCATTTTGCTTTTTCTTCAAATCTAAAAGAAAGAAGAATTCTTGAAATATATTGCACAAATGCTCCTACCGAAAAGGCTACAAATACGGAGAGCAATATTCCAAATATTATTTGAGTAGCTTTGGATACGTTAATATAATTGGCCAATTCTATTAGCTCACCTTGTCCAGCATAAATCTTAATTATAGAGACGGCAACAGCTGCTCCTAAAAGTTCAAAAACAATAGATACTGTTGTTGATGTTGGCATCCCTAGCGTGTTGAAAAAATCAAGCAAAAGAATATCGGTAATCATTACAGCCATAAATATTATCATGATTTCTGAAAAGAAAAACATGTCAGGGTTAAAAATTCCTTTTCTAGCGACTTCCATCATTCCACTAGAAAAAATAGCGCCTATTGCAATCCCAAGACTGGCAACTAACATTATAGTATTATAATTGAGAACTTTTGATCCTATTGCTGAATTTAAAAAGTTAACTGCATCATTGCTAACTCCAACAACTAAGTCTCCAATTGCCAAAAGACCTAATGCAATTACCATAACTAGATAAATGTCCATTTCAGAATTTATTTGACTGGGGAAAAAAGACAATTCAAAAAGGTTTAATATAAAATTAATGTTTAGAAAATTCATATTTTAAATTCTGCATTTAGCGAAAGGATTGATTTATTATTTATTATAGAGCTGTCGTGTTTAAATAACCTATAGTTTAAATTCAACTTAACTCCTTTTACAGCTTGATATTGTGTCCCTAGAATAACAAGGCTTCCATCATTATTATAGTTCCAGGAATTAGATTCTCCTTGTAAAATATTTGAGCTTATTTGGTCATATCTTGCAAATAGCTCGTATTTAGAATTTATTTTTTTGGAACCATAAAAAGAAAATCCTCCCCTGTTGTGATCAGTTTCTGAAGATTTATATGTTCTAGCATTATTTAACTCACTATACTCAATTCCAAACCTTGAATCAGCCCCTTTGTATCCTAAAAACAATGAGGTATTTGAAATAGGATCAGTGCCTGTAATTGGATGAGAATCATAATAAAATTTTGCTTCAAATCCTTTTGGTAAAGCATACAATAAACTAATCCCTGTACGATGATTTCCATCCTTATCTTGAAGGTTTTTATACCCTTCTCCGTTAAACATGAATAAATTCATTTTTAAATTGGAGGATATAACAAACTCTGAATTAATACCTAAGTCTGCACTTGCACCAAACTTATATTCATTTTGAAAAGTTTTTATTACATATCTATAACCCCATAAATCTTTTTGGTCATTAAACTGTTTATTCCCTATTAAGCCAAGACTTAATTTGATTTTAGAATTTAATTTCCAATCTAGTGCAGCAATTTTTACATAGGCGGTGTATGCACTGCCACCAGAATTTGTTCCAATATCATAAGTTATTTTTCCAGAAATATTTTCATCAAACTTATACGAGTATCCAAGATATACTCTTTTTAATTCAAATGCACTTTTCTTGGCAATATCTTTTGTAAAATCACTTTTATAATTCCAAAACACTTTAAAACTAGGCTTCCCTGGATTCTGGACATTATCTTGACAATAAACTCCTAATGAGCAGAATAAGGCCATTAATAATGGAATTTTTTTCATAGAGATTTGTATTTCACTGCAAAATTAAGTTCAATATTTAGTTCTTATGTTAAGAAATAGTTATGTTATTCAATTATTTTTTATTGAAATATTAAAAATTATAATGTAATTTTTAATATTTTCTATTGAACAGGATTTGTTAAATTGCATAAATGAACTGGGAACAATTACTTTCATTAAAAAGACAAGGGGATACCTTAAAAAGATTGCGTTTAGAACAAGATGAAACTCGTATTGGCTTTGAAGTAGATTATGATAGAATAATTTTTTCTTCTTCTTTTAGATCCCTTCAAGACAAAACACAAGTTATACCATTTTCTAAGAAAAGTTTTGTTCATACAAGACTTACCCATAGTTTAGAGGTTTCAGTTGTAGGCAGAAGTCTAGGAAGGAAAACTGGAAAAATTATAATTGAAAAGTACCCTCATTTAAAGGAAACATATGGATTTCAAAGCAATGACTTTGGAGCAATAGTAGCTGCTGCTAGTTTAGCTCACGATATTGGAAATCCGCCTTTTGGACATAGTGGAGAAATGGCTATAGGAGATTATTTTAAAAATGGAAATGGATCTAATTTTAAAAACCAACTTAATCCTCAACAGTATCAAGATTTGTGTGATTTTGAGGGGAATGCAAATGGATTTAAAATTGTTAGTGAAAATAAGACAGGTATTCCAGGAGGATTAAGGCTTAGTTATGCTACTCTTGGGGCTTTTACTAAATATCCTAAAGGTTCTATTCCTATAAAACCATCTTTACATATTAAAGATAAAAAATTTGGATTTTTTGAATCTCAAAATGAGTTTTTTAATAATGTTGCTTTAGAGTTGGGACTAAATCAATCTAATGGGAATTTTTTTAGACATCCATTGGCATTTTTAGTTGAAGCAGCTGATGATATTTGTTATACATTGATAGATTTTGAAGATGGAATTAATTTAGGATGGATTTCTGAAGAATTTGCTTTGGAGTATTTAATTAGACTTGTAAAAGGAAGTATAGATACAAAAAAATATAATGCTTTGGAACACAAATCTGATAGGGTAGCTTACTTAAGAGCACTTTCAGTTAATACTTTAATTAATGATGCGGTTGATATTTTTATCAAAAATGAAGAAGCTTTACTTAATGGAGAATATCCGAAATCTATTTTAGAAAATAGTGTTTTCAAAGCTCAAATGAAAGATATTATAGACATAAGTATAGAGAAAGTTTATAAATCTGAAGAAGTAATTGAAAAAGAATTAAAAGGATATCAAGTTATTCATCATCTTTTAAATGTTTTTGTAAAAGCTGCCGTAAATAATCAACAAAATAAAACAACTGCATTTGATGAACTTGCACTTGCATGTATTCCAAAATCATATATACATAAAGAAGGAGATTTATATACACAGCTTTTAGATATCAGTTGCTTTATTGCTAGCTTAACAGACGGAAAAGCTTTGGAATGGTATAAAAAAATGAGCTAACTATGATTGAGTTATATGACGACAAATATTACATGAGAAGAGCTATTGATGAGGCAAAAATTGCTTTACAAAAAGATGAAGTTCCAATAGGAGCAGTAATTGTAAGTAGGAATCAAATCATAGCGCGTTCACATAATTTAACGGAAACTTTAAATGATGTTACTGCTCATGCTGAAATGCAAGCAATTACTAGTGCAGCGAATTATATTGGAGGAAAATATTTAAAAGATTGTACTTTATATGTTACACTTGAGCCATGTCAAATGTGTGCAGGGGCGTTATATTGGTCTCAAATTTCTAAAATTGTAATTGGAGCAAGTGATTCTCATAGAGGTTTCAGAGTTATGAAAACTAAATTACATCCGAAAACTAAAATAATTGATGGAATTTTAGCTTCGGAGTCAAAAGTATTAATTGAGGAATTTTTTAAAAAGAAAAGAAAATTAAAATAAAAAACCCTCACTTTAATGAGGGTTTTCATTTTTTTTTAAAAATAAAATACTATTCTTCTATCAGTTTAACTTCTGTTGCAACTTTTCCCTTTTTCCCATCTTCTTCTGAATATTCTACTTTGTCTCCTTCGTTTAGTCGAATACCGTCTAAAGAAGTAACATGAACGAAAATGTCTTCGCTCGTTTCGTCGTTTGTAATGAAACCATAACCTTTGGCCCCATTAAAAAATTTTACTGTACCAGTCATTAATAAAAATTGATTTAATTTAAGTAACAAATGTAGCAATAATATGTAAAGTATGGTTATTTGAGCTTAAATCATTTAGTTTACTTGGTTGGTTTTGAAGATTTTGACTTCATTTTTTGGATGTTTTCATTGCTAAAAGTATAATCGCTTAGCCTTTTCCCCTTCCAACCATTGTAAATAAAAAGAGGCATAAAAACAAAAACAAAAATTAGTGTGCTAAAACCAATAATCTTATTTCCAAGATCTTCATTTTGAGACTTGTAATAAAAGCCTGTGGAAACACTAATGATTAGACATATTAATAAAAAAGAAATAATTTTTTTCATTTGTTGTTAAAGGCTTGTCTTATTTCATCAGTTATTCTAGTAGGTTTATTTGTTTTAGAATTAATTAAGCACCATATAGTTTTAGAAGTTACAAGCAATTTGTTAGTATCCTTATTATAAATTTCAACTATTCTACTTGATTTAATTTCTTCAGTTTTTTTAATATATGTCTTGATTCTAATTTTGTCATCTAATAAAGCAGGATACAGGTATTTTATTTGATGCTCTAATAAGACCCAGTAATAGTTTTTTATAATTTCATTTGAAACAAGGCTTTTCCAATGTTTTTTAGCAATTGCTTGTATCCATTGAATATAGACAACGTTATTTACATGATTTAAGTCATCTAAATCATTTTTAGAAACGGTAATTTCTTTTTCTAAAGCCTTCATTTATTTTTTTAAACTTAATGAAAGCTCATCAAGCTGGTCTTTACTAATTGATGAAGGGGCATCAATCATTATATCTTTTCCGCTGTTATTTTTGGGAAAAGCTATATAATCTTTAATTGATTCATTTCCGTCTAAAATAGCAACTAATCTATCAAGACCTAGAGCTATACCACCATGTGGGGGTGCGCCATATTCAAAAGCATTCATTAAAAACCCAAATTGTTCTTTTGCTTGCTTTTCAGAAAATCCTAAATTTTTAAACATTAAAGATTGAATATTTTTGTCATGAATTCTAATTGATCCTCCACCAATTTCATTACCATTTAAAACTAAATCATATGCGTTAGCTTTAACCTCTCCTGGGTTACTTTTAAGCAAATCTATCTGATCTAATTTTGGAGAAGTAAACGGATGATGCATCGCATGATAGCTATTAGATTCCTCATCCCATTTTAGTAGTGGGAAATCGGTAACCCATAATGGAGCGAATTCATTTGGATTTCTTAGACCAAGAGTTTCGCCTATTTCTACCCTTAATTCACCTAATTGGCGTCTAACATTATCTTTGTCTCCACTCATAATTAGTATTAAATCCCCTTTATTAGCATTAGTAGTTTTTGCCCAGTTTGCTAAATCTTTTTGATCGTAAAATTTATCGACAGAAGATTTATATGTGCCATCTTCATTACATCTTACATATACAATTCCATTAGCTCCAATTTGAGGTCTTTTTACCCACGCAATATATTTATCAATTTCTTTTCTTGTAAAATCATTCCCTTTAGGAACAGAAATTCCAATCACTAATTCAGCAGAGTTAAATATATTGAAGTCCTTATGTTGAGATATACTATTTAACTCTCCGAATTCCATGCTAAATCTTATGTCAGGCTTGTCAGAACCATATTTAGCAATAGCATTATCATATGTAATTCTGGGGAATTTGTCAACCTTTACATTCTTTATTGTTTTTAGTAAATGTTTTGTCAATCCTTCAAAGGTGTTTAAAACATCATCTTGATTTACAAATGACATTTCACAATCAATTTGGGTAAATTCAGGCTGCCTATCAGCCCTTAAATCTTCATCCCTAAAACATTTTACAATTTGAAAATAACGATCCAATCCACCCACCATAAGTAGCTGCTTGAAAGTTTGGGGAGATTGCGGAAGAGCATAAAATTTGCCTGAATTCATTCTAGATGGAACTATAAAATCACGAGCACCTTCAGGTGTAGATTTTATAAGACAAGGAGTTTCTACGTCAATAAAATTTAAGCCATTTAGATATTTTCTTATTTCGGAACTTACTTTATTTCTAAAAATTAATTTATCCTTAATAGAATTTCTTCTTATATCAAGATATCTATATTTCATTCTAAGCTCTTCACCTCCATCAGTTTTATTTTCAATTGTAAATGGAGGAACTTTTGAACTGTTTAATATTTTTAAATCAGAAACTAGAATCTCAATTTCACCAGTAGGAATATTGGTGTTTTTTGAGCTTCTTTCAATCACTTTACCTGTGACTTGAATAACATATTCTCTCCCTAAATCTTTCGCATTTTTAATAAGATCTTTGGAGCTTCTTTTTTCATCAAAAATTAATTGTGAAACACCATACCTGTCTCTTAGATCAATCCAGACCATAAATCCTTTATCTCTAGATTTGTGTACCCATCCAGATAGAGTTACTTTTTTATTTAAATCAGATATTCTTAATTCTCCACAATTATGGGTTCTGTACATTTCTTTTATTTAGATACTATAAATTTAGTAAGATATTATCTATATCTAATTCCAATCCACAATTTAAATTTTTCAATCATTAAAAACAAAGATGGAACCACAAATAAAGTTAAAAACGTAGCAATAAATAAACCTGATATTACAGTAGTTGCTAGTGGACCCCAAAAGAAAAAATTGTCTCCACCCCACCAAATGCTAGGATTAAAATTACTGAATAAAGTATAAAAGTTAATATTTAACCCAATTGCTAGTGGCATTAAACTAAGCATTGTCGTAATTGCAGTTAATAGTACTGGTCGTAGTCTAGATTTACATGATTGAATAATAGATTCAAATTTGATTTGAATTAATTGTTTGTCTTTATTGGCTGAATCCATTTTTTTTCTATTAATTAAGATATCACAATAATCTAAAAGTACAACTCCATTATTAACAACAATCCCAGATAAAGCAATGATCCCCATCATAGTCATTAAAATAACAAATGCATTTCCAGTTAATGCTAAGTAACCAAACACTCCAATTAAACTTAAAATAATAGAAATCATAATTATAACTGGCCTGCTTATGGCATTAAATTGATAGATTAATAATAAAAAAATGAGCAATAAGCCGATAAAAAAAGCCTTTAATAAAAATACTTGATTTTTATTTTCCTCTTCAAGTTGACCTGTATAATCTATATTAATCCCGCTTAAATCTTCAGGGAAGTTTGTCATCGCATTTTCTATTTGTGAAACGACAGCGCCTGCATCAGTAAATCCAGATGATAATCCGGAATAAATATTAACAATTCTATTGAAATTTTTATGTTTGATTTTGCTAAAAGTTCTAGAAAGAGAGGTGTATGTTACTGCAGAAATCGGAATTTCTTTTATTAATCCATTTGCAGGGTCTCTAAAAATCAAATTTTGATCATAAAGTGCATTTTCGGAATAGCGATCATTTTTATTAAACCTTACATTAATATCATAGTCTTCACCATTTTCTTTATAAATTCCAGCTTTTGTCCCAAATAAAGAAGTTCTTAATTGTTGTCCAATTTGACCTGCGCTTAATCCTAATTCTCCAGCTTTTTCTCTATCGATATGAACTAAATTAATAATTCTAGATTTATTTACATCAATTTTTAATTCTTCAATTCCAAGAATATTTTTTGTATTAATAAATTCAGTTATTTTTTCAGCTTTTTCAATTAATTGAGTATAATCCTCTCCTGTAATAGAAATGTTAATAGGGTAGCCTACTGGCGGCCCAGATTGATTTTTTTCAACAGAAATAGAAACACCAGGGTATTTATCTTTTAATGCAACTTGAATTTCTTTTCTTACATCGCTAGATCTAATTCCTCGTCTATATTTAAAATCTCTAAAAGATGTGGTTATCTTAGCTCTATTGGGCATTTCAGACAAAGATCCCAACTCAAATTCTGGATTTTCAGATCCTTCTCCAACCTGTGAAATAGTATTTTGAACCATAAAATTATAATTGGAATCATCTAAATATTTTTTGGAATTAATAATTTTAGAAATGTCCTTCTCAATTTCTTTTGCTATTGCGTTGGTTTTTGAGATATCAGTTCCTTCAGGGTATTGTATATATACCATAACTTGTCTGGGATCTTCATTAGGAAAAAACTCTATACTAGTTCTCTGTGATTCTACGGAACCACCAAAACTCATAAAGGAAAAAACAAGAAGAATTAAACTAACAAAAACTATTAGATATGGACGTTTCCCTATGAGTATTTTATTAAGAATTTTTTCATAGAGGTTATCAATTATTGGAAGAAATTTTAATTGAAAATTATTAGCCATTTTCCTCAGGAACAATCTATATATCCAAAAATTAACAGAAATAAATATCTGTATTGATCCTAAGAATCTACAAAATTCAGCTGTTTCATTTTTAGCTATTAATAACCCAGACATAAGAAATAATACACCAGAAACTGCTAGAATACTTGTAATTCTAATGAGTCTTTTTAATGGCATATTGGCATCTTCAATTTTCATCATTTTTGAAACCAGTACAGAATTAAGAAATATTGCTACAAATAATGAAGAGCCAAGCACAACGGAAAGAGTTATCGGAAAAAATATCATAAACTTACCAATTCTACCAGGCCACAATCCAAGTGGAATAAATGCTGCAATAGTTGTCGCTGTAGAAATAATTATTGGAAATGCTATTTCAGAAATGCCTTTTTTAGTGGCCTCTATTCTACTCATTCCTTCTTTTTTCATTAGTCTATATACATTTTCAACCACAACTATCCCATTATCGACTAACATTCCAAGCCCCATAATTAGTCCAAATAAAATCATTGTATTTAGAGAATATCCTAAATTGTCTAATATTGTTAAAGACATAAACATAGACATAGGAATTGCAAAGCCAACAAATAATGCATTCCTAAACCCTAAAAAAAACAGTAAAACAGTAACGACTAAAACAACACCAAATATTATGCTGTTCACTAAATCAGTTACTTGATTTTTTGTTAATTCAGACTGATCATTAGTAATGCTTATTTTAAGATTTTTGGGAAAGACATTGGCTTTATAGTCTTCCACTATTTTTTGAATTTTTTCAGCTGCTGCAATAGTATTTTCTCCAGATCTTTTTTTGACATCTAACATCACTACCGCTTTACCATTTTCTCTGGCGTATGTAGTCACTTCTTTTTCTTTAAAGCTTACAGATGCAATATCTTTTAAAAAAATAGAATTATTATAATTAGATTTTACAACAAAACTTTCTAGTTCAATGGGAGAATTGATTTCTCCAAGTATTCGTATTGTTTTCCTTTTCCCATTTCCCTTTATGTTTCCTGCAGAAATAGAAATGTTTCCATTTTGTATAGAATTTATAATATCAGAAAAACTTATTTTAGCTGCCATCATTTTGTATATGTCTACAGCTATTTCCACTTCCCTATCAAGAGCACCTCTTATTTCAGCCTTTTTTATTTCAGGAAGATCTTCAATATCATTTTGAATTAATTCGGAATATTGTTTTAATTTTTCTGAAGTATAATCTCCTGAGATATTGATATTTAATATTGGCATTTCTTCAGTGAAAGTTAGATTAAAGACATTTGGGTCAACCTTTACATTATTGAACATTGGCCAATCTTCACTAGAAACTGCAGCATCAATTTCATCTTTTACCTTTAGTTTAGCTTCTGTAAAACCTATTTTATCGTTAAACTCTATACTTATTATTGAAAAGTTCTCCTGAGAAGAAGAAGTTATTTTATCAATATTATTAATAGACTTTAATTTGTCTTCTAATGGTTCTGTAATTAATTTTTCAAGATCTTCAGAAGTATTCCCTGGATAAATGGATGTAATAAATACTAAATTTTCTTTTATTTCTGGATAATCCTCTCTTGGCATATTAAAATAAGAACTAATTCCAAAAATTAATATTAGTGTCATTACAACATACATAGTTGTACTATTACTAATAGCCCAAGAAGATGGGCTAAACTCTTTTTCAATATTATTGTTCAAATTTTTATTATTGCTTAATTAATTATTTTTACTCTAGTATTGTCAACTATTTTTCTCATTCCCTCAATGACAATTTCATCATCAACAGAAAGTCCAGAAAGAACTTCTATATAATTGCCATTATTTTTGCCAGTTTTGATTATTGTTTTAGAAACATAATTTTTCTTTTCTTTTCTATAAATTTTATAAACATATTTTTCATTATTGCTATCGATACTTATAAAACCTTCTTTTATTAAAATGGCATTATCATTTGTGTAGTTATTAATACTTACTTTTGCATTTAAATTAGGCTTGATATTAAAATCATTTTTTGGAAGATCTAATTCTATCTTATAAGTTCTTTTTATAGGGTCAATAAAATTTCCAGCTTGTCTAATAGAAGTTTCTAAAAATTCATCGATTAGCGGAAATACAACTTTAGCCTTTTTCCCCGTAGAAATTGTATTTATATAACGTTCAGGGACATTAGATTCAACATACATTCTTTCCATATTTAACAGAAGCATTAAATTAGATCTGCCAGGGTATACAACCTCACCTTCTTTAGCAATTATATTATCAATAGTTCCATTAAACGAAGCTTTAATTACAGTTTTCTCTAGTTGTTTTTTTAATTGTTTAATGGCCTCTTTTTGCGCTTCAAACATTGATTTAGTTTCTAAAAATTGAATTTCACTTCCAATATTTTGCGCCCAAAGCCTTTCTTGTCTTTCATAAGTAGTTTTAGTTAGATTAAAACTTATTTCTAATTGAGAAAGCTGTTGTTTAAGCCCGCCATCATCAATTATTGCAAGAGTTTGACCTTTTACAACTTCTTCTCCACTTTTAACATAAATCTTATTTAAAACTCCAGAAAACTCGGGATAAATTATAATTAATTGATCTGATTTTACATTGCCCTGAAGTTCTACAAAATGTTGAAAAGTATTGCTTTTTAAAATTGCAGTTTCAACAATTGGAAATTTAGAATTTGCATTTAATTCTTCCAGTTTATTATCAATTAGATTCAGTTTAATGTAAATTTCTTGTTGAGACTTTATAACTTCCTTTCTTTTTTGAGCTATAAGATCTAGGTCATTGGTTTTTAATACTTGTCCAATTGATG
>JAAZZF010000103.1 GCA_014239275.1 Flavobacteriaceae bacterium | reverse complement strand
TATGGCGGTAAAATAAATAAGATCCCTATTGATGGGGGTAATACAATTAATATTCCTTTTAAAGTTGAAGAAGAGATTGAGTTGGGACCACAATTAAAATTTAATTATCCCATTGAAGATGTAGACAAAATTATTTCTAATCAAATTAGAGATCCTAAAATTTCCCCAGATGGAAATAAAGTTGTTTTTTCTTCATTTCAAAAAATCTATTTAAAACAACTTCCTGATGGGATTCCAACCAGATTAAGTAATTTAAATTATGCAGAAAATATGCCTGTATGGAGTCCAGATGGCAGTGAAATAGCATTTACCACATGGGATGATAAAGAAGGTGGTGCTATCTATAAAGTTAATTTACAAGGAAGAAAAAAAGTTACTAAGCTTACTCAAGAAAATGGTGTCTATTCTTATCCTGTTTGGAATAATGAAGGATCAAAAATTGTTTTTATAAAAGCTTCTGAAAACGATTTTATTGAATATGGAAGAGGTGGTATAGATTCACAAATTATGTGGGTTTCTTCCAATGGAGGAAAAAATGTTTTTATTGATAAAACCAATGGAAGATCTAATCCTCATTTTACTAAAAAATCAAACAGAATACATTTATATAGTAGATCCAATGGATTAAGTAGTATTAGATGGGATGGAACAGATGAAAAAAAAGTTTTAAAAATAACCGGAATTTCTGTTTATGGAACTCCTGGAAGAAAGTCACCACCATCCTCAGCATCATATATAATTAAGTCTCCTGTTGATGAAAAAGCTTTAGCAGTAATAAATAATGATGTTTATGTTGTAACCATTCCTTATACTGGAGTTAAAGATTTTTCTATTAATGTTTCTAAACCGGAAAGTTCATCGTTTCCTGCAAGGAAACTAACTAAGTTCGGTGGAGAATTTGCTTCTTGGGGTAAAAATGGAGACAATGTCTATTTTTCATTAGGTAAATCATTATTTAATTATAATATCCCTAATGCAAAAGCTGATGAAGAGAGAATAAAAAAAGAGAAAAAAGACAAAGACAAGGACAAAGACAAAGACAAAGAAAAGAAATATCAGGCCTCTGAAATTGAAATAAAAACATATTTAGCAAAAAATAAGGCTGTTGGGTCTGTTATATTAAAAAATGCTAGAATTCTAACAATGAAAGGGAAAGAAATAATAGAAAAAGGAGATATATTAATTGAAAATAATAGAATTAAAAAAGTAGGAAGGTCTGGCGAAATAAAAAACAATAATACTATTAAAGAAATAGATTTAACCGGAAAGACTATTCTTCCCGGTTTTGTTGATACTCATGCTCATGTTAGAGTTTCAAGAAATGTTCATAGAACTGAGACATGGTCTTTTGCAGCAAACTTAGCATATGGAGTAACAACAATTAGAGATCCCCAAACTGGAACAACTGATATTCTTTCTTATGGAGATATGGTAGAGGCGGGATTAATGCATGGCCCCAGGATTTATTCTACTGGTCCTGGCGTAGGCTATTGGGGTTATAATCTAAAAAGTTTGGAACATACTAAAGATATTCTAAAACAGTATTCTAAATACTACAATACTAAAACTATTAAAATGTATCGTACTGGAAATAGAAAGCACAGGCAATGGATTTTGATGGCAGCAAAAGAACAAAAATTAATGCCAACAACTGAGGGAGCATTACATATTAAACTAAATATAAATCAAATGTTAGATGGTTACCCAGGCCAAGAACATAATATTCCTATTTATCCTGTTTATAAAGATTTAGTAGAAATAATGGCAAAATCCAAAATGGCCTATACACCCACTTTGCTAGTTTCATATGGAGGGCCATGGGCAGAGAACTATTATTATGCTACTGAGAATGTTCAAGGAGATTCTAAACTTAATTACTTTACTCCTAAAGATCATCTTGATAGTAAGTCCAGAAGAAGAAACGATGGCTGGTTTCATAAAGATGAATATGTTTTTGAAGAACAAGGTAAGTTCATTAAAGATCTTGTTGAAAATGGGGGGATAGTTGGTGTAGGTTCACATGGACAATTACAAGGCTTAGGTTATCATTGGGAATTGTGGAGTATGCAAGCAGGTGGACTTGGATTGCATGATGCCTTGAGAGTTGCAACGATAATTGGAGCTGAAGCAATTGGACTAAAAAACGATCTTGGAAGTATTGAAGAAGGGAAGCTAGCAGATTTGGTTATATTGGAAAAAAATCCACTTGAAGACATAAGAAATACAAATACTGTAGAAATGGTAATGAAGGATGGAAAATTATATAATGCTGACAATCTAGATGAAATATATCCAAAAAAGAGTAAAGCAGATTTTAATTGGCATCAAGCAAAACCTGTAAATATTCCTGGTATTGAAAATTAAAAAAATATTAATTTATTTATTTGGATGGTTATTAGTTTCTGCCATCAGTTTTGTTTTAATAGTACTTGTATATTTTGAATATAAAGAGATTCCTATATACAACTTTAATCTAGCTTACAAGTTTTTAAAAGGTGAACAAAATTATAGCCAATATGAAAATCTTGCTGAAAAGCTAGGCTATAAGAAAGACGATAAACTATTAATTATTCATGCTGATGATCTTGGTTTATCTAATTCCGTTAATAATGCATCATTTAAATCCCTTTTAGAAGGAAATGTAAACTCCGCAAGCGTCATAATGACATCTGAGAGGATTAAAGAGGTTGCAGAATTTTCAAAAATAAATCCTGAAATAGATTTTGGAATTCATCTAACAGTTACAAGTGAATGGAAATTTCATAAATGGGATGGTGTTTTGGATTCAAAAGAAATTCAATCATTAATTAATAAAAACGGCAACCTTTATGAAAACAAAAAAGGATTTACTTTGAATGCAGACAGAAATGAACTTAAGAAAGAGCTTCAAGCACAAATTGATTTAGCAAAATCATTGGGTATAAATATAAGTCATATCGATAGCCATGAAGGAGCTTTATTTTATAAAAGTGAATTTTTTAAAATTTATTTGGATTTAGCAAAAGAAAATAAATTAGCTGTTTTTGTTCCAGATATTGTTACAGTACAATTTGATAAAACCTTAATCCCCCCAAGTAATTTAGTTGTGATTGATGATTTTTATATGGCAGAAAACGGAATGGATCTTAATAATTGGGAGGAGTTTTATATAGGAATTCTAAATAATCTTAAGCCAGGGTTAAGTCAAATCATAGTGCATTTAGGTTATGATAATCAAGAAATGAAAGATATAACTATTGATCATCCAAACTTTGGATCAAAGTGGAGAAATTATGATTATAATATAGTTTCTAATAAAAAGTTTAAAGAAGCTTTGATTAATAATAATATTAAACTTGTTGATTGGCGAGAAGTACAAAATGTGATGTATTCAAATTAATTTTTAATTCTATAATAGATAATTATTGAAAGACATAGAGAAACAATCCCTAAATATAAGTATGGATAATCTATAAAAGATAATTTAGAGTACATAAAATATAAAATAGAAAAACTAAGGATTGCTACTATTAAAAAAATAGAGAATAATATCCATTT
>JAAZZF010000102.1 GCA_014239275.1 Flavobacteriaceae bacterium | reverse complement strand
TTCCATAATAATTTTGCCATTATATAACTTCTTAGCTCAAATAGTTCACTTGGATTATTACTGTGCTGTTGAAAAATCCATTTTGCATTGTTTTCAACAAATAAGTTGATATTTGGTTTAATTGTGTTCCAGTTTGGGAAAGGAGCTAAAAAATTTGTAAACTGAGTAGTATAATCCCATATGCGTATATTATTAGTTAATTTTGACCAACCTTTTAAATCTTCATAGAAATCTACACATCCTTCTGAAATAGGTATTCTCCTATTACATTCTATGGAACAAAGCGTTATTAATACATTATCTTTTGGAATAATTGTAGTTGGTTTACGAGTATATTGGTAAGCAAGAGTAGAAATTGTCTTATCCCTAAAATTATCTGCAATCTTATTTACAAATGATATCATACTTGCTGCTGGGCCACCAAACTCATTATGAAGCTTCTCACATTTATCACACGTACAATAGGATGTGTTATCGTCTTGGCTTACAGAAACAACATCATAACCTGGATATTTTTCAAAAAGCTCTGAAACTTTATCTACAACTATTTTATAAACCTCATCATTTGTTAGGCAAAGTTGAGTTGGTAACCTCTTGCCATTTCTTAAAGCGTAATATTCAGGGTTAGATTCATAGTAAATTTCTTCAGGAACAAATCTATGAAAGGTATGAACCCTAGCTTCTGGTATATAATTTGGAAAGGCGCTTGTAGTTACTTTTGATTTTTCAGCAAAAATTGGGTCATTATAAAAAAGTCTAGAATGAACTGTTCTAGTTTTAACAGGTGGTTTATGTAAAAAATTGAAAGATTTCGGAATTTTTAATGAATTTATTTGCTTGTAAAAAGTAGAATTGCTAGATAACCATCTTACTTTTAAATATTTTTCAATAAACTCATAAGTTGCGAAAAATAAAAATTCTTTGCTATTAGCAGAAATATTAACCAATGAATCTTTAAATGCAATTGAGATAAAATCATCTTTAGAATCAGAATCTATAGATAAAATTATAGATTTATTATTTGAAATCTGATTAAATACATTAAGTTTTAAACCAATTGTTTTACTCAGATAAACATTTAGAGAATCAGCAATATCAAAATTATTTTCATCAGAAATTATCGAGTACTTCGACAATTCCGCTTTACTAATAATTATTTCATCATTAGAACAGGAAAATGTAAAAAAAATAAATAAAAAAAATAGTTTTCTCATAACAAATTATAAGATAAGAAAACAATTTAAATATTGAATCTAGTTGTTATTAGAATGTTATTTTTTTTGAGAAGATTTTATTATTACGCTTAACTTTAACTATAACCTTATCCCCCTTTTTAATTTTTGATAAACCCTTCATGTATGTCATCATATCATTAATATCAGTATTTCCTAATTTAATTACTATATCACCTTTTTCAAAACCCGCTTTTTCAGCAGGCTTTCCACTGGAAACTCCATCAATTCTCATACCTTTTCCTTGAAATAAATAATCTGGGATAACACCTAGTGTAACCTTGAATCTTGGAACATCTTGACTTTCATTTTTTGTTTTTTTAAAAGACAGCTTTCCGTTATCATCTAAATCAGAAATAATTGAGTATATATAGTTTGATATTAATTCCATCCCAAAATAATTTATCAAATTACTGTCATCACTAGGTTTGTGATAATCTGAATGTTGGCCAGTAAAAAAATGTAGCACTGGGATATCTTGTAAATAAAAAGAAGTGTGGTCAGATGGACCTACACCAGATTCATTTTCAATTATTTTAAAATCTTCATTGTTTGATTTTATAGTTTGTTTAAATATTGGAGAAGTCCCTAATCCATAAATTGCTAAAGATCTTTCATTATTTAATCTTCCAACCATATCCATATTTATCATATAATTAACAGTCTTAATATCAATTGTAGGATTTTTTACAAAATAATTAGATCCCAATAAACCTAATTCTTCTCCTGAAAAAGCAATAAATAAATAATTGTTGTTAACCTTGTTGTTGTCTCTAAGTTTAGAAGCTAGATCTAACATTAATGCAACCCCACTTGCATTATCATCAGCACCATTATGTATTTTTATTTCTGGATCTCTATATAATGAACCTTCTCCCCCATATCCTAAATGATCATAATGAGCACCTATTACAACAGTAGATGATGCATTATTATCCATAAATGCCAATACATTATTTCCTATAATACCTGAATCAATTATAGAATCATTAAATTTAATTTCTTCATGAGGATTTGACTTCGGTTTAAAAGAAAAGCTTTGTAAGAATTCATTATTTCCTTTTTCTATAAAATTAAGATCAGAGAATCTTTGTGAAATATAATCTGCTGCTTTTCTTTCACCTTCTGATCCAGTTCCTCTTCCCTCTAAAGCATCTGATGACAAAAATTCAACATCTACTTTTAAATTGTTTTGATATTTATAAGGTATATTACAGGAATATGCAATAATTAACAATAAGATAATATAAGTCAATGGATTTCTCATTATTTGTATTTATTTTTGCCGCAAATTACAAATTTTAATTATGAAATATTTATTTATAACCTTGATTTTATTTGGTCTATTTTCCTGTAAAGAAAATTCTAATTCCTTAATCTATGAAGATGAGGTAAATTTTAAGTCTATTAGACAAGTAACTTTTGGAGGAGATAATGCAGAAGCATATTGGAGTAATGATGATAAACAACTTATTTTTCAATCTAATAATAATAATTGGAATCTGGAATGTGATCAAATGTTTTTAATGAATTCTTCTGATACATTTGATGAAACTGTTCCAAAAATGGTTAGTACAGGTCTTGGAAGAACAACATGTTCTTATTTTCTTCCTGACAATAAACATTTTATATATGCATCAACTCATGAAAAAGACAAAAATTGTCCTGAAGTTCCACTAAGAAAAGAAGGAAAATACGTGTGGCCTATTTACGATTCTTTTGATATTTATATTTCTGATTTAGAAGGAAATATAAAAGGAAAATTAACAAATCAAAAGGGTTATGATGCTGAAGCAACAGTTTCTCCAAATGGTGATAAAATTGTATTTACATCTACTAGAAATGGTGATTTAGATTTATATACTATGAATATTGATGGTTCAGATGTTAAGCAAATAACCTTTGAGCTAGGATATGATGGAGGAGCATTTTTTTCGCCAGATGGATCGAAGTTAATTTTCAGATCTTCAAGACCAAAAAATGAAAAAGAAATAAAAGAATATAAAGAATTATTAAGTCAAGGATTAGTACAACCTACAGAAATGGAATTATTTATATGTGATTCAAACGGGGATAATTTACGTCAATTAACTGATTTAGGTAATGCAAATTGGAGCCCTGTTTTTCATCCTTCTGGAAAAAAAGTTCTTTTTTCTTCAAATTTTGAAGCTGAAAGAGGTTTTCCTTTTAATCTTTATATGATAGATTTAGATGGGAAAAACCTAACTAGGATAACACATAGTGAAACTTTTGACGCATTTCCAGTGTTCTCAAATGATGGGAAGAAGTTAGCATTTTCTTCAAATCGAAATAATAATGGTACTAGGGATACAAACCTATTTATAGCCGAGTGGAAAGATTAAATAAAATTTAAATCCTTTTAAAAACTAGCTTATAAGATATTTTTGCAAAGTCTTCAATCTTTTTAAGCATTAATGAAGGAAGTTCTATACTAAAATCTGTAAGAACTATAGGAAAATTACCTTCAATATGTATTGTTTTTCCATCTTTTAAAAATGAGGCATCTATATTCTTAGTTATTTTTATTCCATGAAAATCTAATTCTCCATTTAGAGTAATTTTTTTTTCTGAAATTAAAATTTGATCAGAATAAAATTTTACTTGTGGATGATTGAAAGCGTCTAAAACTCTAAGGGCATTTGAATCTCTATTACTAATTCCACTATCAAAATCAGCAATATTAGCAGCTATTGCAATTCTACCATCATCCTCTTTTAATAGAAAGACACCTTTTACATTATTATTTTTTCCTATCCACTTATGAAGCAGATGTTTTCCCTGATATTCGATGGAAGATTCATCAGAATCTAACATCCATTGAATATTATCTTGAGAAAAACTATCAATTAATGGAATTATTAATATTAAAAATATTAGAATATTCTTTCTCATATTAAAATTTTATAACTAAAACAGCAGTTGCATAACTTGCAAATGCAGTATAAGCTGCAGCTTTGTGGGTGTCTTTATTCCTATCCTTAAAATGGTTAGTAGCTACCATTGCTGAAAAATGGATGGTTGCTAATATTTTGTGAGCTTTAATTGAATTAAAGCCTTTAACTTTTTTATTAATTAAAGGAGGGGGTGCAAATAATGAAAGTCCAGCTCCAGTGAAATATCCAATATTAACAATATTACCCATTGTTTTATGAGTATTACGCAAACTCTCATCACCATTATAAAGTTTACCTCCAATGATTCCTTGCGCAACCATAGAAGCTAAAGTAATATACCCAATTACTTGATGAGCATTAAGCATATTTTTTCTAATCCTAAGTTCTTTTTCTCTATTCTCAATATTAAGATCCGAAATTCCTGTTTTTCTAAATAAACCATTTTTTCCCCAAAGTAAACTTTGAGTAAAAACCATTCTTTCAGGAAGCAATTCTATTTGATTTTGTTCTTCAGAAATCAGACTAAAAAG
>JAAZZF010000101.1 GCA_014239275.1 Flavobacteriaceae bacterium | reverse complement strand
CCAAGTTATGAAGACTACGAAGGTGAAGGTTTTGGAGGATAAATTATTTTTTTATTTTTTTTCTTAGCTCCTTCATTCTTTCAATGAATGCTCCACCTACCCAATAAGGTATAATAAAAGTTAACAGTAATATCATTAACCAGAATCCCATTGTTAAAACTGATAAAAACAAAATAAACCCTAAATATTGATCAAATTCCATAACTATTATTGTATAATGCAAATATAATTAAAGATATCTTCTATTGAAACATTTTTTTTTAACAATTGATAAAAAACAAATATATTAACCATTTGTAGTAAATTTGTATTATAATTCTTTGACATGTCATACAGAATAGAAAAAGATACTATTGGTAAAGTTGAAGTACCAACTAATTGTTTATGGGGAGCCCAAACCCAAAGGTCTATCAATAATTTTAAAATTGGTAAACCTAGCTCTATGCCAATTGAAATCATTTATGGTTTTGCATATTTAAAAAAAGCTGCTGCATTTACCAATCATAAATTAGGTGTTTTAAATAAAGAAAAAAGAGATCTTATTGGTAATGTTTGTGACGAGATTTTAGATGGTAAACATAATGATCAGTTTCCACTTGTTATATGGCAAACTGGATCAGGTACTCAAACTAATATGAATGTTAATGAAGTTATTTCTAATAGAGCTCATATACTAGAAGGTAAAAAAATTGGGGAATCTAAAAAGACATTAGCTCCAAATGACGATGTTAATATGTCTCAATCTTCAAATGATACATTTCCAACAGCAATGCATATTGCTATTTATAAGAAATTGATAGAAAATACTATTCCAAGTCTTGAAGAATTTGAAAAAACTCTTTTAGAAAAATCAAAAGAATTTAAAGATATTATTAAAATAGGTAGAACCCACTTAATGGATGCCACACCAGTTACTTTAGGACAAGAATTTTCGGGTTATCAATCTCAAATAAAACATGGTTTAAGTTCTTTAAAAAATTCGTTAAATCACTTGTCTGAACTTGCCTTAGGTGCTACAGCAGTTGGAACTGGAATAAATTCTCCAGTAGGTTATTCTGAAATGTCTGCAGAATTTATATCAAAATTTACTGGATTAAATTTTATTTCAGCTGAAAATAAATTTGAATCTATTGCAGCACATGATGCTCTTGTAGAAACACATGGTGCTTTAAAATTAATTGCCAATTCATTAAATAAAATTGCCAATGATATTAGAATGATGGCTTCTGGACCTAGATCTGGTATAGGAGAAATCTCAATACCTGCAAATGAACCTGGAAGTTCTATAATGCCTGGTAAAGTCAATCCAACTCAATGTGAAGCCTTATCAATGGTATGTGCTAAAGTAATTGGTAATGATGTTTCAGTAACTATTGGAGGAATGCAAGGTCATTACGAATTAAATGTTTATAAACCATTAATGGCTGCCAATTTATTAGAATCCTCTACATTGATTTCTGATGCAGTTGATAGTTTTGATAACAACTGTATAAAAGGAATAAAACCAAACAAAAAAAGAATTGAAGAACTTGTTAAGAATTCTTTAATGTTAGTTACTGCATTAAATAGCAAAATAGGATATTATAAAGCAGCAGAAATAGCAAATCTTGCTCATAAAAATGGCACAACTTTAAAAGAAGAAACTGTTAGATTAGGCTATGCAAGTGCTAAAGAATTTGACAAATGGGTAGATATAAAAAAAATGACTGGAAACAGCAACTAAACTCTTCCTTTCAAAGCATTAAATGCCCATCCTATAGAAATAAAACCAACTCCAACTACAGAAAAGCCAATTGCGTAATCTTGGTATTTTAAAACTCCTAATAATACAAGTGCTATACCTAGTATAGTTAAAATGAATGAGGCCCATGCAAAAATTCCATTTTTATTTAAAGCCATTTTTATTTAATTGTTGTTGTTAGTGCAATTTGTAAATAATTATAGATTAATTATGTTAAAATTATTATAAAGTTAGTTAATT
>JAAZZF010000100.1 GCA_014239275.1 Flavobacteriaceae bacterium | reverse complement strand
TTTTTAAATTGAAGTTTAGAAATTTACTTTTAGTTTTATTTTTTCCTTTATTATCCTACTCCCAATCAGGTTTTGAGTCAATTCTACTTGCAGTTGAAAGTGATTCTAAAAAAATATTTAAAAGATATATGAACCCTCTAATGAAAGGAGCTATTTATAGTTCTAATTCTGGATGGTACAATACAGCAAAAGTCCACAGTAAATTAGGAGTTGATTTAAGTTTAAGACTAAATACAACATTTGTTCCATCTGCTGAGCAAGCTTTTTCTATTTCTGACTTAGAAAATATAACTACCAATGCTGAAAATTTGCCAACTATAATTGGTGAAAATAGACAAGAGAATTTACTAATTACCATTCCTGTAGATGGTCTTTTGCCAGAATTGAAAAAAACGATTAAAGCTCCTAAAGGAATAAAAAACAAATTGCCTTTTGGAGGCGTTCCAGCTCCAGTTTTACAATTGGGAATTGGAATTCCTTTTGACACAGAAATAATAATAAGATATAGCCCAGAATATCATCGAAAAGGTATAGATATGTCATTAAAAGGATTAGGGATTAAACATAACTTACTTCAATATTTTGGGCCTATTGATAAATTTCCGTTAAATGTTTCTGCATTTGCATCTTTTTCTAAAATGGAAATTGATTATGATATCCAATCATTTAGTTCAATAAAAGGATCCGGACAAGTTGCAGAATTTAGTCTTAATAATTACAATTTATTGTTATTGGCTTCTTTGGACGTATTAGTTGTTAATTTTTACTGTGGATTTGGTTTAACAGGTGGAAGTTCTTCATTTAAGATGATGGGGCAATATGATTTAGAGTATCAAACACAATCAAATGGTCCTGTAAATAAAACTTTAAGTGATCCAATTGATATGAATTTTAGTACTTCAAATTTTCAAACTACCATTGGAGCTAAGTATAAATTTTTGATTTTTAGTGCTTTCATAGACTTTACTTTTCAGAATTACAAGACCTTATCTGCAGGGATTTCAGTAAATTTTAGATAATTTTTATTACTAATAGTTTTTTGTTATTTCAATAACTAATATTACATTTACAGCAGTTATGTTTAATACTAAATTATCTTTTTATACAGAAAGTTTTTATTTCTACTTCTATTTTGGAGTTGAGAAAGGACTTTCATATATATAAGATTTTTTTAAATATATAATTTACAGTCCTGATTTTTCAGGACTTTTTTTTTAATGTAATATGAGTAAAGTAGCAATTCAAGGGATTAAGGGATCTTACCATCATCAGGTGGCAATGGAGTTTTTTGGAAAAGAAATAGAAATAGCAGAATTTATGTCTTTTGATGAATTGATTAATTCCATAATTAATAATAAATGTGAAATGGGTGTTATTGCAATTGAAAATTCAATTGCTGGATCTATAATACCTAACTATGCATTAATTGATAATTCTAATTTAAAAATTACGGGGGAACATTATATTAATATTAACCATCAATTAATGGCCTTACCAGGATCAAAAATTAAAGATCTAGATGTAGTAGCTTCTCATCCAATGGCTCTTTTACAATGTAAAGAGTTCTTTAGAAAACACTCTAATATTACATTAGTCGAAGATAAAGATACTGCTGAAGTAGCCTATAGAATTCAAAGAGACAAAATTAAAAATATAGGAGCAATAGCAAGTGTTGAAGCGTCTAATATTTATGAATTAGAAATTATAAGTGAAAACATCCAAACTATAAAGAATAATGAGACAAGGTTTGTAATTATTTCCAAAAATGCTTTAAAGAATGATTCTAAAAATGACAAAGCATCGTTGAAATTTGTGCTAAGTCATAAAACTGGTACTTTGGCTGCAATTTTAGAAATTCTAAAAGACTGTAATTTGAATTTAACAAAAATTCAATCTCTTCCTATTGTAGAAATTCCATGGAAGTATTCTTTTTTTGTTGATACAACTTTTCATTCTTTAGATAATTTAAATAAAGCATTAGGATTAATGGAGGAGAAATCGGAATCCCTTAAAGTTTTAGGAATTTACCAAAATAAAATTAAATGATTAAAGGTTCAAACAGATTAGATACGGTTCAAGAATACTATTTTTCAAAAAAATTAAGAGAAGTATCTGCTTTATTAGATTTAGGAAAGCCTGTAATTAATATGGGAATAGGTAGTCCTGATTTATTCCCTTCTAAAGGTGTCATTAAGGCTTTAAAAAATAGTTTAGATCATAAAACTGCTCATAAATATCAAAGCTATCAAGGCTTGTTTGAATTGCGTAATGCGATCTCTAAGTTTTATTATAAATTTTTTAAAGTTAAATCAAATCCTGAAAACGAGGTATTACCATTAATTGGATCTAAAGAAGGGATTATGCATATATCTTTAGCATTTTTAAATCCTGGAGATGAGGTGTTGATTCCAAATCCTGGTTATCCTACGTATTTATCAGTTACTAAATTGGTTGAGGCGAATCCTGTTTTTTATGATTTGTTAAAAGAAAATAATTGGTTTCCTGATTTAAATGAATTAGAAAAGAAAGATTTATCAAAAGTTAAAATTATGTGGATTAATTATCCTCATATGCCTACTGGTTCTTCTGCAACCTTGAATCAATTTGATGAACTAGTTGTTTTTGCAAGAAAAAACAATATTTTACTAATAAATGACAATCCATACAGTTTTATTTTAAACAATGATTTTATAAGTCTTTTATCAGTAGAAGGGTCAAAAAAAAATTGTATGGAATTAAATTCTTTGAGCAAATCTTTTAATCTTTCAGGTTGGAGAATTGGTATGTTATTAGGGTCTAAAAAAAATATTTCTAGAGTTATAAAAGTTAAAAGTAATATGGATTCAGGAATGTTTTATGGAATTCAAAAAGGAGCAATAGAGGCACTTAATTCTGATATAAATTGGTTTAAAGAATTAAATGTGTTATATAAAAAAAGAAGAGAACTGGTTTGGGAATTAGCATCTATTTTGAATTGTGAATTTGAGCGTGATTCTAAGGGATTGTTTGTATGGGCAAAACTTCCTAAAGGGATTAAGGATTCTAAAAAATTTATAGATAAGTTATTAATTGATAAAAAAGTATTTATTGCTCCTGGAGCAATTTTTGGTTCAAATGGAGAAGGCTATATAAGATTTTCTTTATGTATTGAAGAAGAAGAAATTAAAGAAGCTATTAAAAGATGTAAATAATGAAAATAGGAATTGTAGGTTTAGGTTTAATGGGGGGGTCTTTTGCTTTAGACATAAAATCTGTTTACCCAAGTTCTAAGATTTATGGATCGGACATTTCTAAAAAAAATCAAGAGCGTGCTATTGAATTAGAGTTAATTGATGAAGTTATTGATATACGAGAATTCCATAAAATGGATGTAATTCTTGTTTCCATTCCTGTTGATAAGTCTATTTCTGTTATATCTAAAATTTTAGATAAAATAAATAATAAAACATTAGTTTTTGATGTTGGTTCTACAAAAGGAGCTATATGTGAGTCATTAAATAATCATCCTAATAGAGGAAATTTCTTAGCTTCTCACCCAATGGCTGGCACCGAGTTTTCAGGCCCTGATGCTGCTATAAAAGGATTATATATTAATAAGACAAATATAATTTGTGAGATAGATAAAACGGATATAAAGATTCGAACTAAAGCATTAGAAATATTTAAGTTATTAAATATGAATATAATATATATGGATTCAAGACCGCATGATGTACATGTAGCTTATGTATCACATTTATCACATATAAGCTCTTTCATGCTTGGGAAGACAGTAATAGAAAAGGAAAAAAATGAGAAAAATATTTTTGATTTAGCTGGAAGTGGTTTTGAATCTACTGTAAGGTTAGCTAAGAGTTCACCAGAAACATGGACGCCAATTTTTTTAGAGAATAAAAAAAATATAGTTTTGGCCATAGAAGAATATGTTTCAAATTTAAAAATTTTAAAAAAAATTATTGAAGAAAACGATGAAACAAGTTTGTCTTATATTTTAAATAACACAAATAGGATAAAAGAAATTTTAAAAAATACAATACATGAAAATGGAAAATAATAAAAAAATGAAAGACTGGCTAAAGGCATTGAAACTAGACCATCCTTTGGTAATTGCTGGTCCATGTAGTGCAGAAACGGAAGATCAAGTGTTAAAAATTGCACATGATTTAAAAAATTCTGATGTTTCAGTCTATAGAGCTGGAATATGGAAACCTAGGACTAGACCAGGAATGTTTGAGGGAGTAGGTGCTATTGGATTAAAGTGGTTAGAAAAAGTTAAAAAGGAAACAGGCCTTTTGACAGCTACTGAAGTTGCAAATGCAAATCATGTAAAACTTGCTATAGAACATAATATAGATGTTTTATGGATTGGTGCAAGGTCTACAGTAAGTCCATTTATTGTTCAAGAAATTGCAGACGCCTTAAATGGCACTGATAAAATTGTTTTGGTTAAAAATCCAGTAAATCCAGATTTATCTCTATGGCTTGGGTGTATCGAAAGATTATATTCTGCAAATATTAAAAAAATTGGAGTTATACATAGAGGGTTTTCAACTTATGAACAAACTAAATATAGAAATAATCCTGAGTGGCAGTTACCTATTGAATTACAAAATAGATTTCCAGATCTTCCATTGATTTGTGATCCTTCTCATATTTCAGGAAGAAGAGACATATTACAAGATGTTTCTCAAACTGCTCTTGATTTAAATTTTGATGGTTTGATGATAGAAACTCATATTAATCCAGATAAAGCTTGGAGTGATGCAGCTCAACAAATTAAACCTGAAGTTCTTGTTAAAATGATGGCTAATTTAAAAATGAGAAAGGTTACTAATGAAGAAGTTGATTATAAAAACAGTATAAATACTTTAAGAACGCAAATAGATGTTATTGATCAAGGTTTATTGGATACTCTTGGCAAGAGAATGAAAGTAGCAATTGAAATAGGTGGTCTTAAAAAGAAAAAAAATGTTGCGGTATTGCAAACTAAAAGATGGAATGAAATTTTAGGTAAAATGATTTTAGAAGGAGAAGAAAAGGGGCTTAGTGAAGAATTTATTTTAAGGATGTTTAAAGCTATTCACCAAGAATCAATTAATCATCAGGAGAAAGTTATAAATAGTTGATTTATGAAAGGAACTGTTTATAAATCTACTGGAAATTGGTACTCGGTACAAACCGATTCAAATGAGGTTTATAAATGTAATATAAAGGGAAAATTTAGGTCTCTAGGAATTAAAAGTACAAATCCTATTGCTGTTGGAGATCAAGTTAATTTTGAAATTATAAACAAGAAAGACTTTACTGGCATTATAAATAGGATTGAAAATAGAAAGAATTATATTATTAGGAAATCTGTTAACCTGTCAAAATTTTCTCATATTATTGCTTCCAATATCGATTGTTGTTTTTTATTTGTTACACCTAGTAACCCAATAACATCATCGATATTTATAGATAGAATTTTAATTGCTACTAAATCTTTTGGAATTGATACCATTATTTTATTCAATAAAACAGATATATATTCTAAAAATGATATAAAATATATTGATAATTTAAGAGATATATATTCAAAAATTGGATACAAATGCTTGAATATTTCAGTTTTAAAAGAAATTAATATTAATAATATAATTGAAATAATGAAAGATAAAATTTCCATTTTTACAGGTCATAGTGGAGTTGGGAAATCTAGTTTAGTAAATTTATTAGATCCAAGCTTAAATATTAAAACTGCTAAGGTTTCTAAACAAAATGAAAAAGGACAACATACAACAACTTATGCAGAAATGTATGATCTAAATTTTGGAGCTAGAATTATAGATAGTCCTGGAATCAAAGGTTTTGGATTAATTGATATTGAAAAAAGTGAGTTAGGAGGATATTTTTCAGAATTTATATTATTAAAAGATGATTGTAAATTTAATAACTGTCTTCATGAAAACGAACCAAATTGTGCTGTAAAGGAAGCAGTGGTTAATGGTGTGATTTCTGAATCAAGATATAAAAGCTATCGAAGTTTATTAATTAACGAGGATAAAAGCTTCAGAACAGATAACAGGTAAAATGAGAGTAATTATTCAAAGAGTTAAAAAAGCTAGTGTTGAAGTGGAAAGTTCTATAGTATCTTCTATTAAAGAAGGTATGGTAGTTCTGCTAGGAATTGAAAATGAGGATAATGAAACCGATATAGAATGGTTGGCTAATAAAATCTCACAATTGAGAATTTTTGATGATAATAGTAATGTAATGAATAAATCAATTATTGATGTTAATGGTGATATTATCATTATAAGTCAATTTACCCTACATGCTTTAACTAAAAAAGGTAATAGGCCATCTTATATAAAAGCTGCTAAATCTGAATATGCTAAAAAAATGTACAGTAAATTTTTAACTTCAGTTGAAAAAAATATTAACAAAAAACCAGGATCGGGAATTTTTGGAGCAGATATGTTAGTTAAAATTGAAAATGATGGTCCAGTAACTATTTTTATTGACTCAAAAAATAAAGAATAAAAAATTATGGAATTAAAAAAAATACAAAAGAAAGTGGATGTTTGGATAAAAGAACACGGAGTACGTTATTTTAATCCTCTTACTAATATGGCTCAACTTTCCGAAGAAGTTGGAGAAGTAGCAAGGATAATATCAAGAAGATATGGAGAACAATCAGAAAAAGAATCAGATCAAAATAAAGATTTAGCTGAGGAATTATCAGATGTTTTATTTGTAGTATTATGTTTGGCAAATCAAACAGGGTGTGATTTAGAAAAAGCCTTTAACGATAAATTAAAATTTAAAACAAAAAGAGATCACCTAAGACACCAAAACAATTCAAAATTAAAAAAATAGAAATGGCGTTTTTAATTGAACATTCAAATAATGAAATTAAAACTTCTTTTAATATTTCTGGTTCAAAAAGTGAGTCTAATAGATTACTTATTTTAAAACATCTTTTCAAAAATATTGAAATTGAAAATTTGTCAGATTCTGATGATACAAATATTTTAAAAAATATTTTGAGAGAACCACCTGAGAAGATAGATGTTCATCATGCAGGAACTGCGATGCGTTTTTTAATTGCTTTTTTTTCTACTCAGGAAAATAAATATCATGAAATTTCAGGTTCTGAAAGGATGCATAATAGACCAATAAAAGTATTGGTTGATGCTCTTAATTATCTTGGGGCAGATATTAGTTACATTAATAAAACAGGATTTCCTCCCATAAAAATAATTGGAAAAAAAATAAACAAGTTTCGTGTTTCTTTAGATTCTAATATTAGTAGTCAATATATATCAGCACTACTTTTAATAGCTCCATCTTTAAAAAAGGGATTAGAAGTTTATTTAAAAGGCAAAATTACTTCCAAACCCTATTTAAAAATGACTTTAGCTTTGTTAGAAAAAATTGGAGTACAAACTTCTTTTGTAAATAATAAGATTATTGTAGATCCCATTCAGAGTCTAAATCCTATTCTTTATAAAATTGAATCTGATTGGAGTTCATTATCTTATTTTTATAGTATAGTTGCATTATCAACAAATTCAACTTTAAGAATAGGGAATTATTATTCTAATTCTATTCAAGGTGATATAAAATTAATTGAGATTTATAAAAATTTGGGAGTCATTAGCTCTTTTGAGAAGAATACTCTATGCTTAAAAAAGGATAAAAATCATAAACTTCCCAAAAAAGTTATATTAGATTTAAATGATAATCCAGATTTAGCCCAAACTATAGCTGTTTCTTGTTTTGGATTAGGTTTGCAATGTGATTTATATGGATTACAAACTCTCAAAATAAAAGAAACAGATAGATTATTAGCTTTAGAGAAAGAATTAGTTAAATTGGGTGGTAATGTTCTAATAACTAATGACAGTTTACATTTAAAAAAATCAAAAGAATTTAACGTTAATATTTGTATAGATACATATGAAGATCATAGAATGGCAATGGCATTTGCTCCTCTAGGAATCATAAAACCTATTATAATTAATGATCCAATGGTTGTTTCTAAGTCTTTTCCTACTTATTGGAAAGCTTTGAAAAAATTAAATTTTAGAATATCAGAGTATAAAAGAAATTAAATTCGAATAAACTTGACTTTGCTACTTTCATGAATGTATATTTGCAGCTTCAAATTTTAAACACATGAAATTATCCCATTTTAATTTTGATTTACCACAAAGGTTATTAGCAGAGTATCCATCTGATCATAGAGATGAATCTAGGTTAATGGTTCTAGACAAAAAAAAAGAAACAATAGAACATAAGTCTTTTAAAGATATAGTTAATTATTTTAATGAAGGAGATACTTTCGTCTTAAATAATACTAAAGTCTTTCCTGCTAGATTAATGGGAAACAAAGAAAAAACAGGAGCAAGAATTGAAGTTTTTCTTTTAAGAGAATTAAGTGAGGAACAAAGGCTCTGGGATGTTTTGGTTGACCCAGCTAGAAAAATTAGAATAGGAAATAAACTTTATTTTGGAGAAGATGAAACATTAGTTGCAGAAGTAATAGATAATACTACATCTAGAGGAAGAACATTGAGATTTTTATTTGATGGATCTTATGAAGACTTTCGTAAAGTACTTTTCGACTTGGGTCAAACTCCTTTACCTAAATATATTCAAAGAGAAGAAGAGAGTTTTGATGAAGAAAGATATCAAACTATTTATGCAAAACATGAGGGTGCTGTTGCAGCTCCAACTGCAGGGTTACACTTTTCAAGACATCTTTTAAAAAGATTAGAGATAAAGGGAATTAATATAGCTGAGATAACATTACACGTTGGTCTTGGCACTTTTAATCCTGTTGAGGTTGAAGATCTTTCTAAGCATAAAATGGATTCAGAAGAACTTTTTATAAATCAAAAAGCATGTGATACTGTAAATAATGCAAAGAAAAGTAAGAATAGAATTTGTGCTGTTGGTACAACCTCAATGAGAGCATTAGAATCATCGGTTTCCTCTTTCAAAACGTTAAATCCATATTCTGGATGGACTCATAAATTTATTTTTCCTCCCTATGATTTTAATTTAGCAGACTCAATGATAACAAATTTTCACACCCCTAAATCTACTTTGCTGATGATGGCCTCTGCTTTTGGTGGGCATGATTTTATAAAGAAGGCATATGAAGTTGCTGTTAAAGAAAAATATAATTTTTATTCTTATGGGGATGCAATGTTAATTATCTAGAAAAAATATTATGAAAAAAGACGTACGTTCTTTAAGCCTTAAAGATTTATGTTCTTTTTTTGAATCTAACAATTATCCATCATTTAGGGGTAAACAAGTTTACAATTGGCTTTGGAAAAAATCATGCTTTTCATTTGATGAAATGACCAATATTTCACTTGAATTAAGAGATGTTTTAAAAAAGGAGTTTGTTATCAACCATATTAAAATTGACAAAATTCAAAAAAGTAATGATGGGACTATTAAGAATGCCGTTACATTATTTGATAATCTATTAGTTGAGTCAGTTTTAATTCCTACAGCAAAAAGAACTACAGCATGTATTTCTAGTCAGGTTGGCTGTAGTTTAGATTGCGACTTTTGTGCAACATCCAAATTAAAAAGAATTAGGAACCTTAAGCCTGATGAAATTTTTGATCAAGCATCTACTATTAATCTTCAAAGTAAACTTTATTACAATCGCCCTATTTCAAATATTGTTTTCATGGGCATGGGAGAACCTTTGTTAAACTATAAAAATTTAATTTTAGGAATTGAAAAAATTACTGGGAAAGATGGTTTAGGAATTTCTCCAAAAAGGATAACTGTATCAACATCTGGGATTTCTAAATTAATAATTAAAATGGCCGATGAAAATGTTAAATTCAATCTTGCAATTTCTTTGCACTCTGCTTTAGAAAAAACGCGCAATAAAATAATGCCATTTTCTAAAAAATTTCCTCTTGATGAGTTAAAGGAAGCTGTAAAATATTGGTATAAAAAAACAAGAAAAAAAGTTACTTACGAATATATAGTATGGAAAGAAATAAATGATGATATGAAGCATATTAAAGCTTTAGTAAAATTTTGTAAAGCATCTCCATCAAAAGTTAATCTTATTGAATATAATAATACTGAAAACTCTTTTTTTACTGCTGCTAAAGATAAAATAATTCAAGAATACATTTCTGAGTTAGAAAAAAACAAGATTCCAGTAACTATTAGAAAATCAAGAGGCAAAGATATTGATGCTGCATGTGGACAACTTGCAAATAGGGAAACGAATTAATATAATCTAGTTTATTTTGAATTGTATATTTATTGTATGAAAGAAATGGAAAGAATAAAATTGCATATTAAAGATGAAATGGAACTTTTTGAAGGAAAGTTTTCTAAATCTATGAATTCTTCAGTTTCTCTATTAAATAGAATAACCCATTATGTTGTAAATAGAAAGGGAAAACAAATTAGACCTATGTTTGTTTTTTTAACTGCTAAAATGCTTTCTAATGGAAAGGTTAATGAAAAAGTTTTTAGAGCAGCCTCTGTGATAGAATTGATCCATACCGCTACCCTTGTTCATGATGATATTGTAGATTCAAGTAATGTCAGAAGAGGATTTTTTTCTTTAAATGCTTTGTGGAAAAATAAAATTGCAGTTTTAGTAGGGGATTTTCTTTTATCAAAAGGAATGCTACTTTGTATAGATAATAATGATTTTGACCTTTTAAAGATAATTTCAAAATCTGTGAAGGATATGAGCCAAGGAGAATTATTGCAAATTGAAAAAGCTAGAAGACTAGATATTGATGAAGAAACCTATTTTGAAATAATTACAAAAAAAACAGCGTCATTGATATCTTCTTGTTGTGCTTTAGGTGCAGCAGCTTCAAATGTTTCTGAGAATAAAATTGATGAATTGGAGAGTTTTGGACAAAAAATAGGTATTGCTTTTCAGCTAAAAGATGATTTGTTTGATTATGGAAACAAAAAAATTGGAAAGCCTATTGGAATTGATTTAAAAGAAAAAAAGTTAACTCTTCCATTAATTTTCACTTTAAAGAATTCTTCTAAATCAAAAAAAAGATGGTTGATAAATTGTATTAAAAACCATAGCAATAATAAAAAAGTAATTCAAGAAGTGATAGAATATGTGAAAGAAACAGGAGGAATTGAATATACTTTATCTAAACTGAAGGAATTTCAGAGTGATGCATTAAAAGATATTAGTAAATTTCCTGAAAACCAATATAGAGAAAGTTTAATATGTTTGGTAAATTACGTAATAGATAGAGAGTATTAGATTTTTTTAATATGTTTTTAAATAATGCTTTTAAAAACATTTTTTTTATTTAAATTCAGTAGCAGAATAAATTAAATAATTTGATATCTAAAAATACAATAGATAAAGTTTTTGAACAATCCAGAGTTGAGGAAGTTATAGGTGATTTTGTTAATTTAAAAAAATCTGGATCAAATTATAAGGCGTTAAGCCCTTTTTCTAATGAAAAAACTCCAAGTTTTGTTGTCTCACCAGTTAAACAAATTTGGAAAGATTTTAGTAGTGGAAAAGGAGGAAATGCAATTGCATTTTTAATGGAACATGAACACTTTACCTATCCTGAAGCAATTAAGTATTTGGCTAGAAAATACAATATTGAAATTGAAGAAACTCAAATAAATAATAAAGATAAAGAGAAGGCTAGTGAAAGAGAAAGTTTATATATAGTTTCAGAATTTGCTAAAGATTTTTTCTCAAAACAGTTAAATGAATCTGAAGAAGGTAAAGCAATTGGTCTTTCGTATTTTAAAGAAAGAGGTTTTAGCATAGACACCATTAATCAATTTGATTTAGGATTTTCACCAAAAGAAATAAATTGTTTTTCAAAAATTGCTTTAAAAAAAGGTTATGTTAAAGGTTTTTTAGAAAAAACAGGATTGTCTATTTTTCAAAATGATGAATCTATAGATAGATTTAGAGGAAGAGTTATTTTTCCAATTCATAGTATGTCAGGAAGAGTTTTAGGTTTTGGGGCAAGAACTTTGAATAATAAAATTAAAACAGCCAAGTACTTAAATTCACCTGAAAGTCTCATATATAATAAAAGCAAAGTTTTATATGGTATTTATTATGCCAAACAAGAAATAGCTAAGCTTGACAATTGCTACATAGTTGAAGGATATACCGATGTTATTCAACTACATCAAAAAGGAGTAAAAAATGTAGTTTCATCTTCTGGGACTGCATTAACAAATGATCAAATTACATTAATTAGAAGATTGACTTCAAATATTACTATGTTATATGATGGTGATAAAGCAGGAGTGGATGCTACTTTGAGGGGAGTAGATATGATTTTAGGTGCAGGAATGAACGTTAGTATTTGTGCCTTTCCAAAGGGTCATGATCCTGATAGTTTTAGTCAAGAGCGTAGCAATAAAGAAATAAAGGAATTTTTATCTCAAAACTCTAAAGATTTTATTCAATTTAAAGCCTCAATTTTATTCGAGAATAGTAAAGATGACCCTATTTTAAAAGCTAAAACAATTAATGAGATAGTTACTAGTATCTCAACCATTCCTGATAGAATTAAGCAAGAAATATATGTAAAACATTGTTCTAAAATAATGGATGTTTCAGAAGATGTCTTATTTAATTCCTTAGCTCAACTAAGTAAAAATGAAGTTGCATACCTATCAAAGAGAAATATTAGTAAGATTAAAAAAACTCCAAAAAATATAAAAGTTGATATACTATTTGAACTTGAAAAAAAAATTATAGAAATTTTATTACTATATGGTACTCAAAAAGAAAAATTTGAGGAATTGATATTAAAAAAAGATAAAAATGGTGAGGTTGTTATGGAGCCTACTATAGTTGAATCTTTAGTTTATGAAAAAATATTTTTGGATTTACAGCAGGATGAAGTAGAATTCACAAACGAATCTTTTAAAACTCTTTATAAAGCAATTATAAATGAACTTCAAAAAAAAGGAAAATTGCTTCTAGATATTTTTTTAAATACTTTAGAACCTGATTTATCAAATCATGTGACCTCTATTTTAATGAATGAAGATAGATATCAACTTCATGATTGGTTAAGTAAGAACATTTTTGTTAAAGAAAAAAATAAAGTGATTTCTCAATTAGTTTCTGAGACAATTTTAAGCTTAAGAACTTATTTAATTAATGAAAAAGTTAAAGAGCTTCAGGAAGAAACACAAAAACAATCTAATGATAATAATCAAATACTTGAAGAGATTACGGATTATTATAAACTAAAATCTTTATTGTCTAAAAAACTTAATAGAGTTTTATAATCTTTATCTTAATTCATCTGGAATTAAGTAAACAGGAACAGGATTCATTTTATGAAGATTCTGTTTGTTAAATTTATTTAAAATTTCAAAAACTTTCTTTTGCCTTCCTGAAAAGTCAAGTGAATTTTTTCCATAATCTTTTTCCTTCATAGCCCATTCTAATTCTTCATATGTAGCACCAATTTGATCTTCGTCTGTTCTAGCATCATCCCATAGGCCATCTGTTGGTTTTGCTAGAATAATTTCTTTAATAATTTCAAGTTCTTTAGCTATTTCAAATATTTCAGTTTTGTAAAGATCAGCAATAGGACTAATATCAACACCACCATCACCATATTTTGTATAAAAACCTATTCCAAAATCCTCTACTTTATTTCCTGTTCCAACCACTATATAATTATTTAATCCAGCATAATAATATAAAGTAGTCATTCGTAATCTTGATCTTGAATTGGCAAGAGAAAGTAAATTATTTTTATTTGAATCAATTTCTACTGAATTTTTAAATGACAAAAAAGATTCATTTAAATTAATTGATTTTAAGGAGGTATTTTTATATTTATTCTTTAACCAATCAATATGTTTTATTGCTCTATTATGTTCTTTTTTACTTTGTAGGATTGGTAAGTCTAAACATAAAGTAGGTAAACCAGTTTTTGCACAAAGTGTTGAAGTTACTGCTGAATCAACACCTCCAGAAACTCCTACCACAAAACCATTTGTATTAGATTTTTCAGAATAATTTATTAACCAATCTGTGATATTTTCAATAATTTTTTTTGAATTCATTTATTAAATTTTTTATAGTAATTTAAATAATTGGCTTAGTTTATATTAAGTTTGGTAATCAAAATATTGTGATATACAAAATTAACAGTTTTATGATTGATTATAAAATTTACAGTGTTATTTTATGTTTTTTTTCAATTATTATTATAGGATGTGAATCTAAAAAACCAGTGGAGGATTTAGTTATCCATCGTTTTGAAAATGAATTTTATAATTCAAATGAGGAAAATCTTAAATTACTTGTCAATAAATATCCATATTTATTCCCTGAACAATATTCAATGGAAACTTGGAAATCTTTTTTAAAAGACTCAACAAGACTTAGAATATATGATAAAAGTTCAAGAATTTTTAACAATTTTGAAGTGATATCTAAGGAAATTTTGGAAGTTTTTATAAAATTAGAGGGAATTTTTCCTGAATTCAAAAGACCCAAAGTCATTACATTAAATAATCAATCTGAATATGATGATAGAGTTATCTATGCAGATTCTTTATTATTAATTTCATTAGATTCTTATTTAGGAAGAAGTTTCTATCCAGAATTGCCTGAATATATTTCTTTAAACATGTCTAAAGAATACATTTCAAATGATATTGCAGAAAAAATTTCCCAAAGCTTTGTTTACAAACCTAACGACAGGTCATTATTGGCTGAAATGATATATCATGGGAAAATTTTGTTTTTAAATGAATATCTAACTCCATTTAATAAAAATCATATAAAATTTCACTCAAATATGAGTAAAATTAAATGGGCTGAAGAAAATGAATATAATATATGGAGTTTTTTTGTTGAAAATGATTTTCTTTTTAGTACAAGAAATGATTTAAAATCAAGATTTATATATTTTTCACCCTTTTCAAAATTTAATTTAGATATTGATAAAGATTCTCCTGGAAGTATTGGCAAATGGTTGGGTTATAAAATTGTAAATTCATACATGAAAAATAATGACGTAGGATTAAATCAACTTATAAAAGAAGATTTTTATAAAATTTTTAATAAATCAAAATATAAACCAAATAAGTAATGAAAAAAACTCAAATTTCATTTGACGTAAAACTAGATAAAAACAAAGTTCCAGAAAAAATCACTTGGTCTGCTCCAGATGGAGGAGTTTTAAATGAGGCTTCCAAAGCAGTTTTTTTATCAGTTTGGAATCATAATTCACAAGAAACATTAAAAATTGATTTATGGACTAAAGATATGCCTTTGGATCAAATGAATGTTTTTTTTCATCAAACCTTAGTGAGTATGAGTGAAACATTTTTCAAAGCAACACAAAATGAAAAAATGACAGATTCATTTAAACAATTCTGTGAATATTTTGCTAAAAATTTAAAGCTGGAGTCTCCTCCTAATCAAAGTTCAGAATAAATTAAATTCATAATTTCTTCTCTCCCTAATTTTAATTTATATGAAGTTGTGATATTCTCAGGGGAAATTTTTATTTTTTCGAAAAGTATTTTAATATATTTTTTAGCTTTTTCGCCTTTTTGATTAGCACTTAACTTATCAGCTTTTGTAAAAATTATTTTAAAATTTATATTATTATTACTTAACCAACTTATAAAATCTAAATCAATTAACTGAGGGTCATGTCTAATATCAATTAAAACAAATGTTAGAGATATATTAACTCTGTTTTTAAAATAATCTACAATAATATTTTCAATTTTTTTTTTTTCCTTTTTAGAAATTTTAGCATATCCATAACCAGGAAGGTCTACCAAAAACCAATTGTTGTTTATTAAAAAGTGATTAATTAGTAAGGTCTTTCCAGGATTTCTAGAAACCTTAGCAATTTTTTTTTTAACAATCATATTTATCAATGAAGATTTACCAACATTTGATCTGCCAATAAATGTAAATTCAGGAATATCTGTTTCAGGGCAGTCTATAGCCTTTGAGCTACTTTTAATAAACTTTGCAGATTTAATGAGCATGGCCTAAAAATTTTTTTCAGCAAACCATTTTTCAACAATATTATTAAACTCTTTAGGATGTTCCATCATAGGGGCATGACCACATTTTTTAATCCAAAATAATTTTGAATTAGGCAATAGTTTATTAAACTCATTTGCTACTTCAGGAGGAGTTACAATATCATTTTTTCCCCATATTAATGCTGTTGAAACCTTAATTTTAGGAAGATCTTTAGACATATTATGACGAATTGCACTTTTCGCCATAGCTAATATCTTGATTACTTTTTTTCTATCATTCACAACCTCAAATATCTCATCTACAATTTCTTTAGTAGCTGTTTTGGCAGAGTAGAAAACATCTTGTGTCTTCTTTTTTATAAACTCATAATCTCCTCTTTTTGGGTAGGTATCGCCCATCGCATTTTCATATAAACCAGAGCTTCCAGTTAATACTAAAGCCTTTGTAAATTCCGGAAAAAGTTTAGCATGTAAAAGCCCTACGTGACCACCTAAAGAATTACCAACTAAAATTACTTTATCTAATTTTAAAAATTTTATAAAATTATTTATAAATTTTGCAAAATATTTTACATTAGTATCAAGAAGAGAAGCAGTATATACTGGTAATTCAGGCATGAAAATTTGATAACCAATTATTGGAAAATAAGATATAAATCCTTCAAAATTACCGAGACCGCCCATTAATCCATGAAGAATTATAATAGGCTTTCCTGTTCCACTAGTCAAGTACTTATAGCCTCCTTTTTCAATATGTTTTCTTTCTTGCATAATAAAATGATTCCTTATGGAAAAGCAAATATACTAATTACCAAATATAAATTTTTAATCTCAACTAAATCCATATAGCATTTAAATATCTGATTATTAGATACTTAGAAATATAAAATTTCACCACAGTTAAAATTATTAACAAAGTGGTAAAAAGTGGTAAAAAGTGGTAAAATTTCAATATATTTGAGATTACACATAAAAATTTAAAGTGGTTAATTTAATTGGGACTTATCAATGTAAAGCTGACGTCAAAGGTCGATTGATGTTACCTATTGCTTTAAAGAAGCAGCTAGGTATTAATATCAATGAAAGTTTTATTTTAAAAAGATCTGTTTTTCAACCTTGTTTAGAATTACATCCTTATTCGGAATGGAAATTGACAATGGATAAAATTAATACACTAAATAGGTTTATTAAGAAAAATAACGATTTTATAAGGATGTTCACAGCTGGTGTTAGAATTGTGGATTTAGATAATAGTGGGAGAATTTTAATACCTAAAGATTTATTAAAGACATATTTCTTCAAGAATGATCTTGTATTAACTACAGCAATAAACATTATAGAAATTTGGGATAAAGATTCTTATGAAAATATTATTAATAACCCTGAAATTGATTTTGCAGATTTATCTGAAAAAGTAATGGGAAATAAAGAAGAAGATGTATCATAATCCTGTAATGTTAGAAGAATCTATTACAAGTCTCGGGATTAAGGAGGATGGAGTTTATGTTGATTTAACTTTTGGTGGCGGAGGACATTCTAAAGCAATTTTAAATGCTTTAGGTAATAAAGGAAGATTATTAGCTTTTGATCAAGACTTAGATGCAATTGAAAATGAAATTTTAGATGATAGACTTTTGTTAATTAATCAAAATTTTAAATTTTTAAAACAAAATTTATTTTATCATGGATATCAAATGGTCGATGGTATACTAGCAGATTTAGGGGTTTCATCTTATCAATTTGACAAACCAGAAAGGGGGTTTTCAATTAGACATCAATCAAAGTTAGATATGAGAATGAATAAGAATGGAGAATTAACAGCATCAGAAATTTTAAACAATTACTCTGAATCAGAATTAGCAAAAATTTTTTATGAGTATTCTGACCTCAGAAATTCTAGATCAATAGCAAAATTAATTGTTAATAAAAGAAATAAAAATAAAATTAGTTCAACAGAACAGTTAAATAATCTATTAGATCCTGTTTTATTAAAAGGTTATGAAAATAAAACTTTAGCAAAAATTTACCAAGCATTGAGAATTGAGGTTAATGATGAGATAGAAGTTTTAAAACAATTGTTAGTTCAATTACCAGATGTTTTAAAGACAGGTGGAAAGGTTTCGATTATTACTTATCATTCTGTAGAAGATAGGCTTGTCAAAAGATTCATCAAAAATGGATGTTTTGGATTAGAACCATTAAAAGATGATTATGGAAAAACCAATTTACCATTTAAAAAGTCATTTAAGTTTAAAGTGCCTAGTAGAGAAGAAATAAAAAATAATAGTAGATCAAGAAGTGCTAAGTTAAGGTCAGCAGTTAGGATATGAATAAGATAAATAAAATAATATTAGGAAATTTTTTAATTGAAGAAGGTTCTTTAAAAAACTGGAAACTGGTAACTTTTCTTTTCATTATGGCAATTATAATGATTTTTTCTTCTCACTATATAGATAAAAAAATAATATTAATTGGAGATTTAAAAAATGATGTTTCTGTTTTAGAAAGTGAGTTTGTAGAAAATAGAAAAAGTGTAATGAAATTGAAAATGGAGTCAAATGTTGCATCAGCAATGAAAGAAAGAGGAATAAAAAGTTTTAATAAACCCCCTAAAAAAATAATTGTAAACTAATGCTAACTAACCAAAAACAATTTTTATACAGGCTATACTTTGTTGCTAGTATTCTGGTTGTTTTAGCTTTAGGAATCGGATATAGAATATTTGATATTCAGTTCTTAGAAGGAGAAAAGTATAGGACAATTGCAAAAGAAAAAACAATTAAAAACTTCATAATTACTCCAAAGAGAGGTAATATATATTCAGATGATGGAAGTTTATTAGCTTCTTCAACAACTAATTATGATGTGTATTTTGATGCAGTTACTGTTACGAATAAAAACTTTAATAAATATATTAATCCGCTTTCTGAAGCTTTATCAATAAGATTTAATAAACCCTTAAGTTTTTTTAAACAATCTTTAATCGATGCAAAAAAATCAAATAAAAGGTATCATCCAATTGTTAGAAATATATCAATAAATACACTTAATCATATTAAAAAAATGCCTTTGTTTAAAATGGGAGGAATAAAGGGGGGTGTAATTATAGAAAAAAAGAATTTCAGAGAATATCCATTAGATAAAATTGCTGAAAGAACAGTAGGCTATGAGAGAATAAATGAAAAAAATATTTATGTTGGAGTTGGATTAGAGCATGCATATGGAGATTTATTAAGAGGAAAGAATGGATCACAGCTAATGCAAAAAATTTCAAATGGAAAATGGAAACCTTTAGCTAATCCAAATCAAAGAGAACCTAAACCAGGTTTAGATATAATGACTACTATTAATGTTGGTCTTCAAGATATTACACACCATACTCTTTTAGCGCAATTAGAAAAGTTTGAAGCAGATCATGGTTCTGTTGTGGTTATGGAAACTAAAACCGGAGCAATTAAAGCAATTTCAAATTTAGGAAGGACATCAGAGGGGAAATATTATGAAAAATTAAATTATGCTGTTGGTGAATCTCATGAACCAGGATCTACTTTTAAATTAATGGCAATGATAGCTGCATTGGAAGATAATATTGTAGACTCTTCTACAATAATAGACACAAAAGATGGTATACTTTCATTTTATGGCAGTAAAGTTAGAGATACTAAAAAAGGAGGTTATGGAAAGATAACTGCTAAAGAGGTTTTTAAATTTTCTTCTAATACGGGAATCGTTGATATAATTACAAGAGGATATTCAAAAAATCCTGAAAAATTTTCTGATAGATTATATAACATGGGACTAAACAATACTCTCAATTTGTCAATAAAAGGAGAAGGTATACCAATAATACCACATCCAAAAGATAAAAATTGGAGCGGCTTATCGCTTCCATGGATGGCATATGGCTATGGAGTATCATTAACTCCACTACAAACTTTATCATTTTATAATGCGATTGCAAATGATGGAGAATTATTAAAACCAGTTTTTTTAAATAAAAAAAATAGCAATAATAAAAAAAATGTTGTTAATAAAGTTGTTTTAAACCCTTCTATCTGCTCTAAAGAAACATTATCGGAAGTGAAGTTAATGATGGAAAGTGTTGTTAATGAAAAGGGCGGAACGGCATATAATATCAAGTCTGATGAATTTAAAATAGCAGGGAAAACAGGTACTTGTCAAGTGGATTATAATAAAGATAATGTTCAATATATATCAACTTTTGTAGGATATTTTCCTGCAGATAACCCAAAGTATTCATGCATAGTAGTAATACATAAGCCAAATAAAAGTAAAGGGTATTATGGGAATATAGTGGCGGCACCAGTATTTAAGAGAATTGCTGAAAAATTATATTCTATTACCCCTAAATTAAAATCTAAAATACTTGAAGAAGATTTAATTAAAAAGACAACAAATAAAGTTCAATTAAAAATTACTAATAAAAGAAATAAAATAGAAAATTTAAAGGGTAAAAATTTTCATGATGTTTTACCCATGTTAGAAAACTTAGGATTTAATGTTGAACATAAAGGAAAGGGTTTAATTATTAAAAAATTTACCATAGTTAAAAATTCAATTAATAAAAAGATAGTTATAGAATTATCATGAAGCTTTTAAAAGACATATTATATAAAGTAAATATTAACTCTGTTATAGGATCTACTAATATCAAAATAAATAAGATTGAATTTGATTCAAGAGAAATATTAGATAATGATTTGTTTGTAGCAATACGGGGAAACAATATTGATGGAAATCAATTTATTCCACGTGCTATTGAAAAAGGAGCTAAAGTTGTTTTATGTCAAAAAATTCCAAAAGAAATTGTAAAAGGAGTTACATATGTAAAAGTAAAAGATATAAGAGAAACATTAGCCTTAGTATGTTCTAATTATTATAACAATCCATCGAAAAAAATAAAGCTTATTGGTATAACTGGCACAAATGGAAAAACGACTACTTCAAATTTAATGTTTCAATTATTTAAGCTCTTTAATTATAAAGTTGGTTTAATTTCAACCAATAAGATTATTATAGGAAATAAGAAAATAGAATCAAAACATACAACACCAGATCCTTTGACATTAAATAAGGTTTTAAACAAGATGATAGAATCTAAAGTTGAGTTTTGTTTTATGGAAGTTTCTTCACACGCAATTAAACAAAAAAGGGTTAGCGGATTAAATTTTAAAGCAGGAGTTTTTACAAACCTTTCTCATGATCATCTAGATTATCACAAAACATTTAATGAATACAGAGATATTAAAAAAAAGTTTTTCGATTCCCTTGACAGTAATTCTTTAGCTATTGTAAATGTTGATGATAAGAATGGCAATTATATGGTTCAAAATTGTAGAGCAAGAATTTACAAATATGCTCTTAAATCTAATGCTGATTATTCTCTGAAAATTTTTGAAAAAGATTTTAATGGAATGAAAATTTCAATAAATGGCTTAGAAGTGTGGACTAGGTTAATAGGAAATTTTAATGCATATAATATTTTAGCCACCTATTCTTTAGCTAAAAATTTTGATTTTATAGAAGAAGAAATTCTAAATAATATTAGTCTTTTACAAACTGTTGAAGGTAGATTTGAAAAGATTACAGAAAATAAAAGTAATAAAATTGGAATAATTGATTATGCTCATAGCCCAGATTCCATTCAAAATATTTTACAAACGCTAAATGATTTGAAACATAAAAGTTCATTAATTACGGTATTGGGTTGTGGCGGGGATAGAGACACTGAGAAAAGACCATTAATGGGTAAAATTGCAGCCTCATTAAGTGATAGAGTTGTTTTTACATCAGATAATCCAAGATTTGAAGATCCTAAATTAATTATTGAACAAATGCAGGCAGGTGTAGACAAAAAAGATCTTTATAAGGTTTCATCTATAATAGATAGAAAAAAAGCTATAAAGTATGCTTGTGAAATAAATTCTGGAAATGATGTGATTTTAGTTGCTGGAAAAGGTCATGAAAAATATCAAATTAATGGAGAAAATAAAATTGATTTTGATGACAAAAAAATATTAGAAAAATTTTTAAAAAACAAAAATTGATATGTTATATTTTTTATTTGAATATTTAGAATTAAAATACCAATTGCCAGGGGCAAGTTTATTTAATTACATATCATTTAGATCTGCATTAGCTTTTATTTTTTCATTGATGCTCTCAATAAAGTATGGAAAGAATATAATAAATTTTCTTAGAAAAAAGCAAATTGGGGAAACAGTTAGAGATTTAGGACTAAGTGGACAAAAAGAAAAAACAGGTACACCCACTATGGGTGGTTTAATAATCATCATGTCAACTATTATTCCTGTCATTTTATTGTCAAATTTTAAAAATATTTATATTATAATATTAATATTTACCACTATATGGTTAGGATTGATTGGATTTGCAGATGATTATATTAAAATTTTTAAAAAAAACAAGGATGGCTTAAAAGGAAAATTTAAATTAATAGGACAAATTTCATTAGGACTAATAGTAGGTCTAGTATTATATCATCACCCAGATGTTACAATTAAGGATCATTATGGAAATGATAATTTTCAGGAAAGAATTGAATACAAGTCAACAAAAACAACAGTTCCATTTTTAAAAGATAATGAATTAGACTATTCTTATTTGATATCATGGATTGGTGAAAAATCTAATAAATATAGTTTTATTGTTTTTGTCTTTTTTGTGATATTAATTATAAGTGCGGTTTCAAATGGGGCAAATCTAACAGATGGAATTGATGGTCTAGCAGCAGGATCTTCAGTAATAATTACATTGACATTGGGTGTTTTTGCATGGATTTCAGGAAATATAATTTTTTCTGAGTATTTAAATGTAATGTATATTCCAAGAGTTAGTGAGATTGTAATATTTATATCAGCTTTTGTTGGTGGTTTAATAGGTTTTTTATGGTATAATACTTTCCCAGCTCAAATATTTATGGGAGATACTGGTAGTTTGACTATTGGTGGGATAATAGCTGTAATTGCTATAATAGTTCGAAAGGAATTATTGCTTCCATTAATTTGTGGAATTTTCTTATTTGAAACTCTTTCAGTAATTATTCAAGTAGGTTATTATAAGTATACAAGAAATAATTTAGGAAAAGGTAAAAGATTATTCTTGATGTCTCCAATTCATCATCATTTCCAAAAATTAGGATATCATGAAAGTAAAATAGCAGTCAGATTCTGGATAATAGGAATTTTATTAGCGATTCTTTCATTAATAACATTGAAAATAAGATAAAAATGAAGGAAAATTTGATAGTATTAGGTGGAGGCGAAAGTGGGGTTGGAGCTGCCTATTTGGCCTATCAAAGAGGGATTAATGTTTTTTTATCTGAGAAAAATATAATTCAATCTAAGTATAAAAAAATATTGATTGATAATAATATAGAGTTTGAAGAAGGAATACACAGTATAGAGAAGGTTTTAAAAGCTACAGAAATAATAAAAAGTCCTGGAATTCCAAATGATTCAGACTTAATAAATAATATCAATAAAAATAATATTCCAATAATTTCAGAAATTGAATTCGCTTCAAGGTTTACTAAATCAATAATTATTGGAGTAACTGGATCAAATGGAAAAACTACAACTACTAGTTTAATATACCATATTCTAAAATCTTCAGGAATTAATGTTGGTATTGCAGGTAATATAGGATTTAGTTTTGCTTTTTTAATTGCAAAAAATGATTTTGATTACATCGTGTTAGAATTAAGCAGTTTTCAATTAGAGTGTATTTCAAAATTTAAACCAACAATTGCTGTAATAACAAACATTTCCCAGGACCATTTGGGGAGATACAGTTATAATTTTCAAAACTATATAGATGCAAAATTTAAAATAGTTTTAAATCAAGCTAGTTCAGATTATTTGATTTACAATGCTGATGACCCTATAATAAAAAAAGAGTTAATGAACAGAAAAATAGATTCAATAAAAATCCCATTCTCTTTTTCCAAAGTAGATTTTCTCAATAAAACATATTTAAATAATAATAATATTCAGTCAGAAATAAATAAAAATAAATTTATGATATCATTAGAAAGTTTATCCTTAAAAGGAAAACACAATACACAAAACAGCATGGCAGCAGCTACAGTTGCCCAATTGTTAAACATTACGGATGAAAATATAAAAGAGTCCCTAAGTAACTTTCAGTCTATTAATCATAGAATGGAGCATGTTCTTACAATTCAAAAAGTGAAATATATTAACGATTCTAAAGCAACGAATGTAAATGCTGTTTATTATGCTCTAGATTCAATGAATAGTCCTACTGTATGGATTGTTGGAGGGATAGATAAAGGAAATGACTATGAAGAATTATTCCCATTAGTAAGAGAAAAAGTAAAAGCTATCATTTGTTTAGGTTTAGATAATAAAAAAATAATAGACACTTTTTCTTCTATTTCAGATTCAATAATAGAAACTACAAGTATGATTGAAGCGGTTAATTATGCATATAAAATTGCCAAACCAAATGATACAGTATTACTTTCTCCTGCTTGTTCAAGTTTTGATTTGTTTGAAAATTACGAGGATAGAGGAAATCAATTTAAAGAATATGTAAGAAAGCTTTAATGATAAAAATTTTAGATAAAATAAAAGGCGATAAAATAATTTGGACAATAGTTTCATTGTTAGCTATTTTTTCATTTTTACCAGTCTACAGTGCTAGTTCTAATTTTGGAAATGATTTTATTTTTTCAAATATGATTAAGCATATTGCTATAGTTTTTATAGGAATATTAATTATGTATGCTACTCATTTAATTCCTTATAGATATTTTAAGGGATTATCAATTATTGCTTTACCGGTAATAATTTTATTACTATTATTTACTGCATTACAGGGAAATGTTATTGAGGGTGCAAATGCTAGCAGATGGATTAAATTACCTGTAGTTGGATTATCTTTTCAACCTTCATCGATGGCAATCGTAATATTAATGGTTTATACTGCTTTTTATCTTTCAAAAAATTATGAAAAAGAAATAAAATTTACTGATTCAATTTTGCCACTTTGGATACCTATCTCATTAGTAATTTTATTGATATTACCTTCAAATTTTTCAACTGCAGCTATGATTTTTTTAATGATTCTAACTTTAATATTTATTGGGAGATATCCAATAAAATATTTGTTTGGAATAGTATTCTCGGGTATTTTTTTATTATCATTTTTTATTCTGTTTTCTAAAAGCTACCCAGACTTAATGCCAAACAGAGTGGATACTTGGGCTAATCGAATTGAAAATTATTTAGGATCTGATGGAGCTGAATCAAATTATCAAATTGTTAGAGCAAAATCAGCAATAGCTAATGGTTCTGTTTTTGGAGTCGGAGCGGGAAAAAGTACGATGAAAAATTTGCTACCACAAAGCACATCGGATTTTATTTATGCAATAATTACTGAAGAATATGGAACGATAGGTGCAATAGGAATTTTATTACTATATACATGGCTTTTATTTAGAATCATAATAGTTTCTTATAAATCAAAAACTGTTTTTGGTCAATTACTTGCTCTAGGAGTTGGGTTGCCAATTATTTTTCAGGCATACATAAATATGGGAGTAGCAGTACAACTTTTTCCTGTTACTGGTCAACCTCTTCCATTAATTAGCACTGGAGGAACATCAATTTGGATGACATTTTTAGCCCTTGGAATAGTTTTAAGTGTTAGTGTAAATAAAGATAATCAAGACATAATTGACAATAATAATCCTTTAAATATTTTAGGTGAAGAATTATAAATTTTTAATTTCTGGAGGTGGTACAGGCGGTCATATATACCCAGCGTTATCAATCGCGGATGAATTGTCTAAAACATTTCTTTCAATTGAAATATTATTTGTTGGTTCTAGTAATAGAATGGAAATGCAGAAAGTTCCTGAATATGGTTATAAGATTAAAGGTTTGTGGATTAGTGGAATTAAAAGAAAATTACATATTTCAAATTTTTTAATACCAATTAAAATATTTCATAGCCTTATTAAATCTTATTTTATTATTAAAAGATATAAACCAGATTTTGTAATTGGAACAGGTGGTTTTGCAAGTGGTCCCTTATTATTTATTGCTTCTAAATTAAATATACCAACATTAATCCAAGAACAGAATTCATACGCAGGAATTACAAATAAAATATTATCTAAATCTGTTGATTTAATTTGTGTTGCATACAAAAATATGAATAAATATTTTCCAAATAATAAAATCCTATACACTGGAAATCCTGTAAGAAATGAAATTAAAGATTTAAAAATTTATAATAATGAATCTAAAGATTTATTTAAAACTAATGATTCAAATAAAGTATTGTTGATTCTTGGAGGGAGTTTAGGAGCTGGAAAAATAAATGAATTTATTTCTAAAAATATAGATTTTTTTCAAAGAAATAAACTCAAGGTTATTTGGCAATGCGGAAATCTTTATTTTGATATGTATAAAAAATATAACTCTAAACATGTTAAAGTATTTGCCTTTATTAATAATATGAATAATGCATATAGCTCAGCAGATTTTATTATATCTAGATCAGGTGCTAGTGTAATTTCTGAATTATGTATTGTAGGTAAACCAGTCCTTTTTATTCCTTCTCCCAATCTTGCTGAAGATCACCAAACTAAAAATGCTTTAAAAATTGTTGAAAATAATGCTGCAGTTATGGTTAAGGAAAAGGATTTAAATGAAAAGTTTTTTGATGTATTTACAAAAATAATGAAAGACTCTGATTTTAGTACTAAACTTTCAAAATCAATAAAATTATTAGCAAAACCTAATGCAACTATAGATATAGTAAAGCAAGTAAAATTTTTTTTAAACAATGATAGAAAACTATACTAAAATATATTTTATAGGCATAGGTGGTATTGGAATGTCATCTATTGCTTTATATTTTTTAGATAAAGGTAAAACTGTTGGAGGTTATGATAAAACTAAGACAGATTTGACTATCAACCTTGAAAATCATGGAGCTCTTATTCATTATGATTTAAAAATTTCTAAAATTCCATTAGAATTTAGTAATAAACAAGATACTTTAATAATATACACTCCTGCAATTAGTAAAGATAATATTGAATTAGACTTTTTTATTAATAACAGCTATAAGCTTCTAAAAAGATCAGAAGCACTGGGACTTATTTCTAAAAATAAATTTTGTATTGCAATTGCAGGCACTCATGGGAAAACTACTACTTCTACTATTTTGTCCCATCTTTTATATGAAAACAATATAAGCTTTACATCATTTATTGGAGGAATTTCTGAAAATTACAATAGCAATTATATAGAAAAAGGTCAGGATATAATTTTAGTTGAAGCAGATGAATTTGATAGATCTTTTTTAAAATTAAAACCGAATATAGCATGTATAACATCTATCGATCCAGATCATTTAGACATCTATAATTCAATTAAAGATTTACAAGATTCGTTTAATGAATTTGCTTGTAATTTAGAAAAAAATGGTCTGCTTTTTAAAAATTTTGATTTAGGAATTGATGGTATTAGTTATGGATTTAACTCAAATGCAGAGTATTCAATTGCAAACTATAAAACTATTAATGATTCTTCTTTTTTTGACATTTTATATAAGAATGGAAAATGTAAAAACATAAGATTTGAGATGCCCGGAAAACATAATGCCTCTAATGCTTTGGCTGCTTTTGCAATTTGTAAAAATTTAAAAATTAATGATGCAGATTTAAAAAAATCTTTGGGAACTTTTAAAGGAGTAAAAAGAAGATTTAGTTATGTTCTAAAGTCTCCTAAAATATTAATTGATGATTATGCTCATCACCCAAAAGAAATTCAAGCTATTCAAGATTCTGTTTTTTCATTATATCCTGAAAAAATAATCATGGCTATTTTTCAACCTCATCTTTTTTCAAGAACACGAGATTTTATGGATGAATTTGCAAAAACTCTTTCAATGTTTCATGAGATTGTATTATTGGATATATATCCAGCAAGAGAAGAGCCTATTAAAGGTGTTAATTCAAAGGAATTATTAAATAGAATGAATAATAATAATAAAAAATTGCTTAAAAAAGTAGAATTAGTTAATCATATTATAAATTCTAATGCTGATGTAATAGTTATTATGGGGGCTGGAGATATTGCTAATGAAGTAGAAAAAATTAAAAATGCAATACTAATTTAAAAATGAATTTTAGAACACTTAAAATATTGATAATGTTGTTTTTAGTTACTGGTTTAACAGCATTTAGTATTGTTAAAAATGGGGATAGAAATATCAATTTTAATAAGATTAATTTTATTGATTCTGATCTTAAATTTATATCTATTGAATCGGTTAATAAATTGTTAAAACAAACTGATTCTAATTCTTCTCCTCTTTTAAAAAGAGATTTAAATTTGAAAAAAATAGAAGAAACAATTAATGATAATGGATTTATAGATTCTGCTGAAGTTTCAATGGATTTAGTTGGTGAAATTGGAGTTAGAATTGTAGAAAAGAAACCAGTATTTAGAGTTCTAAATGGCAAATTTTATATTGACTCAAATGGAAATAAAATGCCTTTATCTAATCTTTTTTCTGAACGTATTCCTTTAATCATTAGCAAAGTTAATTCTAGTGATTATGTTAATTTGGGTTCACTGGGAGTTTTTTTAAAAAATGATGATTTTTTAAATACACATATTATTGGATTAGATATAATTGATAATGAGCTTTTTTTTCATGTTAGAAATTTCACTTATGTAATAAAAATGAAAGGTTTTAATAAATATGAAACTCGTCTTAATAATTATAAAGTTTTTTATAAATCTGCAATAAATGATAACATTTTAAAAGATTTAAGTTTAATTAATTTGAATTTTAAAAGTCAGGTAATTGTAGAAAAGAAATAATATGGATGGTAATAATTTATTTGTTGGGTTAGATATTGGAACAACTAAAATTGTTGCAATGATTGGTTCTTTAAATGAGTATAATAAGTTAAAAATTATAGGTATTGGAAAGTCTAAAAGTTTGGGTGTTCATCGCGGAGTTGTTAATAATATAACCCAAACCATTCAATCGATTCAAGCTGCGATAAATGAGGCTGAGGCTGATTCGGCTGAAAAAATTGAGCAGGTGATTGTAGGTATAGCGGGTCAGCATATTAGAAGTTTGCAGCATAGCGATTATATTACAAGGACAAATTCTGATCAAGTTATTGATGAAGATGATTTGGAAAGACTTATAAATCAAGTTTATAAATTAGTTATGCTTCCAGGTGAAGAAATTATTCATGTTCTTCCTCAGGAATACAAAGTTGATGGTCAAGGAGAAATAAAAGAACCTATTGGAATGTTTGGAGGAAGGCTAGAAGCAAACTTTCATGTTGTAGTGGGACAAGTATCTTCAATTAAAAATATAGCTAGATGTATTAAAAGTGCTGGAATTGATTTTGAAGGAATAACTCTTGAACCAATTGCTTCGTCAGATGCTGTTTTAAGTCAAGAAGAGAAAGAAGCAGGAGTTGCATTAATTGATATAGGTGGAGGAACAACAGATTTAGCAATTTTTAAAGATGGTATTATAAGACACACATCTGTAATACCTTTTGGCGGAAATGTAATTAGCGAAGATATTAAGGAAGGATGTTCAATTATTGAAAAACAAGCAGAACTTCTAAAAATTAAGTTTGGTTCAGCATGGCCAGGAGAAAATAAAGAAAATGAAATTGTATCAATTCCAGGCTTAAGAGGAAGAGATCCGAAAGAAATTACTCTTAAAAATTTGTCTAAAATAATTCATGCAAGAGTTGTTGAGATTATTGAGCAGGTTTATATAGAAATAAAAAACTATGGCCATGAAGAACAAAAAAAGAAGTTGATTGGGGGAATTGTTCTTACAGGAGGAGGCAGTCAACTTAAACACCTCAAGCAATTAGTTGAATATATTACTGGAATGGATACAAGACTTGGTTATCCAAGCGAACATCTTGCAGGAAACAATTCAATTGAAATTTCTAGTCCAATGTATGCTACAGCAGTAGGGTTGGTGATGAATTCAACTAAAGTCAAAAGAAATAATGAAGATAAAAATGAGTGTGAAACAAACAATAATAATATTGAAAGTGAATCTGAAAAAGTTGAAAGAACAACAGTTTTTGAAAGATTTACTCAATCTCTTAAAACTTTTTTAGATAACGCTGAATAAAATAATAACTATGAAATTAAATCAAGAAATTAATAACCTGCCTTTTGATTTGCCAAAAAATCAAAGCAATGTAATTAAGGTAATAGGTGTTGGCGGTGGAGGAAGTAATGCAATTAATTATATGCATTCCAAAGGAATTAAAGGGGTAGATTTTGTAGTTTGTAATACTGACTCTCAAGCATTAGAGAATAGCCCTGTAGAAAATAAAATTCAGCTTGGCATTACTCTGACAGAAGGTTTAGGAGCTGGAGCTAACCCCAAAATTGGAGAGCAGGCTGCTGTTGAAAGTTTTGACGATATAAGAAAAATGTTTGAGACTAATACTAAAATGGTATTTATAACAGCAGGTATGGGAGGAGGAACAGGTACAGGAGCTGCTCCAATAATTTCAAAGCTTGCTAAAGAAATGGATATTCTTACAGTAGGAATTGTTACAATGCCTTTTAATTTTGAAGGCAAAATTAGACATGATCAAGCTAAAACAGGAATCGAAAAACTAAGAAAACAAGTTGATGCTTTAATAGTTATTAATAATAATAAATTAAGAGATATATATGGAAATTTAGGATTTAAAGAGGGCTTTGCAAAAGCAGATGAAGTATTAGCTACTGCTTCAAAAGGAATTGCAGAAGTTATAACTCACCACTATACTCAAAACATTGATTTAAAAGATGCTAAAACTGTATTATCTAATAGTGGAAATGCCATAATGGGTTCCGCTGAGGCCTCTGGATCAAAAAGAGCAATTGAAGCTATTTCTTCTGCTTTAGACTCACCACTATTAAATGATAATAGAATAACTGGAGCAAAAAATGTTTTACTTTTAATTGTATCAGGTAATAAGGAAATTACCATTGATGAAATAGGATTGATTAATGAATATATTCAAGAAAGGGCAGGGCATAGTGCGAATATAATTATGGGAATTGGAGAAGATGTTTCTTTAGAAAGTTCTATTTCAGTTACTGTAATTGCAACTGGGTTTGATCCAAATCAACAACAAGAAATTATTCATGCTGATCCTAAAAAAATCATTCATAGTTTGGATGGTAATAATGAAATTATTCAAGATTTTAAAAGTGAAAATGAAGATAAAAAAATTCCTTTACAATTTGATTTTTCTTCAGAATCTATTGATTTTAAAAATACAGATTTACCCGTAACGGATGATTTAGAAATTAGTACCGACTTATCTTCATCACAAATTGATATTAATGAAATAGAAGTGTCTTTTGAAGAAGTTGATTTTGAAATGGATATTAAAGAAGATGAAATAGAAATTAAGGATGTTTCTGCAAATATTAATGAAATTCAAGTTGTGGATCCTGAGTTAGTAGAAATAGAAGATCAGGTTTCCCTTGACTTTGATATGCCTCTAAATAAACACAAAGATATCACAGATAAAATAGTTCATGAATTAGTGGAAGATGTAAATGAAATTATCGTAAATGATCCTATACACATTATACCTGTTAGTGAAGTGGATGGATCTGATACCAAAAAATCTGGTTTTGATGACTATACCAAATTAAAAGCAGAAACTGTTTCATCACAAATTAAGGAAAATAAAAAAGTATTAAATCCTCTTAATAGTTCTATAGCAGACGGTTTAGCCAAAAGGACTGAAGCTAGAAAAATAAAATTGAAAGAGTATAATTATAATTTTTCAAAAGCAAAGAGAATTTCTGAGATGGAAAAAGAACCAGCTTTTAAAAGAGCTGGAATAGATTTAGATGATGTTGATAGTGTAAAAGTGTCAAGAACTAATATTAGTGAAGACTCCAATGGAGAAACTAATTTAAGAACTAATAATTCATTTTTACACGATAATGTAGATTAGTTTTTTTAATTTAACCTTAAAAACTTAATGTCATTAATTAATAAAATATCAGAATCTATAATGATTGCAATGAAGGAAAAAAATACTGTTTCCTTGGAATCACTTCGAGCTATTAAATCCTCTTTGCTTTTAGCTCAAACCCAAAAAGGTGCTAACTCAGAAATTTCTGAGGAAGATGAAATAAAAATTCTTCAAAAACTAGTTAAACAAAGAAAGGAAAGTGCAGATATTTATCTTGCCCAAAATCGTAATGAGCTTGCTGAGGTTGAAATTAATCAATCTAAAATAATAGAAAAATTTTTGCCTGAGCAAATGAGTTTAGACCAAATTGAAAAAATTATTTCAGAATTAATACATAAAAATGAAGCAAGTGGCATGAAAGATATGGGAAAAATAATGGGAATGGCTTCAAAACAATTGTCAGGCAAAGCTGATGGTAAAACAATTTCCAATATAGTACGGGCTAAACTATTGTAGAAGAAATGGCCCGGTAGTTCAACTGGATAGAATATCAGATTTCGGCTCTGAGGGTTGGGGGTTCGAATCCTCCCCGGGTCACTAAAAAATTAAATAAAATTTATTTTTTTACCAAAAACTTATAGATGCAAATTGAATAATAATTATTCTTAGGTTTTAAAAGGGTATTTGGAAAATTTGGGTTATTAGGACTATCAGGAAAATGTTGAGTTTCAAGACAAAATGCAGATCTATAATTATAAGCTTTACTTTGTTTTCCAATTGTTTTTCCATCCAAAAAATTTCCTCCATAAAGTTGCATTCCAGGTTCATTAGTATAAACTTCTAAAATTCTACCAGATTTTTTTTCAATAACTCTTGCTGCTAATATATCTGTTGAATTTGAATTGTTCAAAACAAAATTATGATCATATCCATTTCCAAATTTTAATTGTTCATCTTCATCATTTAATCTTTTACCAATTTTTGTTAAAGTATTAAAATCAAAAGGGGTTCCTTCTGCTAATTCTATTTTTCCTGTAGGAATTAATTTGCTATCAATAGGTGTAAATGATTTTGCATTGATATATAATAAGTGATTATTTATATTACCATTTCCAGCACCTAATAAATTAAAAAAAGAATGATGAGTTAGATTGACATAAGTAGGCTCATCGGTATTAGCAAAGTATTCTATTTTTAATTCATTTTGATCACTTAAATGGTAAATAACTTTCACATTTAGATTTCCGGGATACCCTTCCTCCATATTTTTTGATAGATATTTAAACTCTACTGTTTGATTATCCAATTGTTTTCCTTCCCAAACAACATCATTATAACCAATATTTCCACCATGCAAATGATTAGGTCCATTATTTTTCTTCAAGATAAAATCTGTATTGTTAATTTTAAATTTTCCATTCTTAATTCTATTTGCATACCTCCCAATTGTAGCTCCAAAATATCTTTCTTTAATACTTATATAATCATCCAGTGTGCTGCAGCCTAAAACAATATCATCAAAACTTCCATTTATATCCGGCACCCATAATGAAACTACTCTAGCTCCATAATTTGTTAATTCAGAAATTATACCATTTTTGTTTCTTAGAATAAATAAATCAGTTTTTTTACCGTTTAGGTTTTTCTGAAAATCACTTTTATTTAACAGTTTGATATCATTTTTCATATTACATGATTGATTATTTAAAAAGATAAGTATTAATAAAACTCGTGTAATTTTTTTCATATAAACTATGAAAACAAATAGTTAATTATAAATTAACAGATTTATTAATCCTAAGGAATTTATTTGGAGCAGTAATGACATTTAATACTTCAAAATCCATATCAATTGAATCTAAGATGTCTTTGGTTTTTACTGTAACATTTAATTCCCCTCTTGCAGGAATTTCTAAAATGGAGCTGTAACTATGAAATGTATAATCTCCTAAATATCTTAATTTAAAAGGAACAACACTGTGATTCTTAATTGTTATTGTAACTATTTTTTTGTAATACCCTAGACTAGTAATAGTTATATTTTTTTGGATTATTGGAAGAATATTCTCTTTTTTTCCAATTAACATGTCTTTATGCCAGACAAAAGTTTTTTGATTAAATAATGCGTCTCTTATACTGCTGGCAGTTCTATTCTTTGAAATAATAAAAGTAATAGGTCTATGTGCTTTTTTTTCTTTTGGATAATCCCAGTCAATAAGACCATGTACATCACTAGTTCCCATTATGGTCAAATTGTTTGAAAGAGCTATTTCTAATGCTTCTTCAGAATAAGTGTGCTCATTTACAACTTCAATTCCATGAAATAGCTTTTTTTGTAATAAGTGTTTATGAAATTTATCAAGTCTAGCAATTCCATCGTCTCTATTTGCTATCCAGTTAGGATGATTCCAAAAAACAAAAGCTCCTTGATTATTTGCTTCTTGCATGGCTTTTTCTCCATCCTCTTTATTTAGCTTATTATAAACATTTAGAGGATTTGCATCTTTGATAAAAATTGCGTTAAAATGACCCGGGGGCATTGGTTTTGTAATTTCTGAACCATTTACTATCATAAGTGTTTCGTCTTTCTTTAATAGTGCTTTCGAAATATTATATGATCTATTTCTATCAGGAATTATTATATCTTTTCTGTAACTTAAATACTCCAGGTGCTCTGTCATTGAAATTAGATCTAGACTATCTCTTCTAGCCTCTTCTATTCTGATGCTTGGCCATACCTGTCCATCAGAAAAAACACTGTGGATATGTAAATCGGATGAAATAAGGAAAGTTCCCTCTGGATTATTGAAAAAGACTTTTCTTTCTTTTTGATCAAGTGATTCAAGCTTTTTAATTTCTTTTTCACTGTTATTCTCATACTTTTTAAGTGGAGAGCATGAAATAAAAAAAATAAGTAAAAGAAATAAGGTTATAATTTGTTTCATAATAGTTTGTTTAAAGGGATTTTAATAATTTTCTTTTTACTCTAATGTATTTACTTATTGATGTGGAGTAATTCTTATAGTCTAGAAATAATTTTTTTACAATATTAGAATGTTTTCTTTTATTTTTTGATTTTAATATTTCAAGAAGTTCGTAATCTTCAATACCTTTTCGATGTGCTTCAAATCTTAGTGATGACAATGGACCATCTTCTCCTGGATAAATAATGTGGGTATCTCCAGCAGGGAGGTAATTTGTGGGTGAAGCAATTGGGGAGGGATGTTTTACAACACTTTGTTTAAAAGGGTCTGCTTTGTATTGATTTAATCCCCAATGAAGATATCCAAAAGTATTATATTTTGATCCAGCCCATCCAAAATAAACTTGTCTAATTCTTTCCATATCAAGAGTTCTGTTCAGCCATTTTCCACCTGGAACTAAACAGGTATAAATTAGCACTTTTTCTCCTATTTTTTCCCTTGATCTGAAAAAATCTTCATTTTCTTGAAAATCATTTATAATTGGGCACCAAAAATCAACAGCTCCATTTAAAGATTCTTTTGCGTTAGTAGCTTCCATAATTTTGATTTCAGGATAGATAGCTTTTATTTGTTTTGAAACTTGTTTATAGCATTCAGCATTATTATTAGTTGGTTCATCTGCAATGTGTTGTAGCCATTGATTAGTTAAGTTATATTTTTTTGTAAATTTTTTTATTTTTCTAATAATTGTATCTATATCTTTTTTTGCTTCATCACTAAAATAACCCCTTCCTCTTATATTAGTTATTAATTCAGGGCTTCCCCAATCATCATTTTTACCTCTACCTAAAAGATGAGGAGATTCGAAATACTTGAAACCATTTTTTCTAAATACATCAATAAATGAAATCATTTTATCTTCATCTAGATGAATCTTATTTTCTTTAAGGCTAATAAGCTCACCAGGAATAATGACACAATTTTGTCTTCCATTAGCCATAATTATTGCATATTTTTCTAACATTTCATACCATTTATCACTCCATCTTTTAAGGTTGTGCTTTTCTTCCATTTTGGTAATATTAAACCAATTTGTATAAAAGAAATTACTATCAATTAATTCAGGAATAGAAGCGGAGTGAACTTTAATTTTAAAGTTAAGTTTTTGAATATTTTTTAAATTCTCTTTTATTGAAATCTCAATTAAATGATTTTTTTCATCTTGAAGATGTTTTGAATTTACAGTAAGCCTTAATAAAGAATACTTATGTTTGGTTACGAAACTTTTTTTATTCAATGGATATATTACCTCAAAAATATAAAATGGAGCCCTTCTAATAACATATGGATTAATTTTTCCTTTAAATTGTTCAGTTCTACTATCTAAACCAGTATTTTCTTCAACAGGAACAGGTTCAATTATATCCCAATTTATAGTACTAATATTTTTTGACCTAGTATCTATAGAAATTTTATTTCCAATATTAGATTTAATTAAAATGAGAACTTCGGCTGATGAATTTGAAGGAATATTGGTTTTATAATTATTATTAAACTTTAAATTATTATAATCGGGATAAACTGCTTCTAGAGAATTTAATAATCCAGCTTTAAATTGAGCATAATTTGTAAAACTTGATAATAAGCAAAACAATAATATATATATAAATTTAATATTCATTTTATTCAATAATAAGTTTATTAACTTAATCTTATTAAATTATGAAAATTTAATTATTTTCGCACCACTTAAATACTTTTAAAATGAAAAAACCCCCTATAATATCTTTAGTGATCATTTTTTTTATGCTAAATGCATGCACTCAACTAAAATTCTTTTCACCTGAAACACATAATCATAACTATCCAGATAAAAAATATAAAGAAAAAGTTTTATTAAAAGGTTATGAAAATAAAACAAAAGATCTTTTCAATGAAAAAGATTTGAGTGGATGGATTATTTATGGAACTGAAAAGTGGTATGTTGAAGATGGGTTATTAGTATGTGAAAGTGGGCCTGACGCTAAATATGGCTATTTAGGAACTGAAAATTTTTACAAAAATTTTGTGTTAAATCTAGAATTTATACAAGAAGCTAATGGAAATAGTGGAGTTTTCTTCAGATCTACAGTTGAAGGAACTAAAGTAAGCGGATGGCAAGTTGAAGTTGCGCCACCTGGATTATACACAGGTGGAATTTATGAATCTTATGGAAGAGGTTGGCTTATAAAACCTAGTGATGGGAAAGATTCTTCTCTACAAATGGGGGATTGGAATAAGCTTACAGTAAAAGTATATGAAGATACAGTAACTACATGGTTAAATGGTGAACAAATGATTACCTATTCAGATAAAAAAATAGGAGAAGCAAATGGTAGAATTGCATTACAAATTCATGATGGAGGTGGAATTAAGGTTAAGTGGAAAAATATTAAAATTCAAGAATTGTAAAAAACTGATATAGATTTTAATTTTTAAATATTCTTCCTGAAGAATGATCTTTAGTCGCTCCCGTTACACTTTTTAAACAGTTTATTTTTCCTTTAACTCTAAGTAAACCCATATAAGCAAAAATTAATGCTTCCTTAAAATCTACTATTTCTTTTTTTGGAATAATTAATTTGGTCTTAAGTTTATTTTTTATAGAATCAATTAGAGTTTTATTGTAAACTCCTCCTCCAGTTATTAATATTTTTTCTTTCGAATTAGGTATAATACACTTATTTATTTGATCTGAAATATGTTCAATATATGTTATTAAAACATCTTCAGGGTTTATAATATACTTATCAATTAATGGTATAACTTTTGACAAAACGAATTCTATTCCTAGTGATTTTGGTCCTAATTTATTATAAAAACTCATATCATTTAATTTTCTTAAAAGATTTGTATTTATTCTCCCTTTATTCGATAAAAAACCATCTTTATCAAAAGGATATCCTAATTTATTCGAATAATGATTTAAGACAGTATTAACTGGGCATATATCAAAGGCTTTAATGTTTTTCTTGTCTTTAATAGAAATGTTAGAGAATCCTCCTAGGTTTAAACAATATTTGTACATATAGTAAAGATCTAAATCTCCAATAGGAACTAGTGGAGCACCTTCACCTTTATACTCTATATCTTGAGTTCTATAATCAGAAACAACATCGATTTTTGTATTTTTGTTAATTGTCTTTCCATCACCTATTTGGAGTGTTATTCCTTTATTTGGTTGATGAAAAATTGTATGCCCGTGTGATGATATTAAATCGACCTTAGAGATATTAAACTCATTTATAAATTGTTTTACATAATCACTTAATAGCTTTCCATAATCATTATCCAATCGATCAAGTTGCTTATTATTTAATAAAACAGCTTCTTTTAATTTTTTAATCCAAATTTTATTATAACCAAAGGTCTTAGCATATAGAATATTATAATTTGTATAATCAGATTTATTGAAGGAAACTAAACATATATCTACCCCATCTAAAGATGTTCCACTCATTAAACCTATCACATAAATAGAATTATTATACATTATTTAATTTATGTATTTAAATTAAATAAAATATATTAATAATTAGTTTATTAAAGTGGAAAGAGTGCTGATCGTGTTGGTTGGATTGTCTGACTTAAATACAAAACTTCCAGCAACAAGAACATCAGCCCCTTGTTCAGTCAACTTTGTTGCATTTTCAGAATTTACTCCTCCATCTATTTCAATTAATGCCTTCGATTTATACTTTTCAATTAATAATTTAAGGTCTTTAACTTTTTGATAAGTTGAATCAATAAATGATTGTCCACCAAAACCAGGATTAACACTCATTACACAGACCAAATCAACTTCAGTTATAATTGATTCCAAAGATGAAACAGGAGTATGCGGGTTGATTGCTACCCCAGCTTTCATGTTTAGACTTTTAATCTTTTGAACAGTTCTATGAAGATGAGTACATGCTTCAATATGTACTGTAAGAACTTCACTTCCAAGTTCTGCAAATTTTTCTAAATATTTATCAGGATTAACTATCATTAGATGAACATCTAATGGTTTTTTTGCATATTTTTTTAAAACATTCATTATTGGAGTTCCAAAAGAAATATTGGGAACAAAAACACCATCCATTACATCAATATGAAACCAATTTGCTTTGCTATTATTTACCATTTTAATCTCATTTTCGAGATCACCAAAATTACAGGCAAGCATTGATGGTGCTATTAACTTCATTTTATCCTAAATAGGTTTTTAAAATTTTGCTTCTAGAGGTGTGTTTAAGCCTTCTAATAGCTTTTTCTTTTATTTGTCTAACTCTTTCTCTAGTTAAATCAAATGTTTCCCCAATTTCTTCTAATGTCATAGCATGTTTTTCTCCTAATCCAAAGTATAGCCTTACGACATCTGCTTCCCTAGGGGTTAAGGTTTCAAGAGCTCTTTCTATCTCAGTTCTAAGAGATTCATGAAGTAAGTTTCTGTCTGGGTTTGGAGATTCGCCACTTCTTAAAACATCATAAAGGTTTGAATCTTCTCCTTCAACAAGAGGAGCATCCATTGAGACATGTCTTCCAGAATTTTTCATTGATTCTTTCACATCGGAAATAGTCATATCCAATTCTTTTGCTATTTCTTCAGCTGAAGGAACTCTTTCATTTGCTTGCTCTAGAAAGGCATACATCTTATTTATTTTATTTATAGATCCAATTTTGTTTAAAGGGAGTCTTACAATTCTGGATTGTTCAGCTAACGCTTGCAGTATAGATTGACGAATCCACCAAACAGCATATGAAATAAACTTAAAACCTCTTGTTTCATCAAATCTTCTAGCAGCCTTAATTAAACCCAAATTCCCTTCATTAATTAAATCGGGAAGGGTTAAACCTTGATTTTGATACTGTTTTGCAACAGAAACAACAAATCTTAGGTTTGCTTTAGTCAGTTTGTCTAATGCATTTTCATCACCAGCTCTAATTTTTTGAGCTAATTCTACCTCTTCTTCAGCAGTAATTAAATCTACTTTACCTATTTCTTGTAAATACTTATCTAAAGAAGCTGTTTCTCTATTGGTTACCTGTTTTGTAATTTTTAATTGTCTCATTTCAGGGTTTTAAATCTATTATACGTTAAAATCTATAAAAAGGTTACAATTAAAACCAGAATAATTTAAAAATTAGAAAAAATAATTAATTACCTATTATTTCTATTATCTTTTCTTCTATTATCATATTTAGAAGGTCTTGGAGGTCTTTCAACATATCCTTCAGGTTTTTCTAATAGAGCTTTTCTTGAAACCTTTTCTTTTCGAGTTCTAGGATCTATACCAAAATATTTTACCTCAAGTGTATCACCGAGCTTTAAAACATCACTCACATTATTCGTACGCTCCCAAGCTATTTCACTTACATGTAATAGTACTTCATTTCCAGGCGCATCAAGGTATTCAACAACAGCACCAAAATCAAGCATCTTTATAACTTTAACTTTATAAGTATTACCTTTTTCAGGTTTAAATAATAGAGATTCAATTTTTGCAAGAACAGAGTCAATTCCTTCTTGATCTGTACCAAGAATTTCAACAATTCCTTCTTCAGTTTCAGGATCTTCGTTTATAACAATCGTACAGCCTGTAACTTTTTGTAATTCTTGAATCACTTTTCCTCCTGGACCTATAAATGGACCAATAAATTCATTAGGAATTCTACTTGTTACCATTTTAGGAGAGTGAGATTTAACTTCAGAATTAGGTTTTTCTATAGTAGCAGTAATTTTTTCTAAAATATGAAGTCTTCCGTCTCTAGCTTGTTTTAATGCATTTACTAAAATTTCGTATGATAATCCTTTGATTTTAATATCCATTTGACAGGCAGTAATTCCTTCTGAGGTTCCTGTAACTTTGAAATCCATGTCTCCTAAATGATCTTCATCACCTAGAATATCACTTAAAACGGCATATCTTTCTCCATCAGAAATTAGTCCCATAGCAATTCCTGAAACAGGTCGAGTAATTTGAATTCCAGCATCCATCAATGCCATTGTACCAGAACATACTGTAGCCATTGAAGAGGAACCGTTTGATTCAAGAACTTCACTAACTACTCTTACTGTATATGGACAGTCATCAGGAATCATTCCTTTTAAACCTCTTTGAGCTAAATTACCATGACCAACTTCTCTTCTTGACGTTCCTCTTAGCGGTCTTGCTTCTCCAGTACAAAATGGAGGGAAGTTATAGTGTAAGTAAAAACTTTCTTCACCTTCAAATGACGGCATATCAATTTTGTTAGCATCTCTAGATGTTCCTAAAGTAACAGTAGCTAAAGCTTGAGTTTCACCTCTGGTAAATATAGCTGATCCGTGAGTTGATGGTAAGTAATCAACTTCACACCAGATATCTCTAATCTCATCAGTTTTTCTACCATCTAATCTAACTCCTTTAGTTAAGGTCAGTTCTCTAATTGCTTCTTTTTGAGATTTATTAAAATATTTTAGGATTAACTTTCCATACTCTTCAGTTTCTTCTTCAGAGAAAGAAGCCTTTAATTCTTCTTTTAAATTAGCAAAAGCTAAACTACGTTCAGCTTTCGAAGTCCCTTTTTTTGCAATAGCGTAACATTTATCATATGAAGCTTCGTGAATTTTTTTAGCTAATTCTTCGTTTTCATCACTAGTTTCATATTCTCTAACTTGCTTTCTGCCAACGGCATCAGCTAACCTTTCTTGAGCTTCAATTTGAATTTTTATAGATTCATGAGCGAACTTTATTGCATCAGCCATTTCTTCTTCACTACATTCATCCATCACACCCTCAACCATCATAACTGAATCAGCAGAAGCACCAACCATTATTTCAATGTCAGCATTAGCTAATTGAGCTCTACTTGGGTTAATGATAAATTCTCCATTTACTCTTGCAACTCGAGCTTCAGAGATTGCACACTCAAAAGGAAAATCACTTAATTGTATAGCAGCAGATGCAGCAAGGCCTGCTAAAGCATCAGGCATTACATCTTCATCATGTGACATTAATTGAATCATCACTTGCACCTCAGAATGATAATCTTTTGGAAACAATGGTCTAAGAACTCTGTCTACCAAACGCATAGTTAATACTTCTCCGTCGCTTGGTCTAGCCTCTCTTTTAAAGAATCCTCCAGGATATCTACCAGCAGCAGCAAATTTTTCTCTATAATCAACTGTTAATGGTAAAAAGTCTACGTTTGAAGATTCATAATTAGAGACTACAGTACATAAAAGCATAGCCTTTCCCATTTGAACAACTACTGATCCATGAGCTTGTTTTGCAAGTTTTCCAGTTTCTAATGTAATTTTTCTTCCATCACCAAGATCGATGGATTCTTTGTAAATTTTTATTTTCATATTTTTCATTAAATAAATTAAGTTTTGTTGTGTCTTAGGTAGAATACCAATGAAAAACTATGAGATGGATATTTATTTACGGAGATTTAATTTTTTAATTATTTCTCTATAACGAGTAATATCTTTATTTTTAAGATAGTTCAATAAGCTTTTTCTTTTACCCACCATCATTACTAAAGACCTTTCAGTATTATAATCTTTATGATTATTTTTTAGATGTTTAGTTAAATGGTTGATTCTAGCTGTAAACAATGCTATTTGTCCTTCAGCGGAGCCCGTATCTGATTCAGATTTACCGTGCTTTTTAAATATTTCCTTTTTATTTTCCTTAGATAAATACATGCCAATATTTTTGTAAATAATTATTATGTAACCAATATTTAATTATTGGAGGCGCAAATATAGGATTAAATTTTGAAATGATAGAATTAAATACTGTTCTTTCTAATAGGTCTATTAAGTATTAAATCAAAATATAAATTTATTTTCTCCTTCAATTTTGTTCTTGGAGTAATAAAGTCTAAAAAACCGTGCTCTAATAAAAATTCTGATTTTTGAAACCCTTCGGGGAGGTCTTGACCTGTAGTATCTTTAACAACCCTTGGTCCAGCAAATCCAATTAAAGCTCCAGGTTCAGAAATATTTATATCCCCAAGCATAGCAAAAGAAGCAGTTGTCCCACCTGTAGTAGGGTCTGTACATAAAGAAACATATGGAAGCTTATGATTTGAAAGTTGTGCAAGTTTTGCAGATGTTTTTGCCATTTGCATTAAAGAAATAGCACCTTCCATCATTCTAGCTCCTCCAGATTTCGAAATTATTAGTAAAGGTATTTTTTTAGAAATGGCATGATCTACAGCTCTCGTGATTTTTTCACCAACTACTGACCCCATTGAACCTCCAATATATCTAAAATCCATACAAGCTATAACTAACTCTTTACCTAATGATTTTCCAATAGCAATTCTTACAGCATCTTTTAATCCTGTTATTTTTTCAGCTTCTTTACTTCTTTGTTTATATGGTTTATTATCAATAAATTTTAATGGATCTTTTGAGGATATTTTTTTATCTAATTCTTTGTATTCATTATCAAAAAGAATTTTAAAATATTCATTGCTTCCTATTCTTAAATGAAAACCATCTTCAGGTGAGACATAAAAATTTTCTTCTAATTCATCAGTATCTATAATTTTACCAGTTGGAGTTTTATGCCATAACCCCTCTGGAGTATCCTTTTTTTCTTTTGTAGTTGTCTGAATTCCTTTTATTGTTCTTTTAAACCAAGCCATTTTTAAGGATATTTATTCAAATATAAGAAACCTAAATTATTGAAGTGTTTTTACATTATTTAGATCATGAAAAGCTTGAATTAACCTAGTTTTAAAGCTTTCTTCAGCTTTTCTTAGCCAAACTCTTGGATCATAATATTTCTTATTAGGAATATCCGATCCTTCTGGGTTTCCAATCTGAGTTTTTAAAAAATCTTTATTTTCATTAAAATAATCTCTAATTCCAGACATAAAAGCATATTGCATATCTGTATCTATATTCATTTTAATAGTTCCATAATCAATCGCTTCTCTAATTTCCTCAATTGAAGAACCAGATCCACCATGGAAAACAAAATCTATAGTATTATTTGGAACATTGAACTTTTTAGAAATATAATCTTGGGAATTTTTTAAAATCTTTGGAGTTAACTTAACATTACCAGGTTTATAAACTCCATGAACATTGCCAAATGCAGCTGCAATTGTAAATTTATTACTGATTTTAGACAATTCTTCATAGGCGTATGCAACTTCTTCTGGTTGAGTATATAATTTTGAATTATCTATATCAGTATTGTCTACACCATCTTCTTCACCACCTGTAATCCCTAACTCTATTTCTAAAGTCATACCTATTTTATCCATTCTTTTTAAATATTCTTTGCAAATGGAGATGTTTTCTTCAAGAGGCTCTGCAGAAAGATCAATCATATGAGAACTAAAAAGTGATTTTCCAGTTGATTTAAAATTTTCTTCACTGGCAGTTAATAATCCATCAATCCAAGGAAGAAGTTTTTTTGCAGCATGATCAGTGTGAAGAATTATAGAAACATTATAAGCCTTAGATAGTTCATGAACATGTTTTGCCCCAGCAATTGCACCTTTAATTGCACCATTTTGATAGTCATTTGATAATCCTTTTCCTGCATTGAAAATGGCTCCTCCGTGTGAGAATTGAATTATTACTGGAGAATTCAGTGAAGATGCTGTCTCTAAAACTGAATTTATTGAATTTGAACCTATAACATTTACTGCAGGTAAAGCAAATTTTTTTTCTTTTGCCAATTTGAAAATTTGTTGGACTTCATCTCCAGTTGCAACTCCACTTTTTATTTCCTTCATTATAATTTTCTTGTTATAAGAGATTGCTAAATTAAAAAGAAATATTGATTTAAAATGGATAATTTAATCCGATGTTGAATACAGCTTTTTTAAGTTGAAAATCAGTTAGCCACCTTTCTTTTAAATCTAATGCAGGGTTATAAGCTTTTAATCCCATGTCAAGCCTTAAAACAAAGTATCCTAAATTATATCTCATTCCAATTCCAGTTCCAATAGCAATTTCATTAAAATCTTTAAAACCATCAAAAGTTCGTTTTGAATCATTTGTATTATCAAATACATTCCAAATATTTCCAATATCAGTAAAAATTGCTCCATCAAGCTTGCCAATTAATTCAAACCTGTATTCGAAATTAAATGCAATTTTCATATTTGCTTCATTGAATTCGCTAATAGCTCCACTGCTTCCAGGTCCAAGCCTATATACTTCCCAGGCTCTATTATCATTAGAACCTCCTGAGAAAAATGATTTAGAAAACGGAATATTGTCTGAATTTCCAAAAGGAACAGCAATACCATAATAGCCTCGAAAAGCAAGTACTGAATTTGAAGAAATAGCCCAATGTTTAATATAATTTAACTCCGTTTTAAAATATTGAGAATACGCCAATCCAAGAATTTTTTTGTTTCCATATTGATCTTTGGAGGCATTAAATTGACCTGCTAAAAAATTTGTTATATTTCCTGCTAATTCTACTTTAAATTTAAATTCAGAAAAATTTTCATCAAAAATATTTTTTCTAGTATTTGTTATTATTGAAAAATTTGAACCAATGATAAGGTTGTTTGATGTAAGTCTATTTCTTCGATCATTTATATAATTAACAATATTATAATCTTGTTGACTTAAAGAGATATTATTAGAAATGACATCACTTATAAATGAATTAATACCTTCTGGAATAATCAATCTATTTAAAGCATCAAAATAGGCGCTATTGGTATTATAATTTTTTGCAATTGTATTTATAGAATTAAATGAACTAGAATAAATATTAAAGTAGTTAATGCTATTTTTATTATTAACTAACTCAACATTAAATAAACCTAAATTGATTTTTTGATCATTTTTATTTGTCCAATCATAATTCAAATCAAATTTAAAACTTTGTCTATCTAAGCCAATATTTGTTTGTTTTGATGTGCCCAAACCAATATAAGTGGTTGGATTAAATTCAAGAGGAAGTATCTTTTTAGAATTAAATGGCATATAGAATCTAGGAAATTTAAGCCTAAGATCAATTCCAAATTCTGAAATAGTAGTATTAGCTGATTTTCCAACAGTTCCCCTAGTACTTATTTCTAATCTTTCAGCCCCTTGAAAAATATTTCTACTAGTAAAAGAGTTTTCAAAAGCTATTCCAATATCTTCAATATTTGAATGTTTTAAATCAAATCCGAAACCAAGTGAAAATCTTTTTTTGGCGCTTAATAAAATATTAGCTTCTAACTCATTATTTGAATTTTCTAAATAACTGTAACTAACTGATGGATATTGAAAATTTTCAAGATTGTTTAATTGTCGAATAGTTTTTGACCTTAAAATATCGCTGTAAGGATCTCCTTTTTTGAAATGTATTAAATTTGTTAAATTTTCAGGTTTGTATCTTGGTTTTCCTTTTGAAAAAATATTTATATTATCATATTCTATACTATTTTCTAAATCTTCTTTAGAAAGAGAAATAAAATCATCAGTATAAATATTTATTTCATTTATATAGTGAATTTTATATTCATTAGTTAATTGTGAATTATCATTTTTTAAATTATATTCTGAAATATTTATTTTAACAGGGATTCTTAAATCTAAACCACTAGAATCTCTTGAAGCTTCAAAAGAAATGGAACTGATTTGAAAATTATAAATTCCAGAGTTTTTAAATAACTTATCTAGTCTATTTCTCTCTGATTCAAAATCTAAAGTATTAAATGGGTTATTTTTTTTTAAAAAAGAGCTTTCTAAATTTTTACTATATATAGAATCTAATAATTTTGATTGAATATTAGATTTGATATTGTCAAGGTAATATTGATTTCCTAAAAGAATATTGTATATAACTTTTCCGTAATTGCTGTTGTTTTTGTCTATCTCTATTTTTGAAGAAATGTTAGCGTCAAAATATCCGTTATTTTTAAAATATGATTTTAAGTTTTCAATAGAAATTTTTGTTTTAGTTGAGTCTATTAATTGAAGTTCTTCACCATTTCTTTCTTTCCAATCATTAAAATTTTGAATATATTTTTTTATTTGTTGAATCTGTTTTTTAGACAATATTTTTGTTAATTTTTTTTCTTTTTTTGAAGATTTTTTTAACCATTTATTAAAAATAGAATCAGGATTTTTTCTTGATGATTCATACAATGATGCGGATAAAGGAAATCCTAAAAAATATTTGTTTTTATTTTGGGTTAGTAAAGGTTTTAGAGAATCTTTTGAGATTGAATTGCCATTTATTAAAATCTGGTTAGATTTAAGAATTAATTTTCCTTTTTCAATATTTTTGGAAATAACACATGATTCAGTAAAAGGAATCAAGAATATAAATAATAGTATTTTTGCTAATCGATATTTCACAAATAAAATATTATAATCAAAAATACAGCTTTAAATATGGTTACCAAAAAGGATATAAAATTCATAAATAGTCTAAAGCATAAAAAATTTAGACATTTAAATAGTAGTTTTATTGTTGAAGGGAAAAAATCAATTGCTGAATTTTTGGATTCTGATTATGAACTTATCAAGCTTTTCTCAGTTGATTGTTCCATATTTAATAAAATAAAAAATCAAATAAAAATTGATAAAAGTTTATTAAGAAAAATTAGTTTTTTAATTAATCCAGATGATCATTTAGCTATTTTTAAATTGAGTGATGCAAAGCCAATAGACAATAATAATTTAATTATTGCTTTGGAATCTATAAGAGATCCAGGAAATTTAGGCACAATAATTCGCACTTGTGAATGGTTTGGAATAAAGGATATAATATGCTCCATGAATTCCGTAGATTGTTATAGCCCTAAAGTTATTCAGTCAGCTATGGGATCTGTTTCCAGAGTTAATATTACATATTTAGATTTAGATACATATTTAAAATCTACAAAAACTATAAAAATAGGGGCATCATTAAATGGAAAATCTATTTACCAACATAATAAATCCTTAGATAATGGAATTATTGTATTTGGAAATGAAGCAAATGGAATCTCTAGTGGATTATTTAAATTAATGGATTTTAATTTATCCATCCCAAGGTTTCAAAACAATAATTTTCCAGAAAGCTTGAATCTAGCTTCTTCAGTAGGAATTATTTTAGGAGAAATAAAAAGGAAAAGTATTTGATTAGTGAAAAGTTAAATTAATGAAGACACCTCTTGTATTTAATTTATCTATATGCCCAGTCCAAGGACTATTTATATCATTGTCAGGTACCAATTCATTTTTCAAAGAGAATAATCCACGGATTGATGGTGAAAATTTGAAATATTGTAAGTAAAAGTCAATTCCAAACCCCAATTCGTAATATAAAGTGTTAGTTTTTAATCTAAATACATTGTTTTTATTGTCTTCAGGGGAGTTTTGGTTACTTGATAGATTGAAAGATGTAGAAATTCCTCCAATTAAATAAGGTCTAAAATTATCAATTCTTTTAGAACTGAATTTTAATAAAAGAGGCAAGTGAATATAAGTTGATTTAATTGTTCTTAATGTGTCACTGTATTGTGTAAATTTAGATCTTTCATTAAATTTTAGTGCTCCTTTATTCGTATGAAGGCCAGGTTCAAAACGTAAGTTTAAATGTTCATTTATTTTAAGGTCTCCAATTAATCCAATGTTTAGCCCCAATTCTTCTTCAACTTGAGTAGTATAATTAGGATTTGTTTTATAATCAATTTTAAAATTGTATTGATTTAATCCAATAAAATATCCAAAATGTATTTTTTTATTGTCAAAATTTTGAAGATTTTCAACTTTAACTCCTTTTTTTTGACTAAAGCCATTAAAGAAAAAAAACAGTATTATAAGAACAGAAAAGTATTTATTCATAATCTATAATCAAATTTATGAAACATTAATTTAAATGATTTAAAATCTTTTAATATTAAAAAACATATTAATTTTTATAGAATCAAGTATATTTGCATAGTTATTCAATGCTATATATATGAAAATCATAATAGCAGGAGCTGGTGAAGTTGGATTCCATTTGGCAAAACTACTCTCTTTTGAGTCTCAGGATATTACCTTAATTGACAATAAGAAATCAAACCTGAACATTGCTGAACATCAACTTGACATTAAAACAATTGAAGGAAATTCTGCTTCAATTTCTGTTTTAAAAGAAGCTAATGTCGATAAGTCTGATTTGGTTGTTTCGCTTACTTCTTCAGAAACTACAAACTTTTCAACCTGTTTTTTAGCAAAACAGTTAGGAGCTAAAAGAACAATTGCAAGAATATCTAATTCAGAATTTATAAATAGTGATCATGATATAGATTTTAATTCTATAGGAATAGATGAACTGATTTCTCCTGAGAATTTAGCAACTGAAGAAATAAAACTTTTAATTCATGAATCAGCTTTTACAAATATTCATGCTTTTGAAGAAGGAATATTAAAAATGATGGGGGTAAAACTTGAAAAAAAGGCTCCTTTTGTTGGAAAAAATGTAATGGAGGCTGCTTCGGTATTTCCTGGGGTTCATTTTATGCCAATAGCATTAAAAAAAGAAGGAACTGAAAAAACAATTATTCCTCGAGGTGATACAGTTTTCTGTGATGGAGACCAAGTTTATTTTATAACTGATAAAAAAGGTTTACAAGAACTTTATAATCTTTTAGGAACGGTTAAACAGAACATTGATAATATAATGATTTTAGGTGCAGGGAGAATTGGCTCTAAATTAGCAAGAGATTTAAGTAATGAAGGGTTAAATGTTAAGATAATAGAAATTAATGAAGAAAAAGCAAATAATTTAGCTGAGGAATTGTCTGATGTAATGATGATAAATGTAGATGGAAGAAATGTAGATTTATTAGTTGAAGAAAATTTAGAAAATATGGATGCTTTTATTGCAACTACTGGAAATTCTGAAACTAATATAATGTCATGTTTGATGGCAAAGTCTAAAAAGATTAAAAAGACAATTGCTCTTGTTGATAATATGGATTATTTTAATTTATCTCAATCTATTGGAATAGATACACTGATAAATAAGAAGCTTTTAGCTGCAAATGACATTTTTCGTTTTGTTAGAAATGGAGATATTGTTGAATTAGCGAAATTGAACAATATGGATGCTGAAATTGTTGAGTTTAATGTAAGTAATAAATCAAAAGTTTTAAATAAAAAAATAGTTGATCTAAATTTTCCTAGAGAGGCTATAATTGGAGGTGTAATTAGAGGAGATAAAGGGATAATAGCTCTTGGAGATTTTGTAATTCAATATGGTGATAGAGTTTTAGTATGTTCCACACCTGAAGTTTTAAGTAAAGTAGAGAGTTTATTTTTATAGACTAAGTAGTATGACCAAACTTAATAAAAAATTAATCTTTTATATTATTGGAATGCTTCTAGTTTTTAATGGAGGAGCAATGCTTATTTCTTCGATAGTTAGTCTAATAGTTAATGATGGTGCAATTAGAGAAATTATTCTTTCAGCTGTTATTGTAATTGTGTCTGGTTGTTTATTTATGACCTTTTCTAAAAATAATACTAGACAAATTAATAAAAGAGATGGTTATTTAATAGTTACTATAGGGTGGCTAACTATGGTTTTTTCAGGAATGCTTCCCTATTATTTAACAAATTCAATAACGTATTTTCCTAATTTACTTTTTGAAACCATGTCTGGTTATACTACTACAGGTTCCACAATATTAAATGATATTGAAGGATTACCTAAAAGTATTATTTTTTGGAGAAGCATGACCCATTGGCTTGGAGGAATGGGTATTATTGTATTAGCTATAGCTATTCTTCCATTACTGGGAATAGGAGGCATGCAACTTTTTTCAGCGGAGGCACCAGGAACTGGAATAACTAGTGATAAGATACATCCAAGAATAAGTGATACGGCCAAAAGACTTTGGATGATTTATGTTGGATTAACATTTGCAGAAACTATATTATTAAAAATAGCAGGAATGAGTTTTTTTGATGCTGTTAATACCTCCATGAGTAATATTGCTTCTGGTGGATTTTCATCTAGAAATGCAAGTATAGGATATTGGAATAGCATGCCTATTATCCAATACATTATTATACTTTTTATGTTTTTAGCAGGAACTAATTTTATTCTAATATATTTTGGTTTAACAGGAAAATTTAAAAAAATCATTCAAAATACTGAGTTTAAATGGTACTTATCTTTTATTTCAGTTTTTACTATAGTTATAACAGTAGTTTTATTCATTTCTGTTAATTTAAATGAAACAGATGTTTTTCACCCCCAGGTCTTAGGAAAATTTGAAAGTAGTTTTAGGCATGCTCTATTTCAAGTTGTAGCTATTATTACTACAACTGGATTTGTAACTGGAGATTTTATTTCCTGGACTCCTTTTATAACAATGTTTTTCTTTGGAATAATGTTTTTAGGCGGATCTTCTGGGTCAACATCTGGAGGAGTTAAAATATTGAGACATTTGATTCTTATAAAAAACGGTGTGTTAGAGTTCAAAAGATCTTTACATCCCAATGCAATTATTCCTTTGAGACATAACAACTCTGTAGTTGAAAGACCAATTGTTATTCATGTACTTGGATTCTTTATTCTATATCTAATTTTATTTATAATTGGTGCAGCCGTTTTAAGCTTACTAGGTCTTGATTTTATTTCTGCAATTGGAGGAGCCGCTTCTTCAATAGGTAATGTTGGTCCAGCTTTAGGAACTTTGGGTCCAATAAGTAACTTTGATAGTCTTCCAATATTAGGTAAATACTGGTGCTCTTTTTTAATGTTGGTGGGTAGGTTAGAATTATTTACTGTTCTGATTTTATTTACTCCTTTTTTCTGGAGAGATCATTAATTTTCGAGAGCTGATTTAATTCTACTAATAGCTTTTTTTATTTGCTCTTTTGAGGCAGCATAAGAAATTCTAATGTTTCTTGGACTTCCGAACGCATCACCGCTAACTGTAGCTACATGTGATTCCTCTAATAAGAAGATTGCTAAATCAGATGCAGTATTGATTTTTTTATTTTTCAAAGTTTTGCCAAAAAAATGAGAAATATCAGGAAATACGTAAAAAGCTCCCATTGGTTGATTTAGTTTAATTCCTTTTATTTGGCTTAATAAATCAATTATTAGTTTTCTTCTTTCTTTAAATTCATCTACCATATATTTAATCTTACTAGTTGGAGCTTCTAAAGCCGCTATAGTTGCACGTTGGGCAATACAGTTAGCTCCACTGGTAATTTGACCTTGCATTTTTGTACATGCTCTAGCTATCCATCTAGGTGCTCCAATATACCCAATTCTCCATCCTGTCATAGCAAATGCTTTTGCTAATCCATTTACTGTAATTGTTCTTTCAAACATTGAAGGAATTTTTGCAAAGCTGAAGTGGGGAACCCCATAATTTATATGTTCATAAATTTCATCTGATAGAATGTATATTTCAGGATATTTTTCAAGAACCTTAGAGAGTTCTAAAAATTCTTTTTCTGTATACACTGATCCACTAGGGTTATTAGGTGAATTAATTATTACCAATTTAGTCTTTTTAGTAATTGAATTTTCCAATTGTAAAGGAGTTATTTTAAAATCTGAAGAAATATCGGAGCGAATTTCTATTGGATTCCCTTCAGCTAACATTACAATAGCAAAATAACTTACCCAATATGGCCCAACAAGAAGAACATCATCACCAGGATTAACTAAAACTTGAATTGCATTAGCTATTGATTGTTTAGCACCTGTAGATACTACTATTTGATTAGTTTCATAGTTTAATCCATTATCTCGTTTAAATTTATTGCAGATGGATTTCTTTAAATCACCATATCCATCTACAGGAGTATAAGAATTGTAATTATCATCAATTGCTTGTTTTGCAGCTTTTTTAATAAAATCTGGTGTATTAAAATCAGGCTCTCCAAGACTAAGACCAATAATATCAATTCCCTTTTCTTTTAATTCTCTTGCTTTTGCAGCCATTGCTAATGTTGCTGAAACTGGAAGATTATTTATTCTGTCTGAAAGTTTGTTTCCCATTTTAAGTAAAAAAATTAGATTTAAAGATATTTATTTTCATAAAATTAATAATGTAATTTTGACTAAATAAAAAAAAGTTTTGAACATTTTTAAATCAAGTTTTCCGAATTTATCAGACCAACAATTGTTACAGTTTGATAGCTTAACTAAATTATATGAGTTTTGGAATAATAAAATAAATGTAATTTCTAGAAAAGATATTTCAGAATTAAAAATTAGACATATATTACATTCTTTATCAATAGCAAAAATAATAGAATTTAAAAGTGGTTCTAAGATTCTAGATGTTGGGACAGGAGGAGGATTTCCAGGAATTCCTTTAGCTATTATGTTTCCCAAAACAGAATTTGTTTTATCTGATTCAATCGAAAAAAAAATTAAAGTAGTTAAATCAATAATTAATGAACTAAACCTTAAAAATGTAAGAGTTCAAAAAATTAGATCTGAAAAAATTGAAGAAAAGTTTGATTTTGTAGTTTGTAGGGCAGTTACTAATATGACAGACTTTGTTAAAATTATTGATGGAAAAATATTATCAATAAATAGCCATAAGTTTAAAAATGGAATTTTTTATTTAAAAGGTGGAGATCTTAGCTTAGAGTTAAAAAATTTTAAATCATCTACGATTTATGATATAAAAAATTATTTTAAAAACCCTTTTTTTGATACAAAAAAAATTGTTTATCTGCCTATTCCATATAAGGGTATGGATAATCAGTAGGAGGGCTTAAATTTTCTTTAATTAGCCTAGGAGAAACCCATCTCAATAAATTTAATTTTGATCCAGCTTTATCATTTGTTCCAGATGCTCTAGAGCCTCCAAAGGGTTGTTGCCCGACTACAGCTCCAGAAGGTTTATCATTAATATAGAAATTTCCTGCACTATATCTCAAGTGTTTTAAAGCATAATCAATGCTCTCTTTATCTTTTGAAATAAAAGCACCAGTTAATGCATAAATAGATGTTTTATCAACTAGCTTTAATATATCTTTCCATTCCTTATCAGGATAAATAAAAATAGTAACAACAGGTCCAAAAATTTCTTCAGTCATTGTGATGTAATTTGGATTTGTTGTTAAAATTACTGTTGGTGAAATAAAATAACCTTTAGAATCGTCATAATCTCCACCAATTAATATTTCAGCTTCTTCATCATTTTTAGCTTTTTTAATATATTTTACAATTTTATCAAATGAATTTTTATGAATTACAGCGGTCATAAAGTTTTCAAAATTAATAGGAGATCCCATTTTTATAGTTCTGATTTGGGTTTTTAAATTTTCCAAAATTTCATCAGATTTAGATTCTGGCAAATAAACTCTTGATGCTGCTGAACATTTTTGACCTTGATATTCAAAAGCTCCTCTTAAAATTGCCGTTGACACTACTTTAGAATCAGAGGAAGGGTGTGAGACAATAAAGTCCTTTCCTCCAGTTTCACCTACTATTCTAGGATAATCTTTATAAATATTTATGTTTTCACCAACTTTTGACCAAAGTCCTTTAAAAACATGAGTTGATCCTGTGAAATGAATTCCAGATAAGTTAGGATTTTCTAATGCAATATTTGTTACCATTTCTGGATCTCCAGTTACCATATTTATAACACCTTTTGGAAGACCTGCCTCATTAAAAATATCCATAATTACTTTAGCTGAATAAATTTGGTGATCACTTGGTTTCCACAAAATAACATTACCCATTAATGCAGCACTAGCGCAAAGATTACCACCAATTGCAGTAAAATTGAATGGGGTAATTGCATATACAAATCCTTCTAATGGACGATATTCTAGTCTATTAGAAACATTTCCAACAGTGATGGGTTGTTCTTTATATATTTCAGACATGTAGATAATATTGAACTTTAAAAAATCTACAAATTCGCAAGCAGCATCAATTTCTGCTTGAAAAATACTTTTTGACTGACCTATCATTGTGGCAGCATTAATTTTTGATCTATATGGTCCGGCTATTAATTCAGCTGCTTTTAAAAATATAGAAGCCCTGTCTTCCCATGCCGTATTAGTCCATTCATTTTTTATGTCTAATGCAGACCTAATAGCATCTTTAACATGTGTTTCTTCACATAAAGAATAAGTTCCTACAACTTTTTGATGATCATGTGGAGGAGTTATATTTTTTTTATTTTTTGTAAAAATTTCTTTTTCTCCAATATATAATGGAATGTCAATTTTTTCAGAAAACATTGAATTATAAGTTTCTATTACCTCTTTTCTTTCTTTAGATCCTTTTATATAATCTTTTGTCTCTTCGTTAATACGTTTTGGTAATTGAAAAGTATTTTTTTTCATCTATTATGAATTTAAAAAGTTGATTTAAGTTTAGTTTAAAGCTTGTGGAGCAGTTAATTTAAAAGTAGGAATATAAGCTCTAAATTTTTTACCATTATTTACATCTACCATATTATAAAATCCTCTCATTGCACCCACAGGAGAGGTTATTAAACACCCTGAAGAATATTTATATGAATCTCCTGGTTTTAATAAGGGTTTTTCACCAATCACTCCTTCGCCATCAATTATTATATCTGAACTTAAAGAATCAAAAATTCTCCAGTGTCTGGTTCTTAGTTGAACTGTACTTTTACTTTGATTAGTTATTGTAATGCTATAATTGAAAGAAAAATGTAGATTATAGTTCTTAAAATACGAACCATCGTAAATAGACTTTACAGAAATTTTAATTCCTTTTGTAACGTGATTGATCATAATAAAAAAATCTACTTAGCTAATATATTGATTAAATAAAAGAAAATGAATCTCTTTTTATTAATTTTTTATGTTTAATGATTTTATGCTGCTTTCCCCAATTAATTTAAAATATTTTTCATTGTTTTTTTTATGAAAAATTAAAACAGTATATAAATTTTCAGTTTGCCAAAAATTTCCTTCAAAATAATTAATAGTGTTTGGCTCTAATGAATTTGTATAACCATATTTATAATTATAAAACCCTTGTTTGAATAAAAAAGAACCCTTGTATGTTTTTTTCTTTTTATCATATTTAAATTTATAATTTTCATTTGCTATGAAGTTGTTAAATCTTCCAAGTAAATAAACATTATTGTTCTTGTCAAAAATTTTATTTTTAAAATTAAAATGAACTCTTGCATAATCATTTTCAATATCAAAGTCATAATTTTTACTTGCATTAACTGAAAATTCTCCATTTATATCAGGATTATACTCATAGATATCATTGGTTCTTTCTTTATCATCAATTAAAAAGTTATTATATAAATCAGTCAATGTTGATTTATATATTCTATAGTTTGTAGAATTGATTTTAGAGTTATCAAAATTTAAAAATTCATTTCCGCCTAGAAAATAAATGTCATCATAAATTAAATTATTAGAAAAAATGAATTTTGGTTTTTCTATAATTAATGAATTTGACCAATTATAATTTTTTATTACAATTATTTTTAATTTTGAAGAGCTGTTATATATTTTAGTGCAATCTCCACAATTAAGTTTTATTTTAATTTTTTGATGTGTTTTTAAATTGTTAATAGTATTTGATTTAGAAATGCTTATTTGAATAGGTATTTGATTATCAATAAATGAAAATCTTTTTTCAAAAACCTTTTTACCATTTGACAAATGAATACTAATAGAATAATTTCCAGATACTTTTAATTTTACATCATCATTTGGAATGCTTAAAATGTAATTGGTATATGGTTGTAAAGTATTAAATGAATTTCTGATTTTTTTTATTCTTATATCATCAAAGCCTTCTAAATATTCAGACTTATATAATTTAGATGGGTTCCACAAATAGTCAAAATGAGTTATTTGATAATAATAGTTTTTTTCATCACCATCTATATCATCAAAGCTTAATTCTATTAGATCTCCAAAGTGAATGAATGGACCTTTTGATTTGGAAGTTTTAAAAATAATAGTTTTAATATTTTTTGGAATTTCTAGACTTTGAGAATTTAAATAGTTTCCAATTAGAATGAAAACTATTTTAAAAACTATTTTAAAATTTAATGACATAACCAGTATAAAGATATCATAAATAAAAAATTAATAATTATTTATTATTTAGAATGAATATAAATAAAAACTTTATTAATAAATTAATGTTCAATCGACTTTTACTTAAGGGTTTAAATTAATAAATTTGCGACCGATTAGACATTACAAATAAATATGTCAAACGACATCAGAATTAAAAATGGTTTAACCATTAATTTAAAAGGTGCTGCCAAGAACATCGTAAAAGAGGCTCCTTATCCTAAATCAGTCTCCTTAAATCCATCAAATTTTCATCTTATTATCCCAAAAATGGTTGTAAGAGTAGGTGAAAAAGTAAATGTTGGTGATGTTATTTTCTATTCAAAAAAAGATGAAAGAATAAAGTTCTGTTCACCTGTTGATGGATTAATTAAAGAAATTGTAAGAGGAGCAAAAAGAAAAATTATAGAAATTGTTATTGATGTAGACAAGAATCAAAAAAAATTAGAACATAATATTATTGAACTAGAAAAATTAAATGCTGATGAAATAAAAAATATTATTTTAAACTCAGGATGTTGGCCATTTATTAAACAAAGACCATATGAAATAATTGCAAACCCATCAGAAAAACCAAAATCCATTTTTATTTCCTCATTTAATAGTGCTCCAATTTCAGCTGATTTTCAAATTATTTTAGATGATCAGAAGGAAGAATTTAAAACAGGTTTAAAAGTTTTATCAAAATTAACAGATGGGGAAATAAATATTTGTATTAAAAAAGATATTTCAACATTTATTAATGATATTAAAGGTATTAAAACTCATATTGTAAGCGGTCCTCACCCCTCTGGTAATGTAGGAGTTCAAATCCACCATATTAATCCTATCAATTCTGGAGAAAGAGTTTGGACATTAGGCCCAGAAGATGTAGCAATTTTAGGAAGATTTTTTTTAACAGGATTTTATAACCCTATTAGAACTATAGCGGTTTCAGGTGCACCAGTTAAATATCCTAAATATTATAAAACAATTATTGGATCTGAATTACGTGAGATTATTAATGATGTTGGGATCGATTTAAAGGATTCATTAAGAATTATTAATGGAGATGTTTTAACTGGAACTAAAGTTGAACCCGATAATTATTTAGGTTTTTATAATAATACGGTCTCTGTCCTAAGGGAAGGAAATCAATACAGAATGTTTGGTTGGGTACCTTTTATTAATAATAAGATACCGAGTATTTATAAAACCTCTTTTTCTTGGTTATTTCCCAATAACAAATACGATTTAGACACAAATTTGAATGGTGAAGAGAGAGCATTTGTAGTAACAGGTGAAATGGAAAAGGTTTTTCCTATGGATATTTTTCCTATGCAATTGCTTAAAGAATGTATGGCTGAAAACATTGATAAGATGGAAAGTTTAGGTATTTATGAAGTTGCTCCTGAAGATTTTTCTCTTATTGATTATTCTTCATCTTCAAAAATAGAGGCTCAATATATAATAAGAAAAGGACTCGATTTAATGATTAAAGAAGTTGGTTAATTATTTATATGAATATTAGAAAAACGATAGATAATCTTAAAAAACCTTTTAATAAAGGAGAAAAATGGGAAAGGTTTGCACCTGCTTTTAATGCATTGGATACTTTTTTATACGTACCAAACCACACTACTAAACATGGTGCTCATATTAGAGATGCTATTGACTTAAAAAGGACCATGATAACAGTTATTATAGCCTTGTTACCAGCTTTATTTTATGGTATTTATAATACTGGTTTTCAGTATTATTCCCAGTTGGATGTAGAATACAATACTATAGATTTATTTATTCATGGATCTGCTAAAATAGTTCCCATGATTGCAGTATCTTATATTGTAGGGCTTGCAATAGAGTTTGCTTTTGCAGTTTTTAGGGGACATGAAGTAAATGAAGGATATTTAGTAACAGGACTATTAATCCCTATGATTATGCCAGTAGATATTCCTTTATGGATGGTTGGATTATCAGTTGCGTTTGCTGTGATAATTGGTAAAGAAGCATTTGGTGGAACTGGAATGAATATTTTGAATCCTGCATTAACAGCTAGAGCATTTGCGTTTTTTGCCTATCCTACTTATATGTCAGGTAATCAAGTTTGGGTTTCAGAGGCTTCTAATATTGATGGGGTTTCAGGTGAGACTATTTTGGGTATTTTAGCATCTGGAGAAAGTATATTACCCTATGAGCCTTTACAAATGTTTATGGGATCAATTCCAGGATCTATTGCAGAAACATCAACACTAATGGTTTTAATTGGTGCATTTATTTTAATATTCACTGGAGTGGGAAGTTGGAGGATAATGGTTAGTGGAGTGATTGGAGCAGCAATAACGGGATTATTATTTAATGTTTGGGGTGCAAATGAATTGATGAGTTTTAGTTGGATAAATCATATGATAGTTGGTGGATTTGCTTTTGGAATTGTTTTTATGGCTACTGATCCTGTTTCAGCAACACAAACAGTAAAAGGCAAGTGGATATATGGTTTATTAATTGGAATTTTTTGTATTCTAATTAGAGTTTTTAACCCTGCATATCCTGAAGGGGTTATGCTTGCTATTCTACTTATGAATGTTTTTGCTCCAACAATTGATCATTATGTTGTTGAGGCTAATATTAAAAGAAGAAAAAAAAGAGGAATTAAAACAGCTGTAAATATTGTTTAATATGGATAAAGATTCAAATTTATATACTTTTTTATTTGCAGCATTTATGGTTTTAGTAGTTGCAACAGTTTTAGCTTATACTTCTCAATCTTTAAAAGTTTTACAAAATGAAAATATAAGAAAAGAAAAAATGCAAAATATTTTATCATCTGTTGGGATAAATGTTAGTAGAGATGAATCTGAAGAATTATACAAAAAATATATTACTAATGAATTAGCATTAAGAATAGATGGATCTATAAATGAAAAAATAAGTCCATTTTCTGATATAGTACTTGCAAAGGAATTAAAAAAAGATTATAAAAATCAACATTTCCCCTTATATATAGCTGAAATAGATTCTGCAAAATATTATATAATGGAATTACGTGGTAATGGTCTTTGGAATGCTATTTGGGGATATATTTCATTAAAAAATGACTTAAATACAATAAAAGGAGTTTCATTTGATCATAAAGGAGAAACAGCTGGACTTGGAGCTGAAATCACAAAAGATTGGTTCCAAGAAAGCTTTATAGATGAAAAAGTTTTTAATAATGATGGTGAATTAATAGGAATTACTGTTTTAAAAGGGAATAATGATCCAAAAAATGAAAATAAAGATGATCATAAAGTTGATGCAATTTCAGGTTCTACTATTACTGGTGATGGTGTAACAAGTATGATTAAAGAAAGACTAAATAATTATTTGCCTTATTTTGAAAAGTTAAACTTAAATTCGAAAATGGATTAACATGAAAAAATTGAAAAATAAAAATCCTTTATTTCTTTTTGTCTCTAAGGGAAAAGAACCTCTTTTTTCAAAAAAAAATAGGCAGTTATTAAAAGATCCATTGGATGATAATAATCCTATTACAGTTCAAGTGCTTGGTATTTGTTCTGCTTTAGCAATTACGGTTCAACTTTGGCCAGCTATTGTTATGACTTTTTCTGTGATTTTTGTTATGGCATGTAGTAATGTTATTATTTCAATTTTAAGAGACTTAATTCCCAATAGAATCCGGATTGTTGTCTTTTTAGTTGTCATCTCATCACTTGTAGCTCTTGTTGATGAGTTTTTAAAGGCCTATGCATATGATGTAAGCAAGGAGTTATCAATATTTATTGGTTTAATTGTTACAAATTGTATTATTATGGGAAGACTTGAGGCATTTGCACTAGGAAATGGTGTTTGGAAATCATTTTTGGATGGAGTTGGAAATGCATTTGGTTATGGAGCAATTTTAATTGCAGTAGCATTTTTTAGAGAGCTTTTAGGCTCAGGAAATTTAATGGGTTATCAAGTAATTCCAGATTTTATATATGAAATGGGTTATGAAAATAATGGACTTATGTTATTATCTCCAATGGCATTGATAACCGTTGGAATAATTATATGGATTCAAAGATCAAGAAATACAGATTTAATAGAACAGAGATAATACAATATTATGTGGGAACAATACGCTAATCTTTTTGTCAAAAGTATTTTTATTGAAAATATGGTGTTTGCATATTTTCTTGGAATGTGTTCTTATTTAGCTATATCAAAAACTTTAAAAAATGGTATAGGGATGGGACTTGCAGTAATTTTTGTTTTAACTATTACTGTTCCATTGAACTATTTAATAGATACATATTTATTAGCTGATGGTGCATTAATTTGGTTAGGCCCTCAGTATGCAGAATTAAACCTAAGTTTTTTGAGTTTAATTATGTTTATTGCAGTTATAGCATCAATGGTCCAATTAGTTGAAATGATTATTGAAAAATTTTCACCTGCATTATACGGTTCACTCGGAATCTTTTTGCCTCTTATAGCAGTTAACTGTGCAATTTTAGGTGGTTCTCTTTTTATGCAAATCAAAAATTTTTCAGGAGTTTCTGAATCTGCTGTTTATGGTTTTGGATCTGGAATAGGTTGGTTTTTAGCAATTGTTGCAATTGCAGCAATCAGGGAAAAAATAGCATACTCTAATGTTCCAGCTCCTCTTAGAGGCTTAGGAATAACTTTTATTATTACTGGATTAATGGCCTTTGGTTTTATGAGTTTTATGGGAATTAAATTATAATTTTTATGACAATACCTATTACTACATATATAATTATAAGTATAATTGTTTTTTCAATAATAATTTTTCTTTTATTGTCAATGCTTTTAGTAGTGAAAGCAAAATTATTACACTCTGGACCAGTTACTCTTTTAGTTAACGGAAAAAATGAAGTAGAAGTTTCTTCTGGTGGGACTTTGTTATCAACTCTTGGGAATAATAAAATTTTTTTACCATCGGCCTGTGGTGGTGGCGGAACTTGTGTTCAATGTAAATGTGTTGTGAAAAAGGGGGGAGGAGAAATTCTATCTACAGAATCACCATATTTCAGTAGGAAAGAAATTGCAGAAGGGTGGAGACTTGGTTGTCAAGTTAAAGTTAAAGAGAATATGGTTATAGAAATTCCTGAAGAAGTCTTTGGAATTAAAAAATGGGAAGCTACTGTTGTTAGAAATTGGAATGTAGCTTCTTTTATTAAAGAGTTAGTGGTGGAAATTCCTGAAGATATGGGTTATAAAGCAGGAGGTTATATTCAAATTGAAATCCCTGAATGTGAAGTGTATTATAAAGAAATGGATATTAGTGCACATCCTGACGAACATCCAGATGACCCTGAAAAATTTAAACTAGAATGGGATAAGTTTAATCTTTGGGATTTAAAAATGAAAAACTCTGAATCAGTTGAAAGAGCATATTCCATGGCATCCTATCCAGCTGAAGGAAAAGAAATAATGTTAAATGTACGAATTGCTACTCCTCCATGGGATAGGAGTGTAAATGGATGGATGGATGTGAATCCAGGAATAGCATCTTCCTATATGTTTTCTAAAAAACCAGGAGATAAAGTTACTATTTCAGGTCCTTATGGAGAATTTTTTATAAATCATTCTGAAGCAGAAATGTTATATGTTGGTGGAGGTGCAGGAATGGCTCCAATGAGATCTCATTTATATTATTTATTTAGAACTTTGAAGAGTGGAAGGAAGGTAAATTTTTGGTATGGTGGTAGATCTAAAAGAGAATTATTTTATATTGAACATTTTAAAGCTCTAGAAAAAGATTTTCCAAACTTCAAATTTTATATGGCTCTTTCTGAACCTAATAAAGAGGATAATTGGAAAATTAAGGACGGTTTAGATGGTGAAGGTGATGGTTTTGTTGGTTTTGTTCATCAAGCTCTTATTGATAATTATTTAATACATCACGAAGCTCCTGAAGATATTGAAGTATATTTTTGTGGCCCACCACTTATGAATCAAGCTATAGAAAAAATGGCAAATGATTTTGGTGTCCCACCAGAGAATGTAAGATTTGATGATTTTGGAGGATAATATTCTTTCAATTACTTATTGGTAAGTTATAACTAGATTAACTTAACATGAATTCAAATTATGTTGTTAATTTTAAGGGTGTTTAAAAAATCATTTTTATTTATAGCCTGCATAATTATTAGTTGTTCTAATGAAACTAAAATTCATTCTTATTCCGGCCAGGCTTTAGGAACTTCTTTTAAAATATTATATGCATCTGATCAACCATTAAAAAATATAGATGTTTTAACAGATTCTATTTTTACAGAAATAAATAAATCTTTATCAACTTATATTTCTTCTTCGGATATTTCAAAAATAAATGATGATATAGATTCAATTAAAATAGATGCTCATTTTAAAAAAGTTTTTAATAAGTCAAAACTCATTTGGAAATCTACAGACGGATTTTTTGATCCAACAATTGGACTTTTGGTAAAAGCATATGGATTAGGCCCTAAGAACGACAGTAAAATTCCTGTTAATCTAGATAGTATAATGAATCTAACAGGGTTTGGTAAAGTTTCATTGAAAAACAATTTTATTATTAAAGAAAAAAAAGGAATTTATTTAGACTTTAATGCAATAGCAAAAGGATACTGTGTTGATATAATTTCAAATATGTTAAACAATAGAAATATTAATAATCATTTAGTTGAAATTGGAGGAGAAATGGTAGCTAGCGGAAAAAATTTAGTAACTAATAATTATTGGAGAGTAGGAATTACTGACCCTTTAAATCCCTCTTCTAATAATTATATTAAAAAGATACAATTAAAAAATTCAGCGCTTGCCAGTTCAGGTAATTATAGAAAATATATAATTGATAATCAAACTGGAAAAAAAATAGTACATACCATTAATCCAAAAAATGGAAATGCTTTTAATACTAATGTTTTAGGAGTTTCAGTCATTGCAGAAGACTGTATTACTGCTGATGCATATGCTACTTCATTCATGGCAATGCCAATAGAAAAATCAATTAAAATGATTTCTCTATTAAATAATATTGAGGTAATGATTATTTACAATAAAGAAAAAAGTGAAGTTGAGATTTTTTCTACAGATGGATTTGATAGACTTATTTTAAACTAATTTTTTACAAATTGGGATTATTTCGTTTTTGACTATACTATATTTTTTAATTTCTTCGTCTCTGAATTCATTAGCATAATTATTTTTTTCAACATGAAAACCAACTTTTTTAAGTCGATCAAAGTAATCTAAACCATACAATCTAACATGATCATATTGACCAAATTTTTTAATTCTCTCATTTTTATCTTTAATTCCTGGATCTTCAAATGTTCTTTTAATATTTAAATCAATTGGAACTTGCAATATCGCTATTCCATTTTTATTTAAAACTCTATAAAGCTCATGCATTGCTTTTTTATCATCATCTATATGTTCCAAAACATGATTGCAAAGTATAAAATCAAAAAAATTATCTTCAAAAGGCATCTTACATATATCACCTTTTATATCAGCTAAAGGGGAATTTAAATCAAATGTTATATAATTTTCATTTTTTATGGATTTAAAAATTTTATAAAAGGCTTGTTCAGGAGCTATATGCAAAACTTTAATTTTTGCATTAAAAAACTCTGTTTTGTTTTTTAAATAAAGCCATAATAATCTATGTCTTTCTAAAGACAATGTTCCGGGACTAAGTGCATTTGGCCTTTGATTTTTATAACCATACGCTAAAAATTTTCTGTAGGATTTATTATTAATAGGATCATAGAATTTATTTCCTCTATAGTACAAATCTAATAATGGTCTAAAAAAATTACTCCAAAAAATTAATTGAGGACGGGGTACTTTATTAATTATAAACTTTATCAGCCAATCCATTTTTTAAGATTTAAATTGATTTTCTTCTATACTTTTAATTCCTAAGGAATCATATATATAATCAAAGGTTGATAGTAAATTAGGCTTTTCATTAATTATTGCAACATTATGTTCAAAATGTACACTAGGCAAGTTATCTGCTGTTAAAATTGTCCACCCATCATTTAATTGATTTATTCTTGCAGTTCCCATATTAATCATGGGTTCAATAGCAACGACCATTCCATTTTTGAATTTTTTTCCTGTTCCTCTTCTACCATAATTTGGCATTTCAGGTTTTTCATGCATGCTTTTTCCTAGGCCATGCCCAACAAGCTCTTTAACTACTCCATAACCGTTGGATTCATTATGTTTTTGAATTACATAGCCAACATCCCCAACTCTATTATCTTGTTTAAATTCTTTGACTCCTAGGTAAAGAGATTCTTTTGCAGTTTTTAATAATCTTTTAATTTCTTTTTTTACTTCTCCGACTTCAAAAGTATAAGCATGATCTCCATAGTATCCATTCTTTAGAACTCCACAATCAATGGATAAGATATCACCATCTTTAATTTCATCTTTATTTGGAATTCCATGAACTACTTGAGAGTTTGGACTTATACACAATGTATTAGGAAAATCATATAAACCTAAAAATCCTGGTTCTGCATTGTGGTCTCTTATAAATGATTCTGCTAAAGAATCTAGATAAAGTGTATTAATTCCAGGTTTAATTTCTTTAGCTAACATTCCTAAAGTTTTTGAAACTAATAAGGCACTTTCTCTAATTAATTCTATTTCTTCGGATGATTTAATTAAACTCATTTTTTAAAAATCAGCGTAAATATTTTTATATTCTTGTCCACTCAAAATTTTAAAAATGTCTTTTTCTAAAGTTTCAACAGGGAACTCGACAATTCTGTTAATTTCTTTTCCATTTTTTTTGAAGATATATGTTGGAACATTAAAAATTTCTAATCCCTTTTCATAATTCTGAGGCGTAGTTTTTTGTTCACTCATTCCAATTAATTGAATTTTTTCATTATCAGCTTTTATATAATCATAAAGTTTAAAAAATCCTGGTATATCTTTTTGACTTTCTTCACACCAGGTGCCCATGAAAACTGTAATTTCAAAATTTTTGATTAGTGGTTTAATTTTTTCAGCGGTTGATTCATCAAGGTTATAATTTTTATAATTTTCATCAAACCAAAGTACGTATGGATTTTTTTGTAACTCATTTCTGTCAAAGTATCCAATAATGTTTACCTCTTCTTCTTTATTTTCTATGACTTTGTCTGTTTGTTTTTTGGAATCAGAATTCTTTGTTTTACAAGAAAAAAGCAAAAAAATGCTTAAAAAAATAATTGTTTTTTTCATATCAGTTTATTAAAGATTTTCCAGTCATTAGTTTAGGTTTATTTATATTCATTAAATCTAGAATTGTTGGAGCTATATCTGCTAAAATACCATCAGATACGTTTTTAATTTTATGATCAACAATAATTATAGGCACCATATTTTTTGTATGTGCTGTGTTAGGTGATCCATCAGAATTTTTCATTTTATCACAATTACCATGATCAGCAATAACTATGATTGAAAATTCTTTTTCCAATGCACATTCAATAATTTCAGATGAACATTTATCAACAGTTTCACATGCTTTAATTGCTGCTTCAAGGTTACCTGTATGTCCTACCATATCTGGATTAGCAAAGTTTAAACATATAAAATCTGTACAATTTTTTTTTATTTCCTCTATAATAGAATCTTTAACTTTGTGGGCACTCATTTCAGGTTTTATATCATAAGTTGGAACTTTCGGGGAAGGACATAAAACTCTCAATTCATTTTTAAAGGGTTTTTCTCTTCCTCCATTAAAGAAAAATGTTACATGAGGATATTTTTCTGTTTCAGCAATCCTAATTTGCGTTTTACCATTTTTTGCTATAACCTCCCCTAAAGTATCTATTATATTTTCTGAGTCATATATAGTTTCAATTCCTTTAAATGTCTCATCATAGTTAGTCATTGTTAAAAAATTTATATTTAATTTTTTCATTTCTAAATCAGAAAAATTTTCTTGGGTTAACGCTTTAGTTAATTGCCGCCCTCTATCTGTTCTAAAATTGAAAAAAATAAGATAATCTCCTTCTTCAACATTTCCAATGGGTTTTCCTTCATTATCTACTTTTACAATTGGTTCAATAAATTCGTCAGTCACACCGCTGTTATAAGATTCTTGAATAGAATCTAATATATTGTGAGACTTTTTACCAATTCCTTTTGTTAAAAGATCATATGATTTTTTAGTTCTTTCCCATCTATTGTCTCTATCCATAGAAAAATAACGACCTATAACAGTTGCTATTTTTGCTCCAGAAGAAATAATTTTATTATTTAATCTATTGATAAAATTTATACCTGATTTAGGATCTACATCTCTACCATCAGTAAATGCATGTATGAAAATATTATCAATTTTCTTTTCTTTACAAGCATCAAGTATTCCTTCTAAATGATTAATATGAGAATGGACTCCACCATCAGACAATAAACCTATTAAATGTAATTTTTTATTTATTTTTTTTACGTTTTCCAAGCAAGTTTTCAAATTATGCTGATTTTGAAAAGTTTTTTCCTTAATATCACGATTAATTTTTGATAATTCTTGATAAACTATTCTTCCTGCTCCTAAATTGATATGTCCCACTTCACTATTTCCCATTTGGCCACTAGGGAGTCCAACACTTTCACCGAATGTAGTAAGTTTTGCAGATGCATAATTATTATATAATGAATCAATAAATGGTGTTTTAGCTATGTCAATTGCAGATACTTTAGGATCTTTAGCTATACCCCAGCCATCAAGGATCATTAAAATAACTTTTTTCGAAATTTTCAAAATTTGAAAGCCTTTATAATTTTAGACAAATATAATTATAATCGAAGGAACTAGTTATTTTAAATCTTTATTTATATCTAAAATGTATTCTTTTTTATATTTTTCTATAAAATTGTCAGTGAAATATTCAGATCCCTTAATTTCTTCTTTTTTAATAACTTTTTTAAGATCTGATTTTAAAAATAATGAAAGCATTTTTTTTGAAATAGGCGCATAACTGTAGTGCCATGGTTCATACTCAAATCCCTTTCTATTAGGGTCGTTGTTATATGTTATATAAAATCCAAATTTTTCAGAATTTATATTAAGCCAATTTTTAACTTTAAAGAAAATACCATCTTTTTCAAATTTTTTTGATATCAAAACATCCTCTTCATCTGGATAATTACTATCAATAATATCAATTTCTGTTCCCCAGTGATGTCTTGAGGTTCCAGGAATAGTAGAAAACCTAATTATTTCATAAACTGCTTGACTAGGTTTCAATTTAAATTCAGTAGTAAATTTTTTAAATTTTGTATTCCAGATATGTTTTTGACGATTATATCCTCTATGAGCTGAAGCAATTTTGAGATCTACACCATCATTTTTTGCAGCGATTTGCATTTTATTAAAGGCATTAAAAGTGTTTTTTTCAAGCTTAATTGTATCTCCAACTAAATTGGGATTTTTTATTCCTTGAAGTATATCTAAATTCATACTATTTTGAGAAAAATTAATATTACAAAATATTAAAAATAGCAATAAGTTTATGTTTAAATTCATTGTAATTCTTTATATAAAAAATAATGTAATCCAATCCCTTTAATTTCATAGCGAAAACCTAAATCAATATAATTTAAATTTAAATAAAAATTGACTGCCTTTACTCTTGCATTCATCCAAATATTTTGAATCTTTAAAATTTTACAATGTTTTTCAGCTTCTTTTAAAATTTTTTCTCCAATTCCTTTATTTTGAAAATCTTCTAAAACACACATTCCTCTGAATTGGTAACAATTTGTTAAATTTTTATGGATTGATTTTTTTTTAATAACTGAAACACCTCCAATTATTTTATTGTTTATATAGGCGCCAATATGAAAGGAGCTGTCTAAATTGTCACCTTCATACTTACAATAATTGTAACTAGCATTATTTCTCAATATTTTACTTCTTATTGGTAGTAAATTGCTTGAATTAACTTTCTTTAAGATAATATCCATAAATTATAAATTTAATAATATAATTTTTTAATTAATGCAATCATAATATAAATAACCCATTAATATTATATTTGTATTAATGCGGGAGTAGCTCAGTTGGTAGAGCGTCAGCCTTCCAAGCTGAATGTCGCCGGTTCGAACCCGGTCTTCCGCTCAATTAATATTTTGAGTTAATGAAGTATACAATAAATTTTTTTCTTCTTTTTTTTATATGGAATTTTTCATTTTCACAGTCAGATTATAGAACCTGGATTAGGGGAAAAGTATTATATAGGGATAGTAATGTGATTTCAGCTAATGTAATTAATAATACCTCTCAAGAGGCAACAATTACTAATGAGGATGGAGAATTTGAAATTAAAGTAAAACTTAATGACAGGTTGGTTTTTTCTTCTGTTCAATATCAAATAAGATCTATGGTTATAACTAAAGATATTTTGCAAAAAAGTAGAATAGTAATTGATGTAAATGAGAAAGTGACAGAACTAGATGAAGTAGTTGTGAGCCCTGAAAATACAGAGAAATTCCTAGATTTAAAAGAAGAGGAATTTAAGAGAATTGACTATAGTTTTGATAAATCAACTAGAATTGAGAATCAAATCTTACAATCAGGCAGGTTTAATAATGGAATTAACTTTATTAATTTATATAAGACTATTGCTAAATCAAGCTCTAAAGATGATATATCAGAGGATTCTAACAATTTTTCTTATAAACCAAGTAATCTGCTTAGAGAAGTTTATGATGATGCTTTTTTTATTTTTAATTTAGGAATTCCAAAAGAAAAAATTGCTGAATTTTTATTGTTTTGTGACGAAAAGTTTCCTTCAAAATTCTTATTCAAAAAAAGTAATGAATTTCAATTAATTGATTTTTTAGTTAAGCAAAGTGATAAATATAGAAAGATACTTAAAAGGGGTTAAAATAATTTTTAGTTTTCTCCTTTTAGGAACTCAAATTATTTTTTCTCAAACCAATCAATATTATAAATCGTTTAAAGGAGAAGTAGTTAGCGATTCTTTGAATTTAAGTGGAATTCATATAATAAACAAAACTAGTGGTGCAAAATCAATTACAAATGAGAATGGATT
>JAAZZF010000099.1 GCA_014239275.1 Flavobacteriaceae bacterium | reverse complement strand
TTTTCGGCTTTTTTAACGCCTTGAATTGCTTTATTCCCAGAACTAGAAAGATCTGAAGGATTAAAGTCAATCGTATCTGATTGTACTAATAAGTATCCTAGGACACCAACTACCAATACAACCGCCACAATTAAGAAATTTAATTTACCATGGACTTTGTTTGTGTGTTTACTCATAATTATTATTATTTAATTAATTATTTCCCAAACAACCTAAACAGTTGTCAAAGTCTAACTACTTTAGTTAGGGCGGCAAGATAAGAAAAAAACTTGAGAATCAATTGCTTACCTCTTGAGAAACAGATTGGTTTCTTAATTTATTATGTTTGTTAAAAATTAAATATAAGATGTATTATATAGGTTATGATTTAGGCAGCTCTTCATTAAAAGTGGCGTTAACTGATGCTTCTTCGGGTAAAAAAATATTTTTAATTCAGGAACCTAACAATGAAATGGATATTATTTCAAAAAAAAATGGATGGGCAGAACAAGATCCTAATTATTGGTGGAAATGCATTTGTATTGGAACTAATAGAATAATCAATGAATCTAAAATAGATGCCTCTAAAATTTTAGGAATAGGAATCTCTTACCAAATGCATGGATTAGTTTTAATAGATGATAATGGAAATGTATTAAGAGATGCAATTATTTGGTGTGATGATAGAGCGGTAGAAATTGGAAATAAAGCATTTACTAATATTGGATCTAAGAAATGTAATGAAAACTTACTTAATTCACCTGGAAATTTTACTGCGTCGAAATTAGCTTGGGTAAAGGAAAATGAACCAGAAATATATAATAAGATTCATAAGTTTATGTTGCCAGGTGACTTTATTGCATATAAATTAACAGGTGAAATTTCTTCGACATCTAATGGGTTATCAGAGGGAATGTTTTGGGATTTTAAGGAAAATAATGTAGCTACTTGGCTATTAGATTATTTTGGAATTAGTGAATCTTTGGTTCCATCTGTAGTGTCAAACTTTGAAGATCAAAGTTTTGTTAATAAAAAAGCGTCTATAGAAACGGGTCTTCCTAAGGGAATTCCAATTAGGTATAGAGCTGGTGATCAACCTAACAATGCAATGTCATTAAATGTGTTAAATCCAGGTGAAGTTGCTGCAACTGGTGGAACTTCAGGAGTGTTATATGCATTAACTAATAGTTTGGAATCAAAAGAATCTCTAAGAATAAATAATTTTGCACATGTTAACTATTCAGATGATAACCAGATTATTGGAAAACTTTTATGTGTTAACGGAGCTGGAATTCAATACAAGTGGGTTAAAAACTTAACACAAAACTCTTCATATTCCAAAATGAATGAAAAAGCTTCTAAGGTTTCTATTGGAAGTAATGGTTTACATCTTTTTCCTTTTGGAAATGGTGCAGAAAGGATGTTTGAAAATAAAAATATTGGTAGCACAATTAGTGATATTAATTTTAATATCCATTCCCAATTACATTTATTGAGGGCTACACTTGAAGGTATTGCTTTTTCTTTTATTTATGGAATGGAAATTTTAATTAGTGATAATCTCAAACCTTCCTTAATTAGGGCTGGAAACGACAATCTTTTTCAGTCTGATGTATTTTCAAATACAATTAGTAGTATTTTAAATAAAGAAATTCAAATTCATGATATTTCTGGTGCTTATGGTGCAGCTAGAGCAGTTGGTTGTCATGGAAATGATTTTAAAAGTTTTTCAGAAAATGTTTCACAACATGATTATATAAAAACTTTTGATCCAAATAATAATAATGATGAATATTTGGAAGCTTATGAAAGTTGGAAAGATAAATTAAATAAAATGATAAAATAAAATAATATGGCATTAATAGGAAATCGCGAATATTTTAAAGGAATAAAGGAGATAAAATATGAGGGAAAGGATTCAAAAAATCCTTTTGCATTTAAATATTATAATCCAGATAAAATTGTTGCAGGAAAGACAATGAGAGATCATTTCAAATTTGCAATTGCTTATTGGCACTCTTTCTGTGGTGTTGGTTTAGATCCTTTTGGTCAAGGAACTCAGAATTTTCCTTGGGATAAATCTAATGACCCTCTACAAGCTGCTAAAGATAAAGCAGATGCTGCATTTGAATTTATTTCAAAAATGGGATTTGATTATTTCTGTTTCCATGATTTTGATTTAATTCAAGAAGCAGATACTTTTCAAGAATCTGAACAAAGATTACTAGCAATAACAGAATATATTAAAGAGAAAAAAAATAAATCTGGTATTAAACTCCTTTGGGGAACAGCTAATTGTTTTTCTAATCCTCATTATATGAATGGTGCTGCAACAAACCCTGATTTTAATGTGGTTGCTAGGGCAGGAGGACAGATAAAATTAGCATTAGATACAACTATTGCCTTAGATGGTGAAAATTATGTTTTCTGGGGTGGTAGAGAAGGTTATATGTCACTCTTAAATACGGATATGGGTAGAGAGTTGGATCATATGGCACAATTTTTAAAGATGTGTAGAGATTATGCTAGAAACAAAGGTTTTAAAGGCACTTTTTTTATTGAGCCTAAACCAATGGAACCTTCAAAACATCAATATGATTTTGATACTGCTACTGCAATAGGTTTTCTGAGAGAATACAATTTACAGGATGATTTTAAAATCAATATTGAAGTTAATCATGCAACTCTAGCCCAACACACTTTTCAACACGAACTCACTGTAGCTGCTAATGCGGGTATGCTTGGAAGTATTGATGCGAATAGAGGTGATTATCAAAACGGATGGGATACAGATCAATTTCCTACCAATATTCAGGAAACAACAGAAGCAATGCTTGTATTACTAAAATCCGGTGGAATTCAAGGAGGTGGTGTAAATTTTGATGCTAAATTGAGAAGAAATTCTACTGACCGAGAAGATTTATTTTTAGCTCATATTGGGGGAGCCGATACATTTGCCCGAGCTTTGTTAATTGCTGATAAATTACTTAGTGATTCTCCACTTCCTTCAATGCTTAAAAAAAGATATGAATCTTTTGATTTAGGAAAAGGAAAGGATTTCGAAAACGGGAAACTTAAGTTAGAGGATTTGTACAACTTAGCATTAAAAAATGACCCTATATCTAAATCAAGTGGTAAACAAGAATTATTAGAAAATATTTTATTTAATTACATAAGATAAATTTTTATGGAATC
>JAAZZF010000098.1 GCA_014239275.1 Flavobacteriaceae bacterium | reverse complement strand
TGTCCACTAATAAAATCTGCATGAAAATGAGTTTCAAAAATATATTTAATTTTTGCATTTGATTCTTTTGCAAGTTGAATATACTGAGAAACCTCTCTAAGAGGATCAATTACAGCAGCCTCACCATTACTTTCAATAAAGTAAGCTCCTTGTGCCAAGCATCCTGTATAAATTTGTTTTACTGTCAATTATAATATTAAAAAAAAACAAAAATACATAACTAATCAGGATATTCAACCCTTAAGTGATAAATGTTATTTAATTTTTCCTTTAATATTTTTTTAGTAAAATTTAACTCTTCTAGAGTGATATTACAGTTTTCAAATTGATTATCCTCAATTTGAGTATTAATTATTTTATCTACAAAGTTTTCTATCAACTTCACATTAGGTTCTTTTATACTTTTTGAAGCAGCTTCTATACTGTCAGCCATCATAACTATTGCTGTCTCCTTTGAAAAAGGTTTAGGACCAGAATAACGAAAATCAGACTCATTAGAATCTACTTTAGATTTTATTGCCTTGTCATAAAAAAATTTAATCATAGAAGTCCCGTGATGTGTTCTAATAAAGTCTATAACTCTATCAGGAAGTCTATTTCTTTTTGCTATTTCAATTCCATTTGAAATATGATCTTTAATTATGTTTGAACTTTCTAAAGGCTCTAACTCATTATGAGGATTAAAAGAATTCGATTGATTCTCAATAAAATAATTAGGATTATTCATCTTGCCTATATCATGATATAAAGCACCTACTCTAACTAGCATTACATTTGCAGAAATTTGGGTAGCCACAGCTTCTGCTAAATTTGAAACAGCTAATGAATGATAAAAAGTTCCTGGAGCCTTTTCTGAAAGTTCTTTTAAAAGTTTAGAGTTTGTATTTGTAAGTTCTAGTAATGAAACATCGGAAACCAATCCAAATATTTTCTCAAATATATATATTAATGGATGAACAAATAAAGTAGCTAATCCATTAAAAATAAATAATAAAGGAATATTTAAATCTATATAGCTAATATCTCCATTAGCGATTATAGAAATAGAAAAATAAGAAAGTATATAAACACTAGTAATTATAGAAACGGATACAAATAAATTGGCTCTTTGATATAGATCTGAAGGAGTTAAAATAGTGATAATACCTGCAATAGTGTGCAAAAATAAAAACTCGAAATTATTGGGGACAATAAAACCTAAAATTAGTAATGTAAGAACATGTACAAATAACCCTAATCTTGAATCGAAAAAAGCTCTTAAAAGTAAAGGAATAGAACATAGAGGAACTACATAAATATAATCAGGTTGATATTTAAAAACGGCAATAGTTATTGAAATAAATATCAAAATTATAAGAAAAACAAAAGTAATTTTTGTGTTGTTCAAATAAATACTAATACGATTTTTCTTTAGGAATAATAACAAGAAAAATAAAGTAATTCCAACAATTATAGAATATCCTAAGGTTATCCAATTAAAATTAGATTTTGACCAGAGTTGTGATTCAAATTTCATTTTTAAAGAATTTAATATTCCAAATTTGTCAGCATCTACAATTTCTCCTCTAGATATTATTCTTACTCCATTACTCACTAATCCTTTGGTATGTGAAATTTGATTTAACAGTTTATTTAAATTACTATTTGTAGTTTCTTTATCAAAAACCACATCAGCAATCAAAATATCTCTTAAAAATGCGTGTAATTGAAATGAATCTTCAAGTGAATTATAAATTATTGAATCAATTTTATAATCATTTGTTTTATTTAATTCATCATATCTTATTTTACTCTTATTTATTTTGGAAATTAAAAAAACAGAATCTGCTTCTAATTCAATAGAATAATTTACTAAACCTGGTTCATATATCTTATTAAGTATTTCTTTAGTTTGTTGAAATAAATTCGGAAAAGAATCATTGAGTTTTGTATTGACAATAGAAATTATTGAATCCGAAACATTTAAATTTTTATTAAAATATTTAGTAGCATTTTTTGAAATTAAAAATTTTTCAAAATTAATTTCAGATTCAGACTTTTGTATTAAAAAATCAAACGGTGAAATTAAAGTTTCGTACTTCCAAGGCTTTCCTTCCTTAAAATCGTATTGAAATTTCCCTTTTTTTGGTATTATATAAATTATTATAAAAACTGAAAGTAGATAAAGAATAATTCTATAAATCTGGGATTGGAGTTTAAAAAAAATATTTAACTTATCTTTCATTTATCTGTATTAACTCAAAAGTATAAAAATATTTATTGAAAAGTTTGTATAATATAAATGCTTAATCGTTAAAATTAAATAATAAAATGAAAAAATTTGGTATTTGTGAATTAAGTGTACTTCCTGTAAGAAAAAATCCCCATAGCACAAATGAATTAGTGACACAGTTACTTTATGGTGAAATCTTTTATATAATTGAAAAAAGAGAGAAATGGTCAAAAATTTCCAATTATTATGACAAATATGAGGGATGGGCAAACAATGCCCAAATAAAATTTATAAATAAAAAAAAATTCAATAGTATAAAATCAAACAATTCCATCTACTGCATTGATATAAG
>JAAZZF010000097.1 GCA_014239275.1 Flavobacteriaceae bacterium | reverse complement strand
TTGATTGAATATTGTAATTCATTTTTATTATCAAAATAGTTTTTAACAACTAATTCCAAAGCATTTGTTGTTTTCCCCATAGCAGAAACCACTACTAATGTTTTCTCATAACCCTTTTTTTCAAGTATTTTAAAAAGATTTATAATTCCATTTGAATCATTGACAGAAGCTCCACCAAACTTGTATATTTTCATTGATTCTTTATAATAAAATTATTCATAGCCTTTTCGTTCATCTGTGCAATTTGCCAGTCGTTGTAGATTGTAGCTCCGTTTGCTTCATAGAATTTAATAGCATCCGTATTCCAATTTAATACTGCCCATTCAACTCTTTTAACTCCCTGAGAATGGGAATATTTAATAAAACTTGAGAACAAAGCTTTACCAATTCCATAATTTCTCATTTTTTTTGTTACAATTAAGTCCTCTAAATGCATTGTTGGGCCTTTCCAAGTAGAATATCTTGGATAGCCTAAAGACATTCCTACTATTTCATTTTGAAATATAGCTACAAAGCACACAAATAAAGGAGAGTTTGAAAATGCATGAGCAATTAAATCTTTTGCAGTAAGAGTTACAGCATTAGGTTCTTTTTCAAAAATAGCCAATTCCTTAATTAGAGATAAAACATCCTCCATATCAATCTCTTTAGCAAGTCTAATTTCTACATTCATTTAACAAATTTTATTAAAGTTAAGTCAACGAAATTAAAAAAAAATAATTCATAAAAAGTATAACAATTTTAATGATATTTGTGAGAATGATAAAAGTGGGTAATAATCCACATTCTTTACCTTTTTTTAAGTCTCTGAAAGTTCAGAAACTTAGGGATTCCTTTGCCCAAAATAAAGAAAGAAATTTTGTAAATGGACTATATGGGTCCTCTAAATCATTTTTTGTAAAAGAACTTTTTCGAGATAATAAAAGAATCTTTTTATGGATTTTAAACGACAAAGAAACAGCTGCATATCATTTTAATGATTTAGAAAATTTTATGGATAAAAATGAGTGTTATTTTTTTCCAAGCAGCTATAAAAAGAATAATGCCTTTATAAATACAGATAGCCAAAATAAATTTTTAAGAACAGAGATCATAAAAAATTTAAGCTTAAAATCTAAACCTAAAATTATTGTTACCTACCCTGAGGCTATTTTTGAAAAAGTCCTTATTAAAAAAGAAATAAAAAATAGAAAATTCAAAATTTCAATAGGTCAAAAAATTAAACTCGAAAATTTAAATGAAAGATTATTTGAATATGATTTTAACAAGGAAGATTTCGTATCACAACCTGGTGATTTTTCAATTAGAGGAGGTATAGTAGATATTTTTTCCTATTCTAATCAGCTTCCTTTTAGAATTGAATTTTTTGGAGATGAAATTGAAAGTATTCGAACTTTTGAAATTGACTCACAAATGTCAAACAAAACATTTAAATCTATTGAGATATTAGCAGATTTAGAGAACAAAAATTCTATACAATCCAGAGAGAGCCTCATCGATTTTTTAAACCCAGAAACTTTAATTCTTATTGAAAATTCTTTATACGTTCAAGATGAACTTAGGGATTTTTTCAAATTATTAAAAGAAAAAACCTATTCTGATGAAATTGAAAAAGAAAATTTAAATAATCTTTTTTATAATGGCAAGAACTTTAATTTAGATTTAAACAAATTTTCAACAATTGAATTTAAAAAAGAAATAAATACTCCAGCCTTATTTCAAACAATTCCTCAGCCTGCATTTAATAAAAAATTTGATTTATTAATCAAATACTTAATTAAGTTTCATGAAAAAGAATACAGCATTCGAATTTTCTGTAGTTCCAAAAATCAAATAAATAGATTTAATGAAATTTTTGAAAAAATAGAGAGTGATGTTTCTCCAATTTTGATAGAAAAATCTATTTACAAAGGTTTTATTAATCATCAGGATAAGGAAGTGTGTTTTTCAGATCATGAAATTTTTGAAAGATATCATAAGTTTAATATCCGAACAGGATTTTCTATTAAGAAGAGAGTAAGATTAAATGAATTAAACCAGCTTGAAAAAGGTGATTATGTAACTCATATTGATCATGGAATTGGAATATTTGGAGGTCTTCAAAAAATAGTAGTAAATGGAAAGAAACAAGAGGCCGTCAAATTATCATATGGAGAGAGAGATACTTTATATGTAAGCATTCATCTAATTCATAAAATTTGTAAATACAATGGTAAAGATGGAACAAAGCCAAAAATATTTAAACTTGGTTCTAATGCTTGGAAAAAAATTAAACTTAAGGCTAAAAAAAGAGTTAAAGAGTTAGCATTTAATCTAATTGAAACATATGCAAAAAGAAAACTAAAAAAAGGTTTTCAATATGGCCCCGATTCTTCAATTCAACATGAATTAGAAGCTTCCTTTATTTATGAAGATACTCCAGACCAGAACAAGTCTACATTAGATATAAAAAATGATATGGAAAGTCTTCAGCCTATGGATAGACTGATTTGTGGAGATGTAGGTTTTGGGAAAACTGAAATTGCTATTCGTGCTGCGTTTAAGGCTATTGATAACGGTAAACAAGTTGCTGTGTTAGTCCCAACAACAGTACTTGCTTTTCAACATTTTAAAACATTTTCTAACAGGCTAAATAATTTTCCCGTTACTATTGATTATTTGAATAGATTTAGAAGTAATAAAGAAAAAAATATAATTAAAAGTGAAATAAAAAATGGAAAAATTGATTTAATAATTGGCACCCATCAATTAGTTAATAAAAGTATTGATTTTAAAAATTTAGGGTTATTAATTGTAGATGAAGAACAAAAGTTTGGAGTAAATGTTAAAGAAAAAATACGATCCCTAAAAGAGAATATAGATGTATTAACTCTTACTGCTACTCCAATTCCAAGAACTTTACAGTACAGCTTAATGTCAGCTAGGGATTTATCAATAATTACTACACCTCCTCAAAATAGATTTCCAATTGAAAGTAATATCGTCTTATTTAAGGAAGAAATCATTACTAAAGCTATAAATTTTGAAATACAAAGAGGAGGGCAGGTGTTTTTTATTCATAATAGAATTGAAAATATTCAAGAAGTTAGTGCTTTAATTTCAAGGTTGGTTCCAAATGCAGAAATAGCAATTGCTCATGGAAAGGTTCAAGGTAAAAAGCTTGAAAAAACTATGCTAGATTTTATAAATGGAAAATTTGATGTATTAATTTCTACTACTATAGTTGAAAGTGGACTCGATGTCCCCAATGCCAATACTATTTTTATTAATAATGCTCAAAATTTTGGTTTGAGTGATCTACATCAAATGAGAGGAAGAGTTGGAAGAAGCAATAAAAAAGCATTTTGTTATTTTATTTGTGCACCATTTTCTTCAATAACAAAAGAAGCAAGAAAAAGAATTGAAGCAATTGAACAACATACAGAACTAGGATCAGGGTTTTATATAGCAATGAAAGATTTAGAAATTAGAGGTGCAGGTGATCTTTTAGGTGCAGAGCAAAGTGGATTTATAAATGACATAGGCTTTGAAACATATCAAAAAATATTAAAAGAAGCTGTAGAGGATTTAAAATCTAAAGAGTTTAAAGATTTATTTGATAAAGATTTGGATGCAAAAAACATTGTAAATAATTTTCAAATTGATACTGATTTAGAAATTCTTTTTCCAGATTCATATATTACTAATATTAAAGAAAGACTTAAATTATATAAAAAATTATCTGAAATTAAAGTAGAGAATGAACTCAAAGAATTCAAAGAGAATTTAAAAGACAGATTTGGTAAAATCCCACAAGAATCTATTGATCTATTAAAAACTGTTGAGTTGAAATGGATAGCTATTTCTGTTGGATTTGAAAAAATAATTTTAAAAAACGACAAATTGATATGTCAGTTTATTTCAGATAAAGAACACAATTATTATTCTTCAGGAAATTTTCAAAAAACCCTAAAAACCATACTTCAAAATAAAAAAATGTGTGAAGTCAAAGAAAAGAAAAATAAAGACGGTGATATTTTGATAGTTGTTTTTAAAGGAGTTAATTCAGTAGATAAAGCAATAAATAATTTAAAGGTTTTTTAAGTTTTTAATTACCTTAAAAGCTTTATCAACCTGCTCTTCATTTACTAAAATAGTAAATTCATTGGATGTTGAAATCACTTCATAAATATTAATTCCTTCCCATGAAAGCCTTTGAAAAACAAAATAATATACACCCGGAATCGTAACATTCTCGCTTGGAAGTTTTATTGAAATTGAAGACAAATCACTTTGTTTAGAAATACAAAATTCATCTGCCAATGTAGCTTCAACTAATGAAGATAAATTTCCGCTAACAACTATATTACATTCATTAACTCCCCTTGAGGATGTATAAAAATCATCCTTATTGTTCAATTTTGCTAAAAGTTTAGCTTGGTTAGTTAATAAGGTGTCTGAAACTTTAAAATTATAATCAACTAAAGAAGATCTGACTGTTATATCGCCAATATCCTTTACAATTTTAACAATTTTATAAGTTGTCCTAAATTCTAATTCACTAGAAAGTCTTTTTAGCGCCATCACTATAGCCCCATACTTAACTTCTTTTTTCAAAGAAGCCTCAATTTCAGATTTTATAATTCTTGAAAGAGAAGTTAAATTTATAATGCCTTGAGACAAAGCGGATATTAAAAATGGTTTAGCTTTAATATAGTCTTCAACAGCTGATGAGATTGTTTTCATATCAATTACAAATATAATAATCATTTACAATTGTTAAAAATGTAACATTAAATTATATATATAACATTTATTTATTTATGGTGATTATGATAAATAACAAAAGAACATATTAATTGATTATTTTTACTCGATATTATAAAATTTGAAAAAAAGATATACCATTACCGCTGCTCTTCCTTATGCCAATGGGCCAATACACATTGGTCATTTAGCAGGAGCCTATATTCCAGCCGATATTTATTCTAGATATTTAAGGCTAATGGAAAAAGATATTGTATTCATTTGTGGTAGTGATGAGCACGGAGCTGCAATTTCTATAAGAGCCAAAAAAGAAGGTGTTAGTCCTCAAAAAATAATTGATAAATATCATTTCATGATTAAAAAATCATTTTTGGATTTTGGAATTTCATTTGACAATTATTCTAGGACTTCTTCAAAAATACATCATCAAACTGCATCAAATTTTTTTATAGACTTATATGATAAAAATATTTTTATTGAAAAAGAAACCGAGCAATTATATGATGCTAAAGAAAATCAATTTCTAGCTGATAGATATGTAGAGGGGGAATGTCCAAAATGTAATTTTAAAGAAGCTTATGGCGACCAATGTGAAAATTGTGGATCTACATTAAACGCAACTGATCTTATAAACCCTAAATCTAAATTAAGCGGGAATAAACCTTCTCTAAAAAAGACTAAACATTGGTTTCTTCCTTTAAATAACTTTGAAAATTTTTTAAAAAAATGGTTTCTTAAAGAAAAAAAATCTGATTGGAAAACAAATGTTTATGGACAAGTAAAATCTTGGATAAGCGAAGGGCTAAAGCCTAGGGCCATTACAAGAGATATAGATTGGGGGATTCCTGTACCAATAAAAGATGCTATTGGAAAAGTTTTATATGTTTGGTTTGATGCTCCCATTGGATACATCTCTTCAACTATTGAATGGGCAGAAAAAGAAAAAGTAGACTGGAAACCATATTGGCAAGATCCCAATACAGAACTAGTCCATTTTATTGGAAAAGATAATATAGTTTTTCATTGCGTTATTTTCCCATCAATTTTAAAAGCTTCTGAAAAATATATATTGCCATCAAATGTTCCTGCAAATGAATTTCTAAATTTAGAAGGGGAAAAATTTTCTACATCCAAAAACTGGGCAATATGGCTTGATGATTATATGAAAGATTTTCCAGAAATG
>JAAZZF010000096.1 GCA_014239275.1 Flavobacteriaceae bacterium | reverse complement strand
GGCAGGAGCCACCCAAATACTTTTAAAAATAAATATTAATGAAATTAGACTTAATACAATAATATGTCCTGCTGAAATGTTTGCAAATAAACGGATCATTAAAGACAGTGGTTTTATAAATATCCCTAAAAATTCAATTGGAGCCATAAATAATTTCATTGGGACTGGTATGCCCGGCATCCAAAAAATATGTTTCCAGTAATGCTTGTTTCCAACGATTGTAGTTATAACAAATGTAATAAGGGCTAGTATCCCTGTAAAAGCAATATTGCCACTTAAATTAGCGCTAAAGGGAAAAAAAGGAATCATTCCCATGAGATTGTTAATCCAAATAAAGAAAAATATCGTCAAAAGAAAAGGAAGATATTTTTCGTATTTTTCCTCTCCAATTAGCGGCAAGGCAACTTCCTCTTTGATATAAATAATAATAGGTTCAGTAAATTTGCCTATCCCAGATGGCTCTCCTTTCTTTGACCTAGCATATGATTTTGCTGATAATCTAAATATTACGAATATTATGATTATAGACAAAAACATTGAAAACACTAGTTTTGTGATTGATAAATCTAAGGGCTTGTTATTAATTGGGTGCTTTAAAGAATCCAATTGAATATGACTGTTTTCTGTCTCATTTCCTGCATAATATATTTCTTCATGAAATTTAACAAAGGATAGGTTTTTTCTCTTAACAACTATTTCCCCTGAGTCATCATGATGAAACTCCGAAGACATAAATACAATTAGCCCTTCGCTAGTCCATAAAATTACAGGTAATGGAACCGATACAGGATGCCCTTTCCAATCTAATATGTGGAAATCGTGAGAGTCCTTTATATGATGCATGATTACCTCATTAACATCAAAATCTTTTTTTGTAGGATTTTCAATCTTATTATTAGAATAAACTATTGCCGTAAACGAAAAACAAAAACTAAAAAGGAAGATTGTCTGAAAAATTCTTGTCATTATAGCTTTATTTGTGTGCTAATTTTCTGGTTGCAAATGTACACACATAAAATTAAATTTCAAACAAAAATTCACAACAAAAATTAAAGCTTACTTAGTACATTTCTAAGGCTGATTATTTCTATAAAAAGAAAAATACAATACAAGAAAAAGAAGTTTAAAACTTCCAAAATTAAAGAAGAATTATCAATACTAAAAAGTGGGCTTAGAATAATTATTGCAATAATCATTTTTAATATTGTTTCAAAGACAAACAAATACAAATGGTTAAAGACCTTGTATTTGAAATTAATTAATAGTCCAAAATAAATTGCTGATAATGATGCAAAATTAAATCCATATACCTTCCATAATGGAATTATAAATTCGTGGGAAATTATAAAATTAATTATTATATAATGAAATAATAATACAATTAAAGAAATCGTAGAAATCCTAAAATAAAACTTCATTGCTTCTTTTCTTTTTTTTCAAAGTCTTGGTTTGTAAAATTTAATACTTGCTTGATAACAACATAAATTGCAAGCGCAACAGACAACAAAGAAAATAGAATCGTAAATGCTTTATATTGGTTTAGGTAAATTTGATCTAATTTAGACCCTACAAAAACTCCAACTAATATAATGATCAGCATCTGAAGGCCAATTTGCGAAAATATAATTAGATTATGCTGTTTTTTCTTGTTTTTCACTTGATGGTAAAGCGGTCATTTTTTTTGATCCTTTCATTGAAATACTCGCATCTACAGTGGCTCCTGTTTCAACGGCAAGCTTTCCTGCAATTACTTCTCCCTCAATTTTAGCAGATGATTTTAAAGAAAGAATCCCTGAAACATCAATAGCCCCTTTAATTAATCCCGCAATGTCAGAATTCGCGCAAGTTATTTTTCCTGATACAATGCCTTCCTCACCAACAACAACTTTTCCTGTTGTAACAATGGTTCCTTCAACGTTTCCGTCTATTCTAAAGTCTGCTTTGGAGACAATGTCTCCAACTATCTTAGTTGTTTTTTCTATAATATCTATTTTATTAGATTCTCTTGATTGCTGCATATTTGTTTTATTTGTTATACTAAAAGCCATAATAATATTATTCTTTGTACAAGTCTAAAGTCTTGTAAATCAGCATGTTTTTATACTGGGAGGACAAAATTACAAAATTATTTTTAAGTCTTAATAAGTTCGTCTTTTCCTTAAGAAAATCTCTAGCAAAATTTGCTTTTTCTTTATTTTTAAAATCCTTAATTACTATTAGGGCAGTTTTATAATCATAAACATCCATAGAAACTCCTCTTAAACTGTTTGTTAAACTTTTTATCTTGCTTAAAATTTCCTTGTTTAACTCTTCTTTTTTAAATGAAAAAACCAAAAAATATTCCCCCTTAGTTGTAGTATGGTTTTTTTTCTTCCATTTCCTGTTTATTTCTTTATTAATGTTTTGTATTTCTTTTGTTCTTTTGCTGTTCGGGTAGTTTGTTATTATTTTTTTTAATTCCTCATCGTACCTTAGTATGCCTTCTAATCTTCCTATTGAAGATGCTTTTAATAACTCAAAATCAACTGCTAACTCTTTATTTTCAATAAAAACAAGCTCAGTCGTAACGCCTTCAATTGTCTGTTCAAATTTTTGATTTTCAAAAAGCTTTTGCAAACTATCTAAAACCGCCATTAATGCTTCTTCTTCCATAACTAACCTATTTGAGCTGGTTAAAATCTTTGCAAATTTAGTTTTGGGAAAGTTTGCAATTATTCGTTTTTTAACTTGATCGGCTTTGTTTTTGTTTGTATTGCTAAATAATTTAAATAACAAATAATTTGCTTCTGCTAGAATCTTATTATTCGGCTTAGATTGAATTAAATTTTGTAATCTCTTTTCTGCTAAACTATAATCTTTATATTTTACTAAATATATCTCCGAAAGCTTTATAAGAGATTTATTCTTTAATAAAATTATGCTGTCTTTTTGCGCTATTGTTGTTGGAATTGAAGAAAGCAGCTCATTGTTGTCTATGGCTTTAGGCTCCTCTATAATAGATGCCTTTTCTTCTACTTTCTCCTCTTCCATTGTTGAGCTTGCAACAAAAGAATTGGATGCCCTCCAGTATGAGTTCCTGGTTCTTTTTCCCCAAATAGATAAAAAAGAGCTCTTGCCTAATTCTACTAAATTATCATCATAAAAATAAAAGTTATTCTTTCTTGACAAATACTGTTGCCTTCTTGAAACAGGAGGCGAGCTTTTGTCGCCATATCTTTCCTCTTTTAATTTTTTTTCTGAAATTTTAATTTGACCTAAGATGTTTTTTAACTTTTCATCATCATATAATGATATTCTTATCAAACTATCATATAGGCTCACTTTATTTTCTAATTCAATAATTTGGCTTAGTCCTTTTTTTTGTCGTTGTGCTTCCCAAAACTTTTTTGATTTTTTGTCTAAGTTTGACATAGTGCTGTCTAAATATTTCCCCGCCATTACATATTTTGAATCCTTAAAATAAATGTCTGAAATTTTTCTATAACCTCTAGAAAGCAATTCATTGTCAGACCCTTTTTTGCGCATTGCTTTATTTAAAAACTTTATTCCTTCTGTTTTTGAGCCATTAGAAAAGAGCAACATTGAATAACTATAATATATCTTGTCTAAAAAATCCTCATTTTCATAATTCTCTATCATCTTAATGATTTTAGCCTGCTTGTTTTTTATTTCTAAAGAATCATACAGTAGGGTTTTTAATTTGGCATTTATATACAATTCTCTAGGAATTTTTCTTTTAAATTCTGCAACTTTTCTAAAATATATATTTGCTGAATCTATATTCAATTGCTTTTCTAAAAGCTGGCCAAGAATATATAGATGCCTTGCTTTGGTAATTTTATTTGTTTCAATCTCAGAAGCAATTTTTAATGCCTTTGAAGATTTTTCTAATTCATCAAGCTGAAGGTAAGCCATAGAAAGGACTGCGTTTGCATGAGCTTTATTTCTTGGATTTATTTTTTCTTTTTTTAATAAGTTTTTTAATAGGTCTATTGCCGATCCTTCTTGTTCAAGGCGGATATTACACTTTGCTTTCCAAATTATAGATTCCTCTAGTTCATCATTTATTGCCATATGCTTGTACACTTGATTAAAAGCGTCTAATGCGGGAACAAACCTTTGATCAAGGTATCTGGCTTTCCCTAAAAGCAAATAGGCGTTGGCTATTTTAGAATTTTCCTGGGTCCCATTAATTATCATTGAATGCTTTTGAATAGTTTTAGCTGCCTTCTCCTCTCCTTTTATAAAATTTGCATTATCAATCCCATCAACAGTAATAATTTCATCAGATATTTTAATC
>JAAZZF010000095.1 GCA_014239275.1 Flavobacteriaceae bacterium | reverse complement strand
TACAGAAACTATTACTTATACTATTACTGACAACATAACTGCTGGTACTTACGATGCTGCCAATTCTGTTGCATCAATAAGTATTATTGATGATGAGGCACCTGCAGTAACCTGGGCTACTAGTGCTGCTAATATGAATGAAAATGGAGGTGCAATAATTATAACTGCAACTAGTGATCAAGCAAAAACTACCAGTAGTAAACTTAATTTAACTGTAACTGATGGTGGAGCGACTCGTGATCTAGATTATTCTATTGCTGAATTACAGAAGGTAACTACTTTAGCTGGAAGCTCTGGAGGGTTTAAAGATGGTACTGGAACAACTGTTAAATTTGATCGTCCTCACGGAATGACATCTGATAGCTCAGGAAATGTCTACGTTGCGGATCATGAAAATAATGTAATTAGAAAAGTAACCCCTGATGGAGTTGTTACTACTTATGCAGGAAATGGAAATTATGATCATTCTAGATCTTCAGGAAATAAAATGGATGTTGGTTTTGCTAGACCTATGGGGCTTGCATTTAATAATGCTGCTGACGAATTGTTCATCACTGAGTCTGGAAGCGGAAGAGTATCTAAAATTGATGCTTCTGGAAATGTGTCTTTAGTTTCTGGAAATGGAAACTGGGGTGATGATGTTGGAGATAAAAATTCGGCTTCATATCAACATCCTCAAACCCTTGCTTTTGACAGTGCAGGCAATTTGTATGTTGGTGAAAACAGAAAAATTAAGAAACTAGTAGTTGACGGTTCTGGAAATTGGACAGCTAGTAATTTTGTTGGATCTGGAGATTGGGGTGAAGAAGATGGAACAGGAACAAATGCTAAATTTAGGAGTACCAGTTCTATTGTTATAGACAAATCTGGTAGTGATGATGTAATGTATGTTGCTGATGATAATGTAATTAGAAAAGTTACTATTCCTGGAGGAGTAGTTACAACTTATGCAAATACAAATCAAAACTGGGGAGATGGAGATGGTACTTTATCTTCTGCTCAAATGCAAAATATAAAATCTATGACTCAGGATACTTCTGAATCTACTCTAACATTATATATATTTGATGAAAATAAATTAAAAAAAGTTACACCTTCAGGTGTGCAGACTATTGCAGGTGATGATTACGGATATACAGACGGAACTTTTGCATCTTCTAAATTTAGAGAGCCAAGAGGATTGGTTGTAACTACAAATGGTATTTACATTGGAGATACATGGAACAACAAGATTAGAAAAATTGATCTTAAGCCATCGATTACTATTGCTGCTGGAGCAACAACGGGTACGCTTACAATAAATGGTATAGATGATCAACTTTATGAAAGTAATGATGAGGCATTTACTGTTGCTGTAGAATCTGTTTCAAATGTATCTAGTGCTGTGAGTTCTTTCGATAATGTTGTAACTAAAGTTATAAGTGACGATAGTGCTCCAACAATCAAATTATCAGCAAGTGATGATGTTGTAGATGAAAATGGCGGAACAGTTAATCTTGTGGTAAGTCTTGCAGACGCTTTTTCAAGTACTAAATCTGACATGAATGCTTCTAGTAAGGCTGATTTTTATTACTTAGGAGAATACAATGGATCTAAATATTATTCATCAAAAAATGAAGATAAAGGACGAATTTCTTATTCTGATGCTTTAAGTCTTGCCACTACTCTCGGAGGGCAATTAGCAGTGGTAACTTCAGCTGGTGAGAATGATTTTATTACTAATAATATTTACGATAAAGATCCTGAATATAACACGGATAATAATGAATGGTTAAATCACTGGATAGGACATTCCTATGATTCAACTAATACTGTATGGAAATGGACTAATGATGCTCAAAGTAATTATACCAATTGGGGTTGGGATTATAATCCAGATTATATAGATAGATATCATACACAAATTAGATATAGAGGATTGTGGTTTAATGGGGAAAATAATTGGCATTCTCAATTTGTTCTTGAGTTTTCTTCAGCAATTTCTGATATAAATGCTACTGCTGTAATTGAATTTGGTGG
>JAAZZF010000094.1 GCA_014239275.1 Flavobacteriaceae bacterium | reverse complement strand
TAGAGGTTGGAGCTATGGAGCTAATGTGTCTGATCCAAGAACAGGTGAAATTATTAAGGGCCATGTTAGTTTAGGAAGTTTAAGAATAAGACAAGATTTTTTAATAGCTCAAGCTTTAATTAATAAACCTTATGAAAAAGATGATAATTATAAACCCATGTTAGAAATGGCTTTATCAAGAATAAAACAACTAAGTGCTCATGAAGTTGGACATACTTTAGGTTTTACACATAATTTTGCATCTAGTGTTAACAAAAGAGCTTCTGTAATGGATTATCCTCATCCATTAATAAAATTAAATGAAGATAAAATTGATTTGTCAGATGCTTATTCGAATGGAATAGGGGAATGGGATAAAGTGAGTGTTGCTTACAGCTATTTTCAATTTAAGCAAGAAAATGAAAATGAAGAATTACAGGATATTTTAAAAAGAGCAAGTCAAAAAGGATTAAGATTTATTACTGACAAAGACGCTAGAGCTCAGGATGGCTCTCATATATATGCTCATTTGTGGGATAATGGGGAGGATGTAATTGAAGGTTTAGATGATATTTTTAAGATAAGAGAAAATGCTATATCAAACTTTTCTGAATTAAATATTAAAAGTGGTGAACCTTATTCTAATTTAGAGGATGTTTTTGTCCCGTTATATTTCATGCATCGATATCAAACTGAAGCTGTAGTAAAGTTGATTGGTGGAATGGATTACAACTATGCAACTAGAGGTGACGGTCAAATAATTGTGGAAGATCTTGAGCTTGAAATCCAAAATAGAGCTTTAGTTTCTATATTCCAATCTATAGATGCTCAAAATTTAGCAATTCCAAGACGTATTTTAAAACTATTTCCTCCTAGAGCTTATGGATTTCCAAGAACAAGAGAATCATTCAAAGGGAAAACTGGAATTTCTTTTGACCCATTTAGCGCTGCCTCAACAGCAAGCGAAATGACTGTTTCATTATTGTTAAATCCAAAGAGATTAAATAGAATTATGATTCAAAACTCTATTGATAGTTCTAAGATGAGTTTAAGGTATGTTCTAAATGGATTAATATCAAATTCCTTTAAGAAAACACATGAAGATTCTTATATAAGTGAAGTTCAACATTTAATTAATACAAATATTTTAATTTATTTATTAAACATAAGTGAAGATGAAGAAGCATTTATGCAAGTTAAACACGAAGCTAAAATGGCAGTTAAATATTTACAAAGATTAATTGCAAAATCAAAAAAAATACATGCTTATTACGATCAATATTCTTATATAATTGAGGATTTTAAGAAAAGACCAGAGTTATATAAAAAACAAAGATCATCTAAAATACCTGATGGCTCTCCAATTGGAAGTGAATCATGCAATTATAATTTGTAAATAATTATGGAAATAAATCTAATAAGTGATACAGTAACAAAACCTAGCAAAGAAATGCTTAATTCGATGGTTAATGCAGAAGTAGGTGATGATGTTTTTAAGGAAGATCCAACTGTAAATGAACTTGAAGATAAAATTGCTAAGATGTTTGGAATGGATTCTGCATTGTTTTTTCCATCAGGAACAATGACTAATCAAACGGCTATAAAGTTACACACAAACCCAGGAGATCAATTGATATGTGATAAATATGCTCATGTTTATAATTATGAAGGAGGTGGCGTAAGCTTTAATAGTGGAGTTTCTTGTAAGTTAATTGATGGAAATAGAGGAATGTTTAATAATGAACAATTGATTAAAGCTATTAATCCACCAGATTTTTACCATAGTCCTAAAACTTCATTAGTTTGTGTTGAAAACACAACAAATAAAGGGGGAGGTGCATGTTGGAATATTGAAGAACTAAAATCAATCAAAAACACATGTTTAGAGAATAGCTTATCCTATCATTTAGATGGTGCTAGAATTTGGAATGCTATGATTAAAATGAATCAAAGTCCAAAAGATTATGGTTCACTATTTGATTCTATTTCAGTATGTTTAAGTAAAGGTTTAGGATGCCCATCAGGATCTGTATTAATTGCTTCTAATGACTTAATAGAAAGAGCTTTAAGAGTTAGAAAAATTTTAGGTGGAGGCATGAGGCAAGTAGGCTATTTAGCGGCATGTGGAATTTATGCTTTGGAAAATAATTTTTTAAGACTTTCAAAAGACCATGATAGAGCATCAGAAATAGAAAAAACACTTAATAACCTTTCTTTTATTAAAAAGGTAGAACCAGTTGAAACTAATATTGTAATTTTTGAAATAGACTCAATAATAAATTCTGATTTATTTATAAATAAATTAAATGAAAAGGGTATAAAAATAATTTCAATGGGAGATAATAAATTAAGGATAGTTACTCATCTTGATTATACAGAGGAAATGCATCAAGCTTTTTTAAAAATTTTAAATGAATTAAAATTTTAATTATAATTTATATCCAAAATATCGAGATTTTTAATACTAAGTCTTATGTTTGCGCTTGTTTGTAATAACACTATGACAACAACATCAAAAAACTCAATTTTTCCTCCAATAGCCAAAAAAAATCCTATTTACCTAAAAAAATTTGATTCAGTAAGATTAGATAATTATTATTGGTTAAATGATCGTGAAAATCCTGAAGTATTAGATTATCTAGAAAAGGAAAATAAGTATTATGAAAGCATGACTATTAATACTAAGGATTTTCAAAAGAAAATTTTTGAAGAAATAAAAAACAAAATTAAAGAGGATGATCAATCAGTTCCTTATTTTTTAAATGGATACTGGTATATAACAAAATTTAAAGAAGACAAAGATTACCCTATTTATGTACGAAAAAAAACCTCTTTAGATGCTATTGATGAGTTACTATTTGATTGTAATAAGCTTGCAAAAGGTCATGAATATTTCAATCTCTCAAATATTAGAGTAAGTCCAAATAATAAATATGCTGCATTTAGTACAGATACAATTTCTAGAAGATTGTATACTATTAAAATAAAAAATTTAGAAACAGGAGAAATTTTAAGTGAATCTATAAATAATTCCTCTGGAAGTTTTGTCTGGGCTAATGATAATTCTACTTTGTTTTATACAATGAGAGATTCTAAAACTTTACGAAACAATAAAATTTATAAACATACTTTAGGTTTTAATTCAAAAAAAGATAAGTTGGTTTATCACGAAAAAGACAAAACTTTTTATACTAATGTATCAAAATCTAAATCTAATAAATATATAATAATCTCATCCTATAGTACTCTAACTTCTGAATTCCAATTTTTAGATGCCAATCTTCCAAATGATAATTTTAAATTATTTAGTAAAAGAAAAAGAGGGTTAGAGTATAGTATAAGTCATTTTGAAAAGGATTTTTTTATAATAACAAATAGAGACAATTGTAAGAATTATAAATTAATGAAAACATCTGTTGATAATACTGATTACAAAAATTGGAAAGCTGTTATTGAACACAGAGAAGATGTATTAATAGAAGGAATAGATATTTTTAAAAATTATTTAGTAGTTAGTGAAAGGTCAAATGGTTTAAACCAAATAAATATTAAAAAATGGGATGATTCAAAAAATTATTATATAAATTTTGATACTGACACTTTTACATCATATACTACTAGTAATTTTGATTTTAATTCAAATATTTTAAGATATGGATTCAGTTCTTTTAATCAGCCATCTATGATAATTGATTTTAATATGAAAACGGGAGAAAAAATTATTAGAAAAGAACAACAGGTTTTAGATATAAATTTTATTAAAGAAAATTATACTTCAGAAAGGATTTGGGCTAAGGCTGAAGATGGTACTCAGATACCAATTTCACTTGTTTATAAAAAAGGAATTAAAAAAGATGGAAAAAATCCTCTTTTATTGTACGGATATGGTTCATATGGAAATACTATAGATGCATATTTTTCTATTGGTCGTTTAAGTTTATTAGATAGGGGTTTCGTTTTTGCAATAGCTCATGTAAGAGGGAGTGAATATATGGGTAGAAAATGGTACGAAAATGGTAAACTTTTGAATAAAATGAATACATTTTTAGATTTTATTTCTTGTACAAAGTATTTAATTTCTGAAGGATATACTAGTTCTGATCATAGTTATGCTTATGGTGGATCAGCTGGCGGATTACTTGTAGGAACAGTAATTAATTTAGCACCTGAATTATATAATGGGGTTATTTCTGCTGTTCCATTTGTTGATTTGGTTACTACAATGTTGGATGAAACAATACCATTAACAACTGGAGAATATGATGAATGGGGAAATCCTAATCAAAAAAAATATTTTGATTACATGTTATCATATTCACCATATGATAATGTAAAAAAAATAGAATATCCAAATCTAATGGTAACAACAGGTTTTCATGATTCTCAAGTTCAATATTGGGAACCTGCTAAATGGGTAGCTAAGTTGAGAGAATTTAAAAAGGGGAACAATTTATTATTTTTAAATACTAATATGGATAGTGGACATGGAGGTGCATCTGGAAGGTTTGAAGCTATTAAAGAAATTGCAAAGGAATATGTCTTTCTATTTGATCTAGAAAAAATCTATAAATAGACAAAAATTTGGTGTTCACAGCTTTTTTTAATTAATTTGCCTACTTTAAAGATTATACTTTAAATGAATAAAAAAGTAAAAGCTTATAAGAATGCCCTTGATTTAATTGGCAAAACTCCTTTAGTTAAGCTTAATAAAATAGTCAAACATATTCCAGGAAATTTTTATGCTAAAGTTGAAGCTCTAAATCCTGGTCATTCAAATAAAGATAGAATTGCTCTCCATATTATAGAATCTGCAGAAAGAAAAGGTCTCATAAAGCCAGGAGCTACAATAATTGAAACAACATCTGGAAATACTGGATTTAGTATTGCGATGGTTAGTGCAATTAAGGGATACAACTGTATTTTGGCAGTTTCTTCAAAATCCTCAACTGATAAGATTGATATGTTAAAAGCTATGGGAGCAAAAGTTTATGTTTGTCCTGCTCATGTTAGTGCTGATGATAGCAGATCATATTATCAAGTTGCAAAAAGACTTCATGAGGAGATAAAAGGTTCTTTCTATATAAATCAGTATTTTAATAAGTTAAATATTGAAGCTCATTATATGACTACCGGTCCTGAAATTTGGAATCAAACAGGTGGTGCGATTACGCATTTAATTGCGAGTAGTGGAACTGGTGGAACTATTTCAGGAATAGGTAAATTTTTAAAAGAAAAAAATCCTAATATTAAAATTATAGGAGTAGATGCATATGGTTCTGTATTAAAAAAATATCATGAAACTAAAGAATTTGATGAAGATGAAATTTACCCTTACAGAATAGAAGGTTTAGGTAAAAATTTGATTCCAACAACAACTAATTTTGATGTTATTGATTTATTTGAAAAAGTTACTGATGAGGAAAGTGCACATTCTTCAAGAGAAATTGCTTTAAAAGAAGGTCTTTTTGTTGGTTATACTTCTGGAGCGGCTATACAAGCTGTCAAACAGTTAGCAAAAGAAAAACTTTTTAATAAGGAAAGTAATGTCGTTATGATTTTTTGTGATCACGGTTCAAGATACATGAGTAAGATATATAGTGATAAGTGGATGTATGACCAAGGTTTTTATAATTCTGAAAAAACTGAACTGGAAAAACCTATTGAATACATAAAATAAGTATATTTTTACGTCTTAATTTTTACATTTTTTTTAATGAAAGATTTATTTGATAAGATTATTACAAATAAAGGCCCTTTAGGGAAATATGCAAAAATTGCTGAAGGCTACTTTGCTTTTCCAAAATTAGAAGGGCCCATAGGCAATAGAATGATTTTTAATGGTAAAGAGGTAATAACTTGGAGTGTGAATGATTACTTAGGCCTTGCTAATCATCCTGAAGTTAGAAAAGCAGATTCAGAAGCAGCAAAGAAATATGGTTCTGCATATCCTATGGGTGCAAGATTGATGTCTGGTCATACTCAACTTCACGAAAAATTAGAAAATGAACTTGCGGAATTTGTTAATAAAGAAAAAGCATATGTATTAAACTTTGGTTATCAAGGAATATTATCAACCATTGACTCATTGGTTTCAAAAAATGATGTTATTGTATACGATATTGATTCTCATGCATGTATTGTAGATGGAGTTAGGCTACATATTGGAAAAAGATTTACATATCAGCATAATGATATGGATAGTTTATGTTTGAACCTTGATAGAGCTACTAAAATTGTTGAAAAAACAGGTGGAGGAATTTTAGTTATTTCTGAAGGAGTTTTTGGAATGAGAGGAGAGCAGGGTAAAATAAAAGAAATAACATCTCTTAAAAACAAATATAAATTTAGACTACTTGTAGATGACGCTCATGGATTTGGAACTTTAGGAGAAAATGGAGCTGGAGTGGGTGAAGAACAAGGAGTTCAAGATCAAATTGATATTTATTTTGCAACATTTGCTAAATCAATGGCAAGTACTGGCGCATTTATTGCTGGGGACGCGATGATAATAGATTTTCTTAAATATAATATGAGATCTCAAGTCTTTGCTAAATCTCTACAAATGCAATTGGTAATTGGTGTTTTAAAAAGGTTAGATTTGTTAAGGAATAGACCAGAGATTAGATCAAAATTATGGTCTAATGTAAAAGCATTGCAAAACGGATTAAAAGATCAAGATTTTGATTTAGGAACAACACAAAGTTGTGTTACACCAGTTTTTCTTAAAGGTGATATTCATGAAGCATTTGTTATGGTTAAAGAATTAAGAGAAAAATATTTTATTTTTTGTTCTATTGTTGTTTATCCTGTGATACCTAAGGGTTTAATCTTATTAAGATTGATACCTACAGCTTCACATAATATGAAAGATATAGAAGAAACCCTTTCAGCTTTTTCCAAAGTAAGATCTAAATTATATGATGGAACTTATTTTGAAATTGCTAAAAGCATGAAATAAGTATAGTCTTTTTTTGTCTTATTATAAATTCTTAAAATAATAGTGAAAAAAACACTAATTTTGAAAACAAATCAGCGGGATGACTCCAAAAAAAATACTGAACGCTAATGAAATATCTACAATACTTCATCGTCTTTCTTTTCAGTTAATTGAAGATCATCATGATTTTGCTGATACAGTAATAATTGCTATTCAACCTAGGGGAGTTCTTTTGGCTGAAAGAATAGTTAACTTTTTAACTAAAGAATCATTCAAAATTCAATTGGGTTTATTAGATATAACTTTTTACAGAGATGATTTTAGAAGAAATGAAAAAGTTCTAAAAGCAAACAAAACAATATTAGATTTTTCGATTGAAAACAAAACTGTAGTTTTAATTGATGATGTTCTTTATACTGGTAGAAGTATTAGAGCAGCTTTAGATGCTCTTCAGTCTTATGGAAGACCAAAAGCTGTACAGTTATTGAATTTAATTGATAGAAGATTTTCTAGAGAATTACCAATTCAACCTGATTATTGTGGTATTCAAGTAGATTCAAGATTAAATCAAAAAGTAAAAGTTAATTGGAAGGAACATGATGGAGAAGATTCTGTTTATTTATTTAAAAATAAAGAATGAGTAATTTAAGTGTTGATCATTTGTTAGGTATAAAGTATCTAAATTCTAAGGATTTAAAATTAATTTTTGAAACAGCCAATCATTTTAAGGAAGTTATTAATAGAAAAATAAAAAAGGTACCGTCTTTGAGAGACGTAACAATTGCAAATTTATTTTTTGAAAACAGTACTAGAACAAAAATTTCATTTGAATTAGCTCAAAAAAGACTTTCTGCTGATGTCATTAATTTTTCTTCTTCAGCTTCTTCTGTTTCTAAGGGTGAAACATTAATTGATACAGTAAATAATATTTTATCCATGAAGGTAGATATGGTTGTAATTAGACATCCAAGCCCTGGAGCCAGTGTTTTCCTGTCAAACAATGTTAATTCATGTATTATTAATGCTGGCGATGGAACACATGAACATCCAACACAAGCTTTACTTGATGCATACTCTGTTAAGGAAAAAATAGGAGATTTAAAGAATAAAAAAATATTGATAGTAGGTGATATTTTACATTCTAGAGTTGCCCTTTCAAATATCTATGCATATCAAAAATTAGGCGCTAATGTTACTGTATGTGGTCCAAAATCATTAATACCAAAATATATTGAATCTTTAAATGTAAAAGTAGAAACAGATTTATTAAAGGCATTAAAATGGTGTGATGCTGTAAATATGTTAAGAATTCAAAATGAAAGAATGTCTGAGAGCTACTTTCCTTCAATTAGAGAATATGTTCAACAATTTGGTTTAAATAAACAGATTGTAGATTCTTTAAATAAGGAAATTATAATTATGCATCCAGGTCCTATAAATAGAGGAGTCGAGATAACTAGTGAAGTTGCAGATTCTGATCAAGCTATTATTCTTGATCAAGTAGAAAATGGAGTAGCTATAAGAATGGCAGTAATGTATCTGTTAGCTTCAAAGCTCTATTAATAATGAAAATAAATATTACAAAAAATTCTGTTTTATTTTTAATAGAAAAAAAAGATACTCCAGCTTTCTTTAAGTCTGAGCTAAGTAAAAAAAATTATAATAATTCTAATAGGATAGTTGATTTAAGTAATGTAATTCCTGATCAATTTTTGATTATTTTAAAAACTTTTACAAATCAAAACAATAAATCTTTTGTTATCGTTACTGAAAAAATTGACTATGATAGAGATAATTTAAACCTAGTTCCTACAATTCAAGAAGCAATAGATTTTATTGATTTAGAAGAAATGGAACGTGATATAAATTCATTATGAAATTAACCATATTAGGTTGTTTTTCTGCTTCTCCAACTAAAAATTCCTTTCCCTCTGCTCAAATACTTGAAATCTGTGGAAATAACTTTTTGATTGATTGTGGAGAAGGAACACAAATTCAGTTAAGAAAGTCTGGAATTAAATTTAATTCCATTGAACATATTTTTATTTCGCATTTACATGGAGATCATTTTTTTGGGTTACCTGGTTTAATTTCTACTTTTCGATTATTGGGGAGAATAAAACCTCTTAAAATATATGGTCCAAAAGGCATTAAACAAGCGATTACACTTTTGCTAAAATTAGGTGATTCATGGACTAATTATGAATTAAAATTTATTGAATTAGAAGAGTCAAAATCAATTAAATTATTGGAAAACAACAAGTTTTCAGTTCATACAATTCCACTAAACCATAGAATATACACTAATGGATTTTTGTTTAAGGAAAAAAAAAATGAAAAAAAGTTACGTATTGATATTGCATTAAAATTAAAAATTGATAGGACCCAATTTAATGGTATTAAGATGGGTAAAGATGGAGTTTTGCCAAATGGCGATATAATTGAAAATAGTAAACTTACAGAACCTAAACCAAATGACATTAGTTACGCATATTGTAGTGACACTTGTTATTATCCTAAAATAATTGATTTAATAAATGAATGTGATATTCTATATCATGAATCAACATTCTTAGATAAACATATTGAATTAGCAAATAGAACTAAGCATTCTACAGCTAAACAGGCTGCTGAAATTGCTAGATTAGCCAATGTAAAAAAATTGATTCTGGGACATTTTTCATCTAGATATAATAATTTAAATGATTTTCAATCTCAAGCTCAAGAAGTATTTAACAATGTAGAATTAGCATCTGACGGCAAGGTTTTTAATTTTTAAATTAATTATCTTTAATCTATTATATTTTATGTCCAAGGATTTAAGTAGATACAGAAAAGAGTATTTAAAAGGATTTTTAATTGAAGAGAATCTTCCTGAAAATCCAATCAAACTATTTTCAGATTGGTTCAATAATGCAGATTCTAAAAGTAATGAAATTGAACCAAATGCTATGTCTCTTTCAGCTATAGATTTAAACGGAGTTCCAATCACTAGAGTAGTTCTTTTGAAGAAGTTTTCAAATGATGGATTTGTGTTTTGCACAAATTATAG
>JAAZZF010000093.1 GCA_014239275.1 Flavobacteriaceae bacterium | reverse complement strand
TGAGGTTACTGCTACTACTACTAAAGCTAATGAATGGGAAGAGTTAATTTTTGATTATTCTGGAATCTCTTCATCAGTGGAATGGTATAATTTAGTGATGTTTATTGATAATGGAACGATGGGAGATGGAAGCGCAAACTTCACTATTTATGTTGATGATATAACACAATTCTAATAAATATAAAAGATAAAAAAATGAAAAAAATCAATTTATTATTTAAAACAATTTTCGCTTTAGCAGTTTTTACATTTATTAGCTGTGAAGAGGAAGAATTTACACTTGGAGATATTACTGCTCCTAGTAATGTAACTTTAACTGCAGAAATAGTTGGTGCTAGTGCTGAAGCTCCAAATGGAGATGGTTCTGGAACTGTTCATTTTACTGTTACAGGAACCGGGGCAATAACTTATAAATTTTTATACAATGGAGAAGAAAAATTAACCCCATCAGGAAAAAAAACTTATAGTTTTTCTACTGTTGGAACTCATGATTATACTGTAAGTGCTATTGCAGTTGGTCCTGGTGGAACTTCAACAGTTGTTGCCAAAACGGTTACTGTACTTGCTACCTATTCTCCTCCAGCAGAACTTGTTGCTGCTTTGGTAACTGGGAAATGGAGAGTATATAAAGAAGTTGGTGCTCATATGGGCGTAGGCCCTGCTGATTCTGCAAATCCAGATTGGTGGGCTGCTAATCCAAATGATAAAGCTTCTACAGGAATGTATGATGACAGATATACTTTTGCTGCAGATGGTACTTTTACATTTGATGTAGGGGCTGATGGACAAATTTTTGGGAAAGCTGATCCTATGGATGCTGATTTGGGAGGACCTAAGGGTCAAGTAAAAAATGGTGATAATGAATATACTAATTTCCCTTTTGAAAGTTTCACTGGAAAATGGTCTATTTCAGCTCCAGGAGGAGTTGAAACAATTAATTTAACAGGTTTAGGTTTTATGGGCTTTTATGTAGGCTCTCACGACTATACTATTTTAGACAGATCAAAAAGTGATGAATTAAGATTAAGAACGAAAGGTTCTGGCGGATTAGGTTGGTTTTGGAAAATAACTAATAAAGAATAATAGAAAGTTTGTTTCATTTCTTCTAAAAGCCTGGAGAAAAATATTTGATTTTCTTCAGGTTTTTTATAGAAAGTTGTTATGAGTATTTTTAATATTACAAATTATTTAATAATTAAAAAGAAGAATGAAATACTATTTTAAAATGGGGCTAGTCAAATTCATATTTTTTTTTCATCTTTTAATTTCTTGTTCTGGAAGCACAACAGATGATGGAGATACAGGACCAGTAGATCCTGTAGAAATCATTCCCACTAACTTAACTTTAACTATTGATGTTGTAGGCTCTAATAACGTTAACCCAAATGGTAATGGTTCAGGTATTGTAAAATTTATTGCAAAAGCTAACAATGCGGTTTCATATAGTTTTAGATTTGGAACAGGTGATTCAAAAACTAGTTCAGGATCTGCTGAATATACTTATACAGAGCAAGGAACCAAGACTTATAGCGTTAAGGTTTTGGCATATTCTAGTACCAATAATTATATAAGTATTGACAAATCAGTAACTGTTTATGTTAAAAAAGATTCTGAGCAAAGTTTATTAGAATTATTAGCAGGGAGTTCATCGAGAACATGGAAAATTAACTCTGCTCAAGATGCACATTTTTCTAATGGTGCTGCTGATAAAAAATATCCAACTTATTGGGAAGGTTATGCATTTTCAAAAACTAATTCAGGATTTTATGATGATGAATATATTTTTAATGTAGATGGAACATATAAACATAAAACTAATAAAACAGTTTTTGGAAAAGCAACTTATTTGACAAATGATTTTGGTTCTACATCACAGCCAACTAATTCTTCTGGTGAAATAGAAAATTACCCTTTAGATGACTACCAAAGCAATTTTGTAGCAAAAAAAGATGGAGAAGAAAATAAATTAGAAATTACAGGAAAAGGATTTGTTGGATTTTATGTTGGAGAGCATAATTATACAATAGAATGTTATGATTCTGATAATATATTTTTAAGGTCTAAAGACGATCAAGATGTAGCTTGGTATGTATGGCTAACAGCAAAAACAGTTTCCACAATTAATCCTAAAGATCAGTTTACTAATCTTGTTTGGTCAGATGAATTTAATGTTAACGGAGCTATAAATTCTGAAAAGTGGGTGCATGAGGTCGGAGATTCTTGGTATAACAACGAGGTACAATCCTACACTTCTAGATTAGATAATTCTAAAGTGGAAGATGGTAAATTAAAAATTATTGCCAAAAAAGAATCCTATAATGGAAATAATTACACCTCAGCAAGAATAATTTCTAACACTAAAAAAGACTTTACTTATGGTAGAGTTGATATAAAAGCTAAAATCCCAGGGACTAAGGGAACTTGGCCAGCTCTTTGGATGCTTGGCTCCAATTTTAAAAGTGTTACTTGGCCTAAATGTGGTGAAATAGATATTCTAGAAGCAGCTCAAGTTAACGACTTTAAAGTGCAATCAACTGTACATCACCCCGACAAATATGGAGGAGATGGAGATACGCACATTAGTAATGACTACACTGACATTACAGAAAAGTTTCATGTTTACTCTCTTGTATGGACAAAGGAAGCTTTAACATTTTATGTAGATGATAAGCCACATCATTTAGTTGGGAACTCTTGTGCTCTTCCTTTTAATTGGAATCAGTTTATAATATTAAATGTTGCAATGGGAGGAAATATGGGTGGTGAAATTGCCTCTGACTTTGTAAGCGATACGATGGAGATAGATTATGTTAGAATATACCAATAAAGGATTATAGAATGAGAAAATATACTATTATACTTTTAATTACAGCTTTTTTATTTGGTTGTCAAACCACCAATAATTCTTTCAATAATAAAGAGATTATTAATAAAAAAGTTGATTCTCTTATAAACATTATGACTCTCGATGAAAAAATTGGTCAAATGAATCAGTATAATGGTTTTTGGGATGTCACAGGTCCATCTCCTAAAAATGGAGATGCAAAGATTAAGTATAATAACTTAAAAAAAGGCTTAGTTGGATCAATGCTTAACGTTAGAGGCGTTAGTGATATTACAGCACTTCAAAAAATTGTAGTAGAAGAAACTAGGTTAGGAATTCCTTTAATTATTGGTAATGATGTAATACATGGTTATAAAACTCTAAGTCCAATTCCTCTTGCTGAGGCTGCAAGTTGGGATATGGAAGAGATTGAGAATTCAGCTAGAGTTGCAGCCCTAGAAGCTTCTGCAGCTGGAACTAATTGGACATTTGCCCCTATGGTTGACATATCAAGAGATGCTAGGTGGGGAAGGGTAATGGAAGGGGCTGGTGAAGACCCCTACTTAGGAAGTTTAGTTGCTGCAGCCAGAGTTAGAGGTTTTCAAGGAAAGGATCTTTCAAAACATAATACCATTGCAGCTACTGCTAAACATTTTGCTGCTTATGGTTTTTCAGAATCAGGAAGAGATTATAATACAGTTGATATAAGCAAAAACACTTTATATAATGTTGTTTTTCCACCATTTATTGCAACAGTTGATGAAGGAGTAAGAACTTTTATGAATTCATTCAATGAATTGAATGGCATTCCTGCAACTGGGAATTCATTTTTACAAAGGGATATTTTAAAAGGAGAATGGAATTTTGATGGTTTTGTTATTTCTGATTGGGGATCTATTACTGAAATGATACCTCATGGCTATGCCAAGGACAAAGTTCATGCAACAGAATTAGCTTTAAAAGCGGGTTCAGATATGGATATGGAATCTCATTTATATGTTAAAAAATTAAAGGAATTAGTTAATTCTAAAAAGGTTGATATTAGCTTAATTAATGATGCAGTTAGTAGAATTCTTAGAGTTAAATTTGAATTAGGTTTATTTGATGATCCATATAGATATTTAGATGCTGAAAGAGAAAGAAAAATTATAAATCATCCTGATAATCATAAAGCTGTTTTGGAAATGGCTAAAAAATCTATTGTTTTATTAAAAAATGAGAATCAACTTCTTCCTTTTAAAAAAGAGTCTACTCAAAAAATAGCTCTAATTGGAGCTCTTGCAAATGATAATAATAGTCCACTAGGTAATTGGAGAACTTCATCAGATAATAATACAGCTGTTACAGTATTAGAAGGAATGAAAAAATATTCAAATAACAATTTAATTTATAGAAAAGGAGCTGATGTTATTACTAACTATAGTGGTGTTGTGGGATTTGCGCAAAAAGTAAAGATTAATGAAAATGACAAATCTGGATTTGATGCTGCAAGAATTGCTGCTAAAAATTCTGATGTGGTTGTTATGGTTCTTGGAGAAGACGGTTTTCAATCCGGTGAAGGCAGAAGTAGAACTGAGATTGATTTACCTGGAGTTCAACAAGAATTATTAGAAGAAATTTATAAAGTAAATAAAAATATAGTTTTGGTTTTAATGAATGGTAGGCCATTGAATATTGATTGGGCAGACAAAAATATCCCATCAATAGTTGAGGCATGGCAATTGGGCACTCAAACAGGAAATGCGATTGCCCAAGTTTTATATGGAGATTACAATCCAAGTGGAAAATTACCAATGAGTTTTCCACGTAGTGTGGGACAAATTCCTATTTATTATAACTATAAAAATACTGGAAGACCCGGGCCAAGTAAACAAGTTTTTTGGTCTCATTACAATGATGAGTCTAATACTCCTTTATATCCTTTTGGCTATGGATTAAGTTATACAACTTTTGAATATTCTAATATAAAAATTGAGAGTAAGACTCTTAAAATGAATAATTCAATAAACGTTTCTGTTGAGCTTAAAAATACTGGAAAATTTAAGGGAAAAGAAGTAGTTCAATTATATATTAGAGATAGGATTGCTAGCATAACTAGACCTGTAAGAGAATTGAAAGGATTTGAAATTATTGAATTAGAACCTGGTGAAAGCAAAAAAGTTAATTTTAATATTTCAGAACGCTTACTTAGATTCTATTCAGCTAATGATCTATGGGAGGCTGAACCAGGTTTTTTTGATATATATATTGGATCAGATTCTAATGCAAACCTGCATGAATTTTTTGAATTAATTAATTTCTAGGTTAAAAAAGTGAAAATAAAAATTGCTTTAATTCTCTACTAAATCAATAAAAAACATCATAAAAATTATGATATAGACAATATTGAAGCTTTAAATTATCAACTTTATATTAATTATTAATTTAGAGTCAAATTGCCTTTTAAAGGGACGTACATTCTTTACTTTTATAAATTCTAATTAAACTTATTTAATGAAAATACGTAATTTAAAAAGTGATGATATCGATATGGTTATTAATCTTTTAATAAACTCATTTAGTTCAAGGTATAACCGCCCTCCATTTGTAGAAAATATTTCAGATCCAAAATCTATAACAATAGTTGCTGAATTAGATGATACTATTATTGGAGTAGCATCACTTTACATAATACAAAAACTAACAAGAAAAATGGGTTTAATTGAGGATGTTGCAGTTGAATATGAAAAAAGAGGTCAAGGAGTTGGAAAACTATTAATTAAAAATTTGATAAAAAAAGCTAATCTTCAAGGATGTGATAAAATTATTTTGCATTCGTCTCAAGATAATGTTTCTTTTTATGAAAAAATAGGATTTAAAGTAAATGAAAAACAAATGATTCTAAGAAATAATTAAATGTGTGGAATAGTTGGTTATATTGGAGAAAGAAAAGCGTATAATATTCTCATAAATGGTTTAACAAAACTTGAATACAGAGGATACGACTCTTCTGGAATAATGCTTTATGATAGAAATCTATCTGTTAAAAAAACTAAAGGTAAAGTTTCTGATTTAGAAGCTTTGTACAAAAATGAAAATGATAAATTTGGAAATATTGGACTTGGTCACACAAGATGGGCAACACACGGATATCCAAATAAAATAAATTCTCATCCTCATGTTTCAAATTCTGGTGAATTATGCATAATTCATAATGGAATAATTGAAAATTATAATTCAATTAAAACAATCCTAAAAAGGAAAGGATACATTTTTAAATCCGATACAGATTCGGAAGTTCTTGTGAACCTAATTGAGGAAATTAAAAAAAGTAAAAAAGTAAAATTAGGTAAAGCCGTCAGATTTGCATTAAAACAGGT
>JAAZZF010000092.1 GCA_014239275.1 Flavobacteriaceae bacterium | reverse complement strand
TTGTCCATTAATATCAATATTATACGTCTTAGATCCACTTAACTGGATATTAGTAGTTCTTTTATCGTTATCTACATCTATAAAGGCAGATAAAGCTTTAGGCTCACCTATAACCACTTCAAAGCATTGTTCGTAGTTAGCCTGACCGTCTACCTTAAAGCAAACCGTATAGGTTCCTTTAGCAAGTCCTGTCACTGAAGCAGTCTTATTCTCTCCTGCTATGGCCACATCATCCTTGCCTGTAATGGAAATTGTATAATCATGAGAGTTGTCCTCCACGCTAAGTCCTATTGAACCATCAGTGTTACCAATACAAGTGGCGCTAGTAACCTCTACCTTATTGTTGTTCACTGGTAAAATGAAAATGGCACAGCCATTTACATCTACAACAGATCCCTCAGGTGTATTAGGGCACTGGTCGTTAATGTCTAAAACCTGGTCATTATCATCATCATCATCACATATATCCCCAATATTATCCTTATCAGCATCAGCTTGGTCTGTATTGGCTACAGTTGGACAATTATCTACATTGTTTAAAATAGTATCTCCATCTTTATCATTATCACAAACGTCTCCAATACCATCACCATCTAAATCAGCTTGATCTATATTTGCAACATTCACACAATTATCTAGTGAATCAATTACACCATCACTATCTGAATCTTCACATACATCCCCTATTCCATCAAAATCAGAATCAGCCTGATCAGCATTTGGGATTATTGGACAAATATCTTTATAATCTAATACGCCGTCTCCATCAGAATCCTCGCAAACATCCCCTTCTCCATTAGAATCATAATCTCTTTGATTAGAGTTTGCAATATTAGGGCAATTGTCTAATGAATCAACCACTCCATCTCCATCTACATCACTTGCATTAGAACTTAACATAGAAGTTACCGTTAAAGCATCTGATATACCTTCTTTAATTGAAACTGTTTTTTCAGAAGAAATTACCGGTGTCTCATCAGATGTATCATCTAAGGAAACAACCTTAATGGTAACTTCATAAACATTATTTTTATTAGAATCTGTTGGAGTAGCAAAAACTGGAGCAGCTGAAAAAGTCAATTTACCAGATGAAGCACCTATTGAAAATACACCTTTATCATTTCCACTAAGCAATTCATAAGAAACATTAGGTGGAACAGAAGAAGTTCTTATGTCGTCAGAATCATCATATAAACCTCCTTTATTGTCTCGGTAAACTTGAACTGTAAAATCATTTACAACAAAAGGATTTGGATCATCTATAATTTTAATAGTAACTGTTTCTTCAGCGCTAGTTTTAAATCCATCAGATACTGTAATTCCTAAAGAATAAGATTGTTTTGTCTCGTAATCTACATTCTGAGGTTTAGCAACAAATAAATCGCCATTTTCAGAAATAATTCCAAAAGTACCATCATCATTACCACTAACTATTGTAAAGTCATCAATAAAGTTATTTTCATCTGCATCACTAGCTTTAACTCTGTAGAAGTAAGTATTAAGAGCAGGATTTTCTTTCAAGTATGCTGTCTGATTTGGATCTACAACTGGGTCAAACTGACTAGATCCTCCAATTACAATTATTCCAGATGATGTTGATTCAGTACTAACATTTGCGTTGTCTTCTCCTGAAATTATAATATTTTCTATACTTACCGTATGAGGCCCATTTACTATATCCATCGCAGAATTATCAATTTTAGCAATTGATAATGGCATATTAAAAATATCCCCACTATTTCCTGATAAAAGAGAATTATTATTGGAGTATATTAAGAATCTATATTTTACACCTCCTAAAGCAGATTGAGTTAAAATAAAATCAGAGGTTCTATCAGTAACCAAATCGGAAGAAGCAGCAGCAATAGAAAACTTTGGAAGAATTGTAATAGTACCTTGCATTGATTTATGATTTCCACATATATAGTAATACGTTCCAGGTGAAACTCCGGACAAGTCTACTTTAACAGTTCCTGATGTTGCCCCTTGATTTGTAACTCCAGATAGTTGTTTAGTTGCATCATAGCCACCATCTGCACCTAACCCAGTAACAATATAAAGTGGATGAGTACTACCAGCATTGTTTACAAAATTTATTTCATCGCCAACATAATGTGTAATTCCAGGATCTTTAGCATTACTTAATTCAGCAAAAGTAAAATCTTCATTAGAGTCAGCTGTAAGGGTCCAAGTAAAGGCTTTAGTTTCCTTTGGAACGCTTACATCAAATTGCATTCCTTTAGCTTTGTTTGAGTTTAATAAGGATATAGGAATAGTATTTACTTGTCCTTTATCAACATAAGAATTTTTCATCACTAAAATATTCCTGTTTTTCAAAGTTCCTTTAACCTGAACAGAATCCATTTCATTTCCCCCATCATGAGTAAACTTTACATAAGTAGAAAAATCATTTGAAACATCTGAAGGAACTAATTTAATTTCTTGACTAGCAGTTCCATTTGGATCCATTTCTATAGGAAAGCTTCCAATTACTGTAACATCAGGATTAGTAGAAGAAGCTGAAGTTATTTTAAGTTTTTTATTTCCAGAATTTTTATATGAAATACTTTTTTCATTATAACTATTTCTAAGTATTTCTCCTAGATTTAAAATATACTTCCCACTACCATTGTCAAATACTGGGGAGTCAAAGCTGAATTTTCCAGTTATTAAATTAATACTTCCATTTTCAGAAGCAGAAGAAACATTGGTTAATGCTTTATTAGTTAAAACAACATTACTAACGTTTATGGCATAAGAGCCAGGCTCTACAATTTTGTCTGGTCTAACAGAGAATTTTACAATTTCTCCTATAGGTTGAGCTAAAACCGCATTACTAGGAGAATAGGCAACTACTCTAAGGAATTTATTACCAGAATCATCCGTACGAACATTTGAGCTTATAACATGATCCGTTGCAGATTTAAGCAAACTTGCACTTTTTGAAATAAGCTCTATTTTAGAATTTGCGGGTGTAAGATCAAATTGAAAACTAGTAATATCCTCGTCTCCATTTATCGATACCTTAACATCTGATGTTTTCTTGTTCTCTGCATCTGCATTAGATTGTACTACCAACCTGTTGTCATTATAAACTATAGCTTTGAACTTAAATTCTTGTACTCCTTTTCTATCATCGTTAGGGTCATCTGAATCTAAAAATAAGGACTCCTCAAAGGTTCCATTTGCAGACGTGTTTACTCTAACATTAATTTCTAATTTATCCCCAGATTGACCTTTAGCAAGTATCTTTTGAGGCCAAGTAATTGGAGTACTTTTATCACTCCA
>JAAZZF010000091.1 GCA_014239275.1 Flavobacteriaceae bacterium | reverse complement strand
TAACTGTTATATAGTTTTTATACTTTTTAGTTTTGTTTTAAATGCTCAAGAAGAATTAATTTTTGAAGATCTTTTTAGTAGCGATCAAAACCCTAATATCTCTTGTTATAGAATCCCCTCTTTAGCCACTACTCCTAGTGGGGATTTATTAGCAGTAATTGATGAAAGAGTAGAATCTTGTGGAGATTTAAACTCCAATAGAGATATTAATATTGTAATGAAGACAAGTTCTGACAATGGAGAAACATGGTCTAATATTAAAAAAATTGTGGATTATCCTTTAGGAGAATCTGCTTCGGATCCTTCAATAATTATTGATCAAATAACCAATGAAATTTTCCTTTTTTTTAATTACATGGATCTTGATAATAACAAGGGTATCTATTTATTAAAATATATTAAAAGCAAAGACAATGGGCTAACATGGTCAAGGCCAAAAGATATTACTAAAGAAATCACAAAACCTGAATGGTCTAAAGATTTTATGTTTATAACTTCAGGGAGGGGGTATCAAACATCTGATGGAACCCTATTACATTGTTTAGTTAATTTAAATAACGGCACTCATGTATTTGGAAGCAAAGACCATGGCAAGAGTTGGTTTTTGGCTGAAACTCCAGTAATTCCTGGAGATGAATCAAAAATAATTGAGCTAAAAAATAAAAACTGGATGGTTAATTCAAGAGTCAATGGAAAAGGATATAGGTATAGTCATGTGTCAAGTGATATGGGTAAAACGTGGGGCTCTCAGCTAAGAAATGATTTGATTGATCCAGGCTGTAATGCAAGCTTAATAAATTATGATGGTGATATTTTATTATTTTCAAATGTATCTGACAATAAAAATAGAGTCAATCTTACAATTAGAATGAGTTTGGATCAAGGCATAAGTTGGTCAACCCCAAAATCTATATATAAAGGTGAAGCTGCTTATTCTTCAATGACAATTTTAAAAAATGGTGACATAGGAATCTTTTTTGAAAAGGATAATTACACAAAAAATGTCTTTGTAAAGTTTCCATTAAAATGGGTAAAATCTTTGTAGCCTTGTTTTTATTTAATAATTTTAAATGTTTTTTTCAAAAAAATTATATTTAAAACTTTCTTAATTGAAACTCCGTAACTTATTTCAATCTTTTCTCCTTCTATTATTTTCGCTGTTTTCTTTTTATGTTTCAGCGCAGTTAGATTTTGGCAAAAGCGATCTAGAATCTGTAGGATTCTCCTCCACTAAATTAAGTGTCCTAGATTCTATTATGCATGATTATGTTGATAATAATGATTTCTCTGCAATTCAAACTGCAATTGTTAAAAATGGAAAAATTATACATTATGATAGTTATGGCTATTCAGAAATCGCAACAAAAAAAAATTTAAGAGAAGATGATATTTTTAGAATTGCATCTATGACCAAGCCCATTGTTTCGGTTGCCTTAATGAAGCTCTATGAAGAAGGTCACTTTAAATTAAATGATCCCGTTTATAAGTTTATTCCTGAGTTTAAAAATTTTACTGTTAAAAAACGGAAAAAACAAAAGCCAATAAAAAATGATATAAAAATTATAGATCTTTTAAGGCACTCTGCAGGCTTTGGTTTTAAGGGGCCCGACGGATACAAAAAGTCCATTGAAATGAGTTTAGAACAATTTGTTAAAGAATCTATTAAGACCCCTCTATTATATGAGCCTGGAACCCAATGGAGATACAGTTATTCTACAGATGTCTGTGGTTACCTTGTTGAAGTTATTTCTGGTATGTCTTTAGATGTTTATCTAAAAACACAGATTTTTGATCCTCTAAAAATGAAAGATACATTTTTTGAATTGCCCAAAGAAAAAATGGATAGATTCACAACCTTATATAATAAGAATAAAAAAGGAAGCCTAAATGTCTATGATAGCCCTAGCGAATCTCCATTTACCAAAAATATAACTCTATTTAGTGGAGCAGGAGGTCTATTATCTACCACCTATGATTATCTCATTTTTTGTCAGATGCTCTTAAATGGAGGCATGTTTAATGGGGAGAGAATAATAAAGGCTTCAACAATCAATCTTATGCTTGAAGATCATGCTGAGGGTTTAAAATACAAGAAATTACTTTTTGGCAAGAAAAGAGGATTCGGATTAGGCTTTGATATTGTTAAACAAGATAATACAAAATTTGGTTCTAAAGGAACATTTGGATGGGGAGG
>JAAZZF010000090.1 GCA_014239275.1 Flavobacteriaceae bacterium | reverse complement strand
AGAATATACTTCAAAGTCATAAGTAAGACAGGAAGTAAATCCTAAATCTCCTCCACAAAGTCTAACAATTCTAAATGGCAAATGAAGCTCTGTTAAAATTGACTTAACATGGTTTACCATCTCTTCAAGAGCTATGTAAGACTTTTCAGGACTTTCTATTCTAACTATTTCAACCTTATCAAATTGATGAAGTCTATTTAATCCTCTAACGTGAGAACCATAGCTTCCAGCTTCTCTTCTAAAACATGGAGTATAGCTAGTTAAACAAATTGGAAGTTCATTGGAGTTTACAATACTATTTCTATATATATTAGTTACAGGGACTTCTGCTGTAGGAGCTAAATAAAGATTATCTTCATTTATCATATACATTTGACCTTCTTTGTCAGGCAATTGTCCTGTGCTAGTTCCAGACTCTTCATTAACTAAAATTGGCACTTGAATTTCTTTATATCCAGCTTCAATATTCTTATCCAAAAAATAGTTGATTAATGCTCTTTGTAATTTTGCTCCTTTGTCTTTGTAAACAGGAAAACCAGCTCCAGTAATTTTATTTCCTAATTCAAAATCAATGATATTATGTTTTGAAGCTAATTCCCAATGTGCTAAAGAATTTGCATGTAATTCTGGAATTTTTCCTTCTTTTAAAACCTCTTCATTATCATTTTCAGAATTTCCTTTAGGGACTAAGTCATGAGGAATATTAGGGATATCCAACAAAAGATTATTAAGATCATTTATATAAGAATTTAAAAGATCAGATAATTTTTTTGTGTCTAACTTTAATAGGGTTGCTTTTTCTTTTGAGAAATTAGCTTTTTCAGATTCACCTTTTTTAAAAAAATTTCCTATTTCTTTGGCTAGCTTATTAGATTCAGCGAGCAAATTATCAAGTTTGGATTGCGTTTCTCTTCTAGATTTATCTAATTCAATTATTTTTTTTAGCTGGGCTTTAACATCAATATTTCTTTTTAACATTGAATTGCTAACCTCTTCAAAATTTTCAACTATTTTAGAAACTAATAACATTGAATTTTAATTTATACAAATGTAATGGAATATTATTTTTCTTCTATCAACTTCAGACAAGTTTTCTTATCAATTTTTATTTGATCTGTTAAATCAGTTAATGAATCAAATTTTGTTTCATCTCTAATATAATCTAAGATAAATACTTCAATAAATTCTCCATAAATATCTTTTTCCCAATCAAATAAATTAACTTCAATAGATTCCTTTTCTATTTTTAAAGTAGGCTTTACTCCAATATTCATCATTCCAAAAAAAACTTGTTTTTCCAGTATCGTATAAATTAAATAAACTCCATTTTTAGGAATTAATTTATAATTCTCTTCAATTTCTAGATTTGCTGTTGGGAACCCAATAGTTCTTCCTATTTCATTTCCTTTTACAACCTTCCCCTTTAAACTAAAGTCATAACCCAAATAAGATTTTGCCTTTTTTATATTTCCCTGAATTATTGAATTTCTAATTTTGGTTGAACTAATAGAAACATTATTTTGTTCCTGAACACTTATTTCTATTACTTTGAAGTTATATTTTAATCCTAAAGTTTTTAAATCTTTAATTCCTGCTGTTCTGTTTTTTCCAAACCGATGATCGTAACCAATTAATATTTTTTTAATATTTAGCTTATTAACTAAAATATCTTTTACAAATTTTTCTGGAGTTAATTCAGAAAAATTTTTGTCAAACGGGTGAGTTATCAATGTGTCTATACCTGACTTTTCAAATAGTCTGCTTCTTTCATTTATTGTATTGATGAGTTTTAAAGGAAAATTTGGATTTAAAACAGTTCTTGGATGAGGGAAAAAGGTCAGTACAATAGATTCTAAATTTAGCTTTTTTGCTTCTTTAATAAGTTTTTTTAAAATTTTTTGATGTCCTTTATGAACTCCATCAAATGTACCAAGAGTTATAATGGATTCAGAATTAATTGAGAAATTATCAATTCCATTAATTTTTTTCATTTTGTATTGAATTGATTCATTGTAGATTCTATTCCAGAAATAGCAAAAGAGTATATAATTTGATAAAAAACAGATTCGTATGTTATTAATTTAGATTTTTCTTCTTTTGACCATTTAGATAAAACATAATCAGATTGCTTTCCCTTATTAAAATTTCCTCCTATACCAAACCTTAACCTATTGTAATTATTTGTGTTTAATACCTCATTTATATTTTTTAATCCATTATGTCCACCATCTGATCCTTTTGTTCTTATTCGAATAGTTCCAAAATCTAAATTTAAATCATCGGAAATAACCAGAAGGTTCTCCGTTTTAATTTTTTCTTTATTTAGCCAATATCTTACAGATTTACCACTTAAATTAACATAAGTACTAGGCTTTAACAAAATAAAAGTTTTCCCTTTATAATTGGTTTTAGAAATATCTCCAAGTTTTTTTGTTTCAAAATTTCCTCCAATTTCCTTACAAATCCAATCTAAAGCTTTAAAACCAATATTATGTCTAGTTTCAATATATTCTTTTCCAATATTTCCAACCCCAACAATTAAAAATTTATTCATGTCAAATGATTTTTTAAATCCGAAGTTTAGAGATTTTAACCAGCTCAATTCTTAAGTTTTAATTTTAATAAAAATAAAAAAAGCATCCCAATTAAGTATAAAAAGGGATGCTTTATATTTAAAAGAGATGGCTTTTATTTATCCTTTTGATTTAGCTTCTCCTCCTCCTTCAGGTTTTTTTCCATCGGAACCATCTTCAGGTTTTTTTCCATCAGGACCGCCTTCAGCTGCTGGTTTAGCTCCCTCAGCTCCTCCTTCTGTTCCTTCTGCTCCCTCAGCTCCTTCTTCTCCTTCTTCTAGTTCTTCATCTTCTACATCTTCTTCAATAGACATAGATGCTCTAGACATCTTAACTTGACAAACAACTTGATTATCAGGATGAAGAATTTTAAAAGTTTCTTCAGATAGATCATCAACAGTTATACTGTCATTAAGATTTAAAGTTGAAATATCAGCTAATAGGAAATCAGGCAAGTTTTTAGGCAAGGCCCTTATTGTGAGTTTTCTTTTATTTCTATATAATAAACCTCCAGAATCTCTAACTCCTGGGGCTGTCCCCTGAACTTTTACAGGGATGATCATATTTATTTCTTTTCCTTCATGCAATTGGAAGAGATCTATATGAAGAATTTTATCAGAAACTGGATGAAACTGAATATCTTGTAGAACAGCATCAATTTTATTTCCATCTTCAAAAGCAATCACAACAGTATGAGCATCTGCTGTATATACTAATTTGGAGAAGGATAATTCATCTGCCGAAAAATGTAATGGCTTTTCTCCTCCGTATATAACGCAAGGCACCTTTCCAGCATTACGTAAGGCTTTAGCAGCTACTTTGCCCACGTGTTCTCTTTTAGATCCGTTGATTGTAATTGATTTCATTGTATTATTTTATAAAAAATGGGTTGATTGATTTATTGCTATGAACGTTTTTCATTACTTCAGCAAATAATTTAGCTGATGACAAAACTTTTATTTTTTTTGAGTTTCCTTTCGAGGGAATACTATCTGATACTATTAATTCTTTGAGTTGAGATTTTTCTATTCTTTCATATGCTTTACCAGACAAAAGAGGATGGGTACATACTGCTCTTACAGATTTAGCCCCCCTTTTTATCATTAAATCTGCCGCTTTTGTAAGTGTTCCTGCCGTATCTACCATATCATCAACTAGAACTACATTTTTTCCCTCAACATTCCCAATTAGTTCCATGTGAGAAATTATATTGGCTTTTTTTCTTTGTTTGTAGCAGATAACCACATCGCTTTTTAAAAACTTAGAATATGCATAAGCTCTTTTAGATCCTCCCATATCAGGAGATGCAATAGTTAAGTTTTTTAGTTTTAGTTTTTCTATATATGGAATAAAAATTGTTGAAGCATAAAGGTGATCAACTGGCTTTTCAAAAAATCCTTGAATTTGATCAGCATGAAGATCCATAGTAATTATTCTAGTTGCACCAGCACTTTCTAATAATTTTGCAATTAATTTTGCTCCAATAGGAACACGAGGCTTATCTTTTCTGTCTTGTCTTGCCCATCCAAAATATGGTATTACTGCTGTTATATGTCTGGCAGAAGCTCTTTTCGCTGCATCTATCATCAAGAGAAGTTCCATTAAATTTTCAGAAGAAGGATGAGTAGAACCAATTAAAAATATTCTGCTTCCTCTAATGGTTTCTTCATAAGAAGGCTGAAATTCACCATCACTAAAATTGTGAAAACTTATTTTTCCTAATTTTACTCCATATGCCTTAGCAATAGTATTACCAATTTCTTGGCTTTGAGTACATGCGAAAATTTTAGCTTCTGTATTATTTAATGACATTTTTTTCCCTTGGGGAGGCAAATTTAGCAATTTATTTTATGATATATAATTTATAATAAGATAATATTTTATTAATCAATTAATTTTATAATTTAGCCCCCGTTTTGCTTCGGTGGCGGAATTGGTAGACGCGCTGGATTCAAAATCCAGTTCTGGCAACAGAGTGTGGGTTCGATCCCCACCCGAAGTACTTTTAAAAAATATTTTGTAATTTTGCTCTCAATTAGAAAGAGGAGAGATTTGACTGATTGCTGCCTCTTAAAAAAAATGCTAAAACAGAAATGAATAAACTTTCAACTTTTTTTAAAATTTCATTACATAATTCATTTGATCTGTCATGTAATTTTTATAATGCAGTTATCATTAGGAATTTATAATAATATTAAATTATATGAATAAAATTAATTTAAAATATACAGGAATTATAGCACTTATATTATTTGCTTCTTTTTCTAGAATTATTCCACATATGCCAAATTTTACTCCTATTGGTGCTATGGCATTATTCGGAGGCGCATATTTGAAAAACAAATCACATGCTTTTCTAATCCCTGTTTTATCACTTTGGATAAGTGACCTTGTTATTAATAATTTTGTTTTCTCTTATTATAGTGGTTTTACTTTTTTTTATCCTGGATTTTTATGGCAATATTTATCCTTTGTTATTATAACTTTTATAGGATATTTCATGTTAAAAAAAATAAACTATAAAAAAGTATTTTTTACTACAATTATTTCTAGTCTGATCTTTTTTATAATTACCAATTTTGGTGTATGGGTATCTGGCTATATGTATCCAATGAATGTAAATGGGTTAATTATTTGTTATATAGCTGCCTTGCCCTTTTATAAGGGAACACTTTTAGGATTTATTTTTTATTCATCATTTTTATTTGGAGCATTTGAATCATTTAAGCGTATAAAATTAATAGTCAATTAATTTATTAACTAATGCAAAATATTT
>JAAZZF010000089.1 GCA_014239275.1 Flavobacteriaceae bacterium | reverse complement strand
TGTTCTAATTTAAAATAAAAAAACCTTCAATATCATTGAAGGTTTTTTTATTTAATATATTATTTGATTCTATTTTGGAATTCCTGAACCTCCAAATGGCGCCCAGTTTGCATGAGTCATTTTCCATCCAGAATTAGTCGCAATCCATACAGCTGAAGCTCTTGTACTATAATCAACATTTTCATTAGTTTCATTAAGAGTATAGTCACCACTTGCATAGAATGTCAATACAGCCATTGTCATATCAGGAGAAAAATTGACTTCAATGTCTCTTAAATCAAAATTATTCCATTTAAAATTTCTTTTTTCAAGAAAACGTTCATCTGTTTGTTCATAGAACTCTGTTAGACTTGAATCACCAGATGTTAATTTAGCATCTTTAGCAGTATATTTTTTCCATTCCTCTAAATTTTGATCTTCAATTGCTTGTTGAACATTTATTTGAGCTTCCTTTAGATCTTTAATCAAATTTTCTTTATTTAAATTTCTCCAATAAGTACGCAGTTTAGGTTGGTATGGAGATGCAAAAGGAGCATAATCATAAGCCTGTAGCTGACTATCAACAGCTTTTTGATAATCACCTTCCATTGCAGCAATTTCAGCCTGTGAATCCAATGCATTAGGTCCTTGGTGAATTGTAAGGGATTTAAATAGAGATGAATAAGCAGCTTCATAGTTACCAGCTCTTGCCTGGGAATATGCTATTGCATTATGAGCACTTGCAGAATTGGCAGGAAATTTACTAACAAATTTTTTCATAGCTTCCATATCATTGTAAGGTGTATTAAGCCAATTTATCAGTGGGCTATCTGGATGCATTGATACTGCCTTTTTTGCCGCTGCTTCAAAATTTTCATTTGGAGTGGAAAGAAGCATAAACCATGCTTTTTCAACATCATTAAGAGAATTAGTATTAATTTTTTGAAGTTTAGCTGCTCTAGAACCCCAATCTTTATTATTACTTGCAGCAGCAGCCAGAATTAATTTGGCACATTCACAATCTTTATCGACAACTAAAGCAGCTCTAGCCATTCCTATCGCCATAAGATGCTCAAGATTTGCAAGATGATCAATTGATTCGTTAACTATAGCAGAGGCATCTTTATCACATGAACTTTTTTCAATCCATTGTTGTGCATTGGAATTAAAAATAAATCCAATGGAGAATATTGATAATAGTAGAATTTTTTTCATAATTATATTTTATTTAAGAAGTTAAAGTTATTTAGTAATATAGCCTTCGTCAGCAGATGATCTAACTGCATAAATTGCATCACCAGTATGCACCATAGGCCATGGATTAGTCATCATTTCAGGATATACCTTACTAAAATATGTTTGAGCATCAACCATCATATCGTCAATATCATCAAAGCTTGCCGTATAAGCTAGGATTTTATAAGTATAGCCTTTACCAGTATGGTGTTGCAATGCTTTAGCTAAAAGGCATTTCTCGCTTTTTTTGAAACCATCATAAAAGTGGAAAAACATTTTTTCAGCTTCAATAGAAGATGCAGTTTGTGAAGGTTCAAATTCAAGTTCATAAACAAATCTTTCTTGACTTTGAATTGAAAATATAAACGTAAATAGTGCGATTGTTGTTATTAATATTTTTTTCATAATGATATTTTTTGTTAATGTTACGAATATAATTAAAAAAAGGTAATTACATCCCGATAAGGATGTTAGAGTATGAATATAAATTTGCTGCTCATAAAATAAAGAAAATTAAAATATGGATCTGACCAATAAATTTTGACTAAAGTTTGTTTAAATTTGACAAATATTATTAAAAAAAATGAGAAAGAATTATTGTATACTAATTATAGCGTTAATTTCCTTTAGTTGTGAAGATAAGCCAGCTAATAAAACTGAAGAGAAAAGCAAGATTGAATCTGTAAAAAAGAATGTTAAAGAAGCTCATATTGTTCTTAATTCAAATGATCTAATGCAATTTGATAAAAAAGTCTTATCAGTTAGTCCTGGCCAAAAAATTACTTTGACTCTAAATCACACTGGAAAAGGAAACAAGATGATCATGGGTCATAATTTTGTATTGCTTAAAAGTGGAGTAGATGTAGATATATTTGCTAGAAAAGCAGTTCGAGCTAGAGAAACTGAATATATTCCTGAAGGAGATGAAATGATAGCTTACACTAAATTAATTGGGGGAGGTGAAAGTGTTACCATAACTTTTGATGCTCCTCAGCAAGGGATTTATAATTTTATCTGTACTTTTCCTGCTCATTATCAATTAATGAGAGGTCAATTAATTGTAAAATAATAATTAATCGTTACAAAGATTAGTTGTAGTGATTCCTAAATTTGAGTATTCTTTATGAATTGTTTTTAGAAGTGAATATTCAGTAAATGAATCTTGCCCTAATTCCCAAATCATAATACCATTTACTTTATTACTGGCTAATTTTACTTTAGATCGAATTGTTGGTCTTCCATTATAGAATTTTGAGCCAACGTTATCTATATCAGCATAGGATGTATTTGATGAAACCATACTTGAAAAGGTAAATGCACTTACATTTGATGAATTTGTAAAATCATAGCCATAAAAAGGAACTCCAAGAGTTAATTTTTTGCCTGAAACGCCAATAGAGTTTTCCCAAAAATTTATAGATTGTTCCGCATGAGAATATGAACTGTGTTGCCCAGCATCAGTGGGTTTCCATGGCCCTTTAAAATCATAGGCCATAAGATGGATAAAATCAAAGACCTGTAGAGCGTTGGCTGTTATATTAGAATATTTTGTTGTTCCAGGGAGAGCAGCTGTTATAATTTTTGAATGCTTATCTAGTTCTGTGTTAAGATTTATAACAAAATTACTATATCCTGAAGTTACATATTGCCACTCTAGATCTACATCTACACCATCTAAATTATTATTAAGAACATATTCTACAATTTTAGATACTATAGTAGGTATATTTTGAGGGTTGTCAATTAAATTGGACCAATTATTAGCTTGTTCAGTTGTTAAAATACCTCCTCCAATAGAAATAGAAATTTTAATATTTGGATTTTCAGACTTGGCTCTATTTACTACGCTAGAGATATCAGGCATAACAAGATTTCCATTTGAATCAGGGTTAGCAAAAGCGAGGTTTAAATGAGTTATTTTACAATAATTAATTTGATTATTTAAATCAAACCTCCATGAGGGAAAATATCCAACAACCATAGCATTTGTAGAATTAGGATTATTATTTTCATCCTCAATAATCTCATCTTTACTACAAGAAAAAATTATAATTGAAAGTAAAAATAAAGTTAAATGCTTCTTCAATTATCAGGTTATTTGTTGATGTAATCAATCTAATTGATTACAGTTTTTATTCTAGTAATCCTTTGCTAATGATTTTTTTTCTAATTTCAGTAGTACCTGCTCCAATATCTAATAGCTTACTTGATCTATATAAACGATTGATTTCACTTTCCCACATGTAACCCATGCCTCCATGAATTTGAACTGCTTCATCTAAAATTTTATTTGTAGTAGTTGATGCAAACATAACAGATGCAGAAGTATTCATGTGAATTTTTCCTTTACCTGCTTGCTTTTTTTCAGAAGAATCACATTCTGCCAAAACAGAATATACCAATGCTTTCATAGATTGTATAGATGTATACATATTAGCTAGTTTGGATTGGACCATCTGAAAGTTAGAAATAGGTTTTCCAAATTGTTCTCTAATTTTAGCATATTCAATAGACAGCTCTAAAGCTCTTTCACTAATCCCTAATGCAATTGGGGCTATCATTGCTCTTTCAAAATCAAGTCCATTCATTACAATAATATGTCCTTCTCCTTCTTGGCTAATCATATTTTTTGCTGGAACTTTGAAGTTTTCAAAAAATAATTCAGAGGTTTGACTTCCTCTATATCCCATTTTTTTTAATTTGGAGACAATCTTAAATCCAGGGTTCTTAGTTTCGATAACAAAAGAAGAAATGCCTTTTTTTCTATTATTTATATCAGTTTTAGCGTGAACAAGAATTACATCGGCAATTGATCCATTTGTAATATATGTTTTACTTCCATTTAGAATATAGTAATCTCCTTCTTTTTTAGCTGTAGTTCGCATGGATCCCAATGCATCTGAACCTGCACCTGGTTCTGTTAAGCCTAAAGCACCAACTAAGTCTCCTGAACAAAGACCTGGAACAAATTTTTCTAGAATATAATCAGAACCATTCCTATAAATATTGTCTAAACATAAATTATCATGTGCTACCCAACTTAGTGCAACAGCATGATTCCATCTTCCAAATGCTTGACACACTAAACCAGCTTGTAAGTAACTCATGCCTGCACCTCCATACTTAGGATCAACCGTTAATCCAATTAAACCAGCATCTCCCATTTTTTTAAAAATGCCATCAGGCCACCATTCTTCATTATCCATTTTCTCAGCAAATGGATATAATTCTTTTTTAGCGAATTGGTTAGCAGTATCTAAAACGGCTTTTTGATCTTCATTCAAGCTAAATTGATTTGTTTCTGAATGCATAGTTTAATTTAAAATGTAATATTAAAATTAATTTTTAATAATACCTATATACTTAACCAATTTATTGTACTTCTTTTTCTCCTTCTAATATTGTTGTATTGTAAATTTCAAATTCTGAAATTTGTGGAGTTGCTTTCGATTCTAAAACAGTTAATCTGATATTATTTGTTTCAATATGAGGGAATGTTAAAATCCTTTTATTTCCAATTGTAGAACCTTCCTTTATTTTTTTCCATTTCCCCTTATCATTAATTTCAATTTTAAATGAAACAACTCTTTGTCCTAGGGGAATATTTTCTCTAATCAATACAGTATTGAACTTAATTTTATTGTCTAAAGTAAAATTGACACTCCAATTTGATGGGTTTTTATTTGGAGACCAATAAGTTTTATTGTCCCCATCATTTATATTATTTGAATTGTTCTTTATTATAAAAAATTGATTTGATTTACTCTTTTTGTTTAATATCAGATTTGTCTTAAAATCTTTATCAATTTGATTTTTAAGTTTAATTAATTCTTTTGCATCATTTTCATGTATAATTCCTCTTTTATCTACAGGGATATTTAATAATAATGAACTGTTTTTTCCAATGGAACTGTAATATATTTCTCTAAGTTTTGTTAAGGTTTTAACTTGGTTGTCTTGCTCAGGGTGATAATACCATCCTGGTCGAATTGAAACATCTGTTTCAGTTGGAATCCAATGTGTTCCATTTTTTTGTCCTTTAGAAAATCTATTATAATCAGGCATTCCACCATATACACTATCTCTATATATAGTTGACCAACTAGTATCATGGGCATATCCTTTTTCATTTCCAACCCAACGAATGTCAGGTCCTCCATCACTAAAAATTACAGCGTTTGGTTGTAGTTCTCTAACTAATTTTACAGTATTCTGCCAATCATAATATTTTCTTTTGTCAACTCTTCTTTCTTCATTGCTTCCACCATAATATCCTGAACCACCATTTGCTCCATCAAACCAAACTTCAAATATTTCACCATAATTTGTTAATAGTTCTGTAAGTTGGTTTCGGAAAAAAGTTATATAACTTTCTTTACCATATTCAGAATGATTTCTGTCCCATGGAGATAGATATACTCCAAATTTTAATCCATATTTTTTACAGGCATCTGAAATTTCACGAATAGCATCACCTTTGCCATTTTTCCAAATAGAATTTTTTACTGAGTGTTCAGTAAATTTTGAAGGCCATAGACAAAATCCATCATGGTGTTTGGCAGTAATAATGATTCCTTTCATGCCCGCTTCCTTACATATTCTAGCCCATTGATTGGGATCAAATTCTGTTGGATTAAATTGTGAAGGTTTTTCATCACCAAAACCCCATTCTTTATTTGTAAATGTATTCATATTAAAATGCACAAAAGCGTAGTATTCCATCTTTTGCCATTCTAATTGTCTTTTTGTTGGTTTAGGGCCTTGGTATGTTTCACAAGACAAGAAGACAATGGATATAAAAAAAAATAATTTTTTTTTCATTTTATCATAGTAAATAATTCAACATTAAATTTAGGAAAAAATTAAAAAGGGTTTTGGATATTTTATTTTGGTCTTATTAACTAATTTGTCATATCTTTTATTTGGTTTATTAAAAAAGATGATAAAACTTACTTAATATTATTACTATTTATTCCACTATTGTATGAATAAAATAATTAAAGAAAATTTTAATCTTGAAATTATTGAATTAAAAAAACTTGATGGTTACGAGAATGAAAATTATTTAATAACTACAAAAAATAAAAAATACATATTCAAAAAATATCCTTACTCTCCAGAACTAGCAACAGTTATTAAAGGAGAGAATGAAGTGCTATTATTTTTATCAAAAAACAACAAAAAATTTCCTAATCCAATCAAAACTATTGATGGTGAATATGTAAAAATTCATAAAATCAATGGACAAAAATTTATATGTAGAATGCTTTCTTTTTTAGAAGGAGAAATGCTAGGAAGTATAAAAAACACTAAAGAAATGTTTAAATCTTTAGGGATATTTCTTGCTAAAATGAATCAAAATTTACAATCTTATAATAACAATATTATAAAGGCAAGAGTATGGCATTGGGATCTACAACACTTTCATCTTAACAAAAAATACATTGATTATATACCTAATGCAAAAGATAGAAGTTTGGTTAAATACTTTTTTTATCAATTTCAAGAAAATGTAAGTCCATTAATTCCTTCTTTAAGAAAATCTATTATTCACAGTGATGCAAATGAATGGAATGTACTTACTAAAAACGGAAAAGTTTCTTCTATAATTGATTTTGGGGATTTAGTATACTCTCCATTAATTAATGAAATTGCAATTGCAATGACTTATGCATCATATGATAAAGAAAATCCTTTAGATTGGGCATTAATAATTTTAAAATCATATAACAGTGAAATTCCTATTCTAGAAATTGAAATCAAAACACTTTATTACTTAATAGCAGCTAGATTATGTGTTAGTCTGTGTAATGCAGCGTATTCAAAAAAAATAAATCCTGAAAACAATTATGCTTTTTCTAGTGAAAAACCGGGATGGAAAATGCTTTATAAGTGGATAGTTTTAAGTCCAAGATTTGTTGAAAACACATTTAGAAAAGCTCTTGGTTTCTCTGTAATAAGTGATAACTCAATTAAAAATATTATTGACAGAAGGAATCAAGTAATGAGTCCTGTTATTTCTTTGAGTTATGATGACCCTATTTGGTTTGAAAGAGCTGCATTTCAGTACATGTATGATATTGATGGTAATACATTTCTAGATGCATACAATAACATACCAATTGTTGGACATTCACACCCAAAAATATTCAATGATGCAAAAAAACAAATGTCCAAGCTTAATACAAATACAAGATATATATACGATATTCTTCCAAAATATGCAGAAAAAATACTTTCAAAATTTCCTGATAGTCTAAATAAAATATACTTTTTAAATTCTGGAAGTGAAGCTAGCGACTTAGCTATTAGGTTGGCCTTCTCACATACTAAATCAAATAAAATAATGGTAATAGAGAATGGTTATCACGGTCATACTCAAACAGGAATAGACATAAGTGATTATAAATTTAATGCTGAGAATGGCCAGGGCAAAAAAGACTATATATTAAAAGTGCCTATGCCTAATGTTTACAATGGAAAATATACTAAAAATGATGGTTCAGCTGGAAAAATGTATGCAAATGATGCAATAAAAGAAATGAAAAATTCTGAATCGTCAGTAGCTGGCTTTATTTGTGAACCTATTATAGGATGTGCAGGTCAAGTTTGTTTGCCAAAGGGATATTTAAAAGCTGTCTATTCTGCTGTAAGGACTCAAGGAGGAGTGTGTATTAGTGACGAGGTTCAAACTGGTTTTGGAAGGCTTGGTGAAGCATTTTGGGGATTTCAAATTCATGATGTAATTCCTGATATTGTAGTAATTGGTAAACCAATGGCAAATGGACATCCCATTGGTGCTGTAATTACTACAAATAAAATTGCTGAATCTTTTAATAATGGAGTTGAGTTTTTCAGCTCATTTGGAGGGAATCCAATCTCATGCGCAATAGGATTATCTGTGTTAGAAATAATAGAGGAGGAAGATTTACAAAAAAATGCTAAAATTGTAGGAGACTATTATATATCTTTATTAAAAAGCCTTCAAAATAAACATAAATGCATAGGTGATGTTAGGGGAAAAGGATTATTCATTGGAATTGAAATAGTCAAGGATAATACTACTTATCCAAATAAAACTTTAGCTAATAAAATAAAAAATGAATTGAGGGAAACTAATATACTCGTGGGAACTGACGGACCAAATGGAAATGTATTAAAGACTAAACCTCCCTTATGCTTTAATAAAGAAAATGCTAAAATGGTGGTAACAAAAATTGATCAAATTCTTACTAATAACAAATAATTATGACTCCACGAATGAAACATACTTGGAGATGGTATGGTCCTAATGATCCTGTATCACTTAAAGATATTTGTCAAGCTGGTGCTAAAGGAATTGTAAATGCCCTTCATGAAGTTCCAAATGGAGAAGTTTGGCAAACGTCCGATATAAAAAAAAGAAAGAAGATAATAGAAAAAACTGGTTTAACATGGGATGTAGTAGAATCACTTCCTGTGCATGAAAAAATAAAAACAAGATCGGGTAATTTTAAACACTTAATTGAGAATTATAAATTAAGCCTTACAAATCTTGCTAATTGTGGAGTACAAATAGTGTGTTATAATTTTATGCCAGTATTGGACTGGACTAGAACTAAATTAGACATGAAGTATAAAGATGGTTCTTATGCTTTAGAATTCAACTTTGATGCTCTAAGAGCCTTTGATTTATTTATATTGAAAAGAGATGGTTCAAAAAATGATTATTCAGATGAAGAATTTTTAAAAGCAGAGACTTATTATAAACTTTTAAGTAATGATCAAAAAAATAAACTTTGTGATAATATTCTCAAAGGTCTTCCTGGAAATGAAGAAGGCTATTCTTTAGAAGCATTTAGAGAAATATTAAAAACATATAACAATATTAATTCTGATCAATTGAAAAAAAATTTAATTTTATTTTTGAAAGCCATAATTCCACATGCAAAAAAAAATGGAATTTTGATGTGTATTCATCCAGATGATCCTCCTTATTCAATGCTAGGTTTACCTCGAGTTGTTAGTAAAGAAAAAGATTACGAATATATTTTTGATAAAGTTCCTGAAATAAATAATGGAATTACTTTTTGCACTGGATCCTTGGGTGTTATTAAAGAAAATAACCTTGGAAAGATTTTTAATAATTTTGCCAATAGAGTTCATTTTATTCATTTAAGAAGTACCAAAAGAGATTCTAATGGAAATTTTTATGAAGCTAATCATTTAGAAGGGGATGTAGATATGTATGAGATTGTTTCAAGAATTATTATTGAACAAAAAAGGAGGTATTTGAATAAAAGAAAAGACTTTAACATCCCAATGAGACCTGACCATGGTCATCAAATGTTGGATGATATTAGAAAAAAAAATGTGAACCCAGGTTATTCTGCTATAGGAAGATTAAGAGGTTTAGCTGAGATTAGAGGATTAGAACACGGAATTATTAAAATTATATAAATGCATTATTTAGATATGTCGTTCAAATCAACCAAGAGTTTTATTAATGAGAATTTTTTGTTGCAAAATAAAATTTCAAAAATATTATATCACGATTATGCTAAGTCAATGCCAATTATAGATTACCATAATCATTTATCTCCAAAAATTATATCAGATAATAAACCTTTTTCTAATATCAACTCAGCTTGGCTTGATGAAGATCATTATAAATGGAGAGTAATGCGAGCATTGGGAATAGACGAAAATGAAATAACAGGAGATGCTCCTAAAAAGTTAAAATTCAAACGGTGGGCTCAAGCAGTTCCTTATACAGTTAGAAATCCACTTTTTCATTGGACTCATTTAGAACTTAAAAGATACTTTAATATAAATACTTTGCTGCAACCTTCAACAGCTGATAAAATATTCTATCAAACTAATGAATTAATAAGTAAAATGGAGCCTGTTGAAATGTTGAAAAAATTTAATGTAAAGACTTTATGCACTACTGACGATCCTGCTGATGATTTAGAGTTTCATATTAAATTGTTAAAAAATGAAAAAAGTCTAAAAGTTCTTCCAGGTTTTAGACCAGACAATGTTCTTAATATTTGTGATGAAAATTATATTGAATACATAAATAAATTGGGATCAACAGATGACACTAAAATTGATTCCTACGAATCTCTTTTAAATAGTTTGAGTAATCGAATTAATTTTTTTCATACCAATGGTTGTAAAATTTCTGATCATGGACTGGAAAGTTTATATTCTGAACAATACAGTATGTTGGAAATTGATAAGATTTTTAAAAATAGACTTTCTGGAACAATTCCTAATTCAAAAGAAGATTTACAATTTAAATCGTGTGTTCTTTTTGATTTGTGTGAAATCTATTTTAAAAAAGGTTGGACGCAGCAGTTTCATTTGGGGGCAATTAGAAATAATAATATTTCTTTGTTGAAAAAATTGGGTTCTGGTGTTGGTTGTGATTCTATAGGTGATTTTACTCAGGCTAAAGCAATGTCTGATTTTTTTAATAACCTAAATAGTAAAGGGGTATTAACAAATACAATAGTATATAATTTAAATCCGGCTATGAATGAGGTTTTCGCTACAATGGTTGGTAATTTCTCAAGTTCAAAAGTCTCAATGCAATTTGGTACTGCTTGGTGGTATTTAGATCAAAAAGATGGAATGGAAAAGCAAATAAATACACTTTCTAATTTAGGAGTACTTTCAAATTTTATAGGAATGTTAACTGATAGCAGGAGTTTTCTTTCTTTTCCAAGACATGAATATTTTAGAAGGATAATTTGCAATATGATAGGTCAAGATATTAAAGATGGTCTTTTGCCAAACGATACTGCTTTTTTTGGAAAAATGATTCAAAATATTTGTTATTCTAACGCTGAAAAATTTTTTAAATTTTAATTGAGTGAGAAATTTATTGATACTATTAATATTCTCTTTTTTATTTACATCTTGTCAGGAATCAGAAAATGTAAAAATCATCAGGCTAGGTCATGGTTTAAGCACTACCCATTCAGTTCATCAAGCAATGGTGTATATGGACTCAGTTTTAAGAGTGAAGTCTAATGGTAAAATGAAAATTCAAATTTATCCAAGTGAGCAATTAGGAACCGAAAGACAATGTTTAGAATTACTGCAAATAGGTAGTCTAGATATGACTAAGGTATCTACAGGATCTTTAGAAAATTTTTCACCTAATATCAAAGTTTTTGGATTGCCCTTTTTGTTTAGGGATCGACAACATTCTTATTCTGTATTGGATGGTCCAATCGGTAGAGATTTACTTTCTGGAACAGAAAAGTATTGGTTGAAAGGTCTTGCCTACTACGATGCTGGTGCAAGAAGTTTTTATACTAAAGAAAAAAAAATAAATAGTCCAGAAGATTTAGATGGTCTTAAAATTAGAGTAATGGAAAGTAAAACCGCTTTCGATATGGTTAAAGCTTTGGGAGGATCTCCAACACCTATCTCTTTTGGTGAATTATATACATCATTACAACAAGGAGTTGTAGACGGGGCTGAAAATAATCCTCCAAGTTTTTATCTTTCCAGACATTATGAAGTTTGTAAGTACTATACTTTAGATGAACATACTATACTTCCAGATGTACTTTTGATGAGCACACATATATGGGACTCTTTTTCAGATAAAGAAAGGGGATGGTTAAGTCAAGCGGTTAAAGAATCGATAACTGAACAAAGAAAATTATGGGCCAAATCTGAAAAACAATCATTAGATGCAGTGAAAGAAGCTGGGGTAGAAATAATTATTCCAGACAAAACATTATTTTCTAAAAAATCAAAAATAATATTAGAATCATATAAAGAAGATGAGGTACTTTACGATTTTATAAATAGAATTAAAAATACTAAATAGCTATGGGAATCAGAGATAAAATAGATCGTTTTTTGGGTTGGACATTAGTTGTTATAATGTCATTAATGGTTGTTAATGTTTTATGGCAAGTTTTTTCAAGATTTGTTCTTGGAGATCCAAGCTCTTATACCGAAGAACTCGCTAGATATTTGATGATATGGGTTGGTGTTTTAGGTGCTGCCTACGTTTCTGGAAAAAACAAGCATGTTGCAATTGATTATTTTCCCACAAAATTTTCTGAAAAAAATCAAATTAAAGTCAAGGTGTTTGTTAAATGGCTTATAATGATTTTTGCATTTTTTGCTTTTGTAATTGGAGGGTCTAGATTGGTTTATATCACCTATGTTTTAGAGCAGCTTTCCCCTGCTCTTCAAATTCCTTTAGCATTTGTATATCTAGTTATTCCAATAAGTGGAGTTTTAATAGCTTACTATAAAATTTTAGAAATTTTAAATCATAACAAATGATTGAATATTTACCAATATTAGTACTTTTAATTAGTTTCGGTATTCTTCTTATTTTTTCAGTTCCTGTTGCATGGTCGATTGCAATTTCTTCACTATTGACAATTATGGTAAGTGTACCGTTGTTACCATCTTTAACTACTGTTTCACAGAGGATAGCCACAGGATTGGATAGTTTTGCGTTATTAGCGATTCCTTTTTTTATTCTTTCTGGGCAAATAATGACTGAAGGAGGTATAGCAAGTAGACTTATTTCATTTGCAAAAACTCTGGTTGGTTTTTTACCAGGAGGATTAGCTTTGATTAATATTATCTCAGCCATGTTGATGGGTTCCATCGCGGGATCTGCTATGGCTTCTGCTTCTGCAATGGGTAGCATTCTTGGTCCTGAAATGGAAAAAGAAGGCTATTCAAAAGAATTTGGTGTGGCAGTTAATATAACCTCAGCTACTACAGGACTTATCATTCCTCCTAGTAATGTACTAATTGTTTACTCTTTAGCAAGTGGAGGTGTTTCTGTAGCAGCCTTATTTCTTGCTGGTTATATTCCTGGAATTTTGACAGGATTGTTTTTAATGATAGTAGCTATGATTTGGTCGAAGAAAAACAATTACAAAGTTGGAAAGAGATCTACATTAAAAGAAGTTTTTACTGAATTTATAAATGCTCTGCCCAGTTTATTTTTACTAGTTGTTGTAGTTGGTGGAATTATTGTTGGAATTTTCACAGCTACTGAAGCTTCTGCTATTGCTGTTTTGTATACTCTTGTTTTGGGTTTTATATACAGGGAATTAACCGTTAAGGGAATGCCAAAAGTTTTATTGGAATCAATTGAAACCACTGCAATAGTAATGTTGCTTATTGGGGCTTCTATGTGTATGTCATGGGTTCTTTCATTTGAAAACATTCCACAAGACATAAGTGCTTTTTTATTAGGAATAAGTGATAATAAGATTATAATTCTGCTAATTATTAATTTGATACTACTAATGGTAGGCATTTTTATGGACATGACACCTGCCGTATTGATTTTTACTCCAATTTTTTTACCAGTTGTTACTTCATTAGGCATGGATCCAACACATTTTGGAATAATTTTAGTTCTAAATTTATGCATTGGATTATGTACCCCGCCAGTAGGATCAGTACTTTTTGTTGGTGTAGGAATTGCCAATACAACTATTACAAAAGTTATAAAACCACTGATTCCATTTTTTATTGTAATGATTTTTTCTCTTTTTTTAGTAACTTATATTCCAGCATTGAGTTTGTTTCTGCCTGAATTATTTAATCTTTAATCTATTTTTAGATCTATTTATTTTAAAAATAATTAACTTTCATAATGATTATATAATTTATGTTATCAAATTTTGATTTAAAAGGTAAAGTTGCTGTAATTACTGGTGGTACAGGAATTTTAGGTAGTTCTATAGCTTTAAGTCTTTCTAATTCTGGAGTTAAAATAGTTATTCTAGGTAGATCTATTGAAAAAATAGAAACCGTAACGACTTTTTTAAATAACAAAGGGGGGGATGCTATTGGTTTTGAATGTAATGTTTTATCAAAAAAATCAATTATAAATGTTAGTACTAAAATATTAGAAAAATGGGGTAAAGTCGATATTCTTTTAAATGCAGCAGGTGGAAATATGCCAGGTGCAACTATTGGGGAGAATCAAAATATATTTGATCTTTCAATGGATGATTTTGTAAAAGTTACTGAGTTAAACTTAAATGGGTCTGTCATTACTTCATTAGTTTTTGGAGAGATAATGGCTAATCAAGAATCTGGTGTAATAATTAATTATTCTTCAATGACTGCAGATAGAGTTCTAACCAGAGTTGTTGGATATTCAGCTTCTAAAGCTGCAATTGAAAATTTTACTAAATGGATGTCAGTTGAAATGGCATTAAAATTTAATGGTAAAGTTAGAGTAAATGCTATTGCTCCAGGCTTTTTTATCGGAAATCAAAATAGATCCTTGCTGTTAAACGATGATGGTTCTTATACTAAAAGGGGAAATACTATAATTAATAATACACCTATGAAACGTTTTGGAAAAGCAGAGGAATTAAATGGCGCCATACATTTTTTATGTAGTGATGCGGCAAGTTTTATTACGGGTGTTGTACTGCCAATAGACGGAGGTTTTAGCGCATTCAGTGGAGTTTAATTTAAATTATATTTTAAAAATAAATATGAAAAACTTAATTAGACAATTTTTAATTATATCTCAATTCTTACTGTTGATACCTTTTGCCAGTTTTTCTCAATCTAATTGGATCGAACTTTTTAATGGTAAAGATTTGAAAGGGTGGGAAATAAAACAAGGTAAAGTAGAGTTTTCTATTCAAAATGGAGTTGTAACTGGAACTTCAATTTTAAATTCACCAAGCACTTATTTATGTACAAAAAAATATTATGATGATTTTATTTTAGAATATGAAATTTATGCTGATGTAGGATTAAATTCTGGTGTACAATTTAGAAGCCTATTATCTGATAAAGGGCAAGTTTATGGTTATCAATGTGAGCTTGACACAGATGAAAAAAGGGCATGGACTGGAGGTATTTATGACCAATCCAGGAGAGATCTTTTTCTTTATCCACTTTCAAGAAATGAAAAAGGAAAAAATGCTTTTAATAATGGAGTTTGGAATAAAATTAGAATTGAAGCCATAGGGAATACAATAAGAACTTGGGTAAATGGAATACAATGTTCAAATTTAATTGATGATTCATCCTCTAATGGTTTTATAGCTCTTCAAGTTCATAATATTGGTAAAAAATCATTGGTTGGTAAAGAAATTAAATGGAAGAATATGAGGATTTTAACTGAAAATATAGAAAAAAATAGATGGCCGATTGAAAGTTATGCAACAGAAATAAATAATATAGATAATTTTCTTTCCGAAGATCAAATTTCGAAAGGATGGAGATTTCTTTGGGATGGTATTTCAACAAAAGGTTGGAGGGGAGCAAAATTAAAAACTTTTCCATCTAAGGGATGGATAATTAAAGATAATACTCTAATAGTTCTATCAAGCGGTGGATTAGAATCGAAAGGAGGAGGGGATATTGTAACTGAAAAAAAATTCAGCAATTTTGAACTGGAAGTGGACTTTAAAATAACAAAGGGTGCGAATAGTGGAATAAAATATTTTGTTGATACTGAACTGAATAAAGGTGAGGGTTCTTCTATTGGTTTGGAATTCCAAATTTTGGATGATAAAAATCATCCAGATGCAAAAAAAGGAGTTTTAGGGAACAGAACAGTTGGATCTTTATATGATTTAATAACTGCTGAAAACTTACAAGAAGTTGGCAGAAAGAAAAGAAATGTTAAACCTAACACTTGGCATCGGGCGCGAATAACTGTCAATGGCAGTCACGTAGAGCATTGGTTAGATAACCTTAAAATGTTGGAGTTTAATAGACATTCTCAAGTTTTCAAATCCCTTGTTAATTATAGTAAATATCGTAAATGGTCTGGATTTGGTCAGGGAAAATCTGGATATATTTTATTACAAGATCACGGGAATGAAGTGTATTTTAAAAATATAAAAATTAGAGAGTATTAATTAAAAAATAAATCATGAAATTAAATCGAAGAAAATTTTTAAAAGAAACAACATTGGCTTCAGCAGGTATTGTAACTGCTATTGGAAGTTTATATGCATCCCCAAATAAACTTTCAGCTAAAAGTTATTCTAGAATCATTGGTGCAAATGATAGATTAAATTTTGCTTTTCAAGGATTAGGAAGAAGGATACCAGGTTTGCTAAGATCAACTTTAAAGTTAAAAAATGTTGATGTTATATATTTCTGTGATGTAATGGATAAGCAAATAATAAATGCCAATAAACAATTAAATAAGTTAGCTGGATATTCAGCTGAATCAGAAAAAGATATTCACAATATTTTTGATGATAAAAATATTGATGCAATTATCATGGCAACACCAGATCATTGGCATGCATATGGAGCATGTAAAGCTATGGAAGCTAATAAGCATGTTTATTTAGAAAAACCATGCAGTCATAATATGATGGAAAGTGAACTCATTGTAAATCATCAAAAATATTTTAAAAAGGTTGTGCAAATGGGTAATCAACAAAGGTCATCTACGCATACAAATTCTATTATAAAAAAAATTCATGATGGAATAATTGGAAATGCTTATAATGCAGTAGCTTTTTATAATAATAATAGAGGAAGAGTTCCAAATCAAGTGCCAATGTCTCCCCCTAAGGGTTTGGATTGGAATCTTTTTCAGGGTCCTGCACCAAGAAGAAATTATACACATGATACATGGGATTATAATTGGAGATGGTATGGTTGGGATTATGGAACTGGGGAAGCTGGAAATAATGCAACACATGAATTAGACATTGCTCGTTGGGCTTTAGATGTTAATTATCCAATTTCTGTTAATGTATTTGCTGACAAAAATCATTTTTTGGACGATGGTTGGACAATGTATGATAATATGGAAGCTAAGTTTAAGTTTTCAAAAAATAAATCAATTAATTGGAATGGTAGAAGTAGAAACGCATTTGGAAAGAATAGGGATGGTGGCCGAGGTACAATTATATATGGAACGGAAGGCTCTGTATTTATTAACCGAAAAGAATATATATTGTATGATATAAAAGGGAATGTAATAGATAATGTTAAATCAAATGATAATGAATCTGGAATAGCACTTGGTGGTGGAGGTGATATGACAACTAGACATATGCAAAATTTTGTTGATTCCATCAGACATGGTGATACCCTTAACTCTCCTATTGATGATGCTGTAATTAGTCAAAGCCTGGTTCATTATGCAAACATTTCATATCGAAGTGATCGATCTTTTAATATTGATGAAAAGAGTGGAAAAATAAAAGATACTAAAGCAAAAAAGTTTTGGTCAAGGAGTTATGAGTCAGGATGGAAAGTTGAAAAGAAATAAAGATTAAAAATTTGTTCAAAAAAATCTTAATAATTTTAATTCTGATTCCAATATTGGGATGCCGTGATTCAAAACCAAACATTTTGATAATTTTAGCTGATGATGCAGGTTATGCTGACTTTGGTTTTAGAGGAAGTGATGAAATTAAAACTCCACAAATTGATAAACTAGCATCAGACGGGGTGGTTTTTAATAATGCATATGTTTCTGCATCCGTTTGTAGCCCTTCAAGGGCTGGTCTATTGACTGGGATGTATCAACAGAGGTTTGGTCATGAGTGTAATTTGGATAGTGATGTAAATAATTCATTTGATCCCAATCAGATTACAATTGCTGAGGCATTGAGAACAAAAGGGTATAACACAGGATTAATTGGTAAATGGCACCTAGGAGATAAAAAGCAAAATCATCCATTAAATAATGGATTCGATTATTTCTGGGGATTTATATCAGGTGCAAGAGATTATTTTTATAATCCAAATGAAAAATTAAAGAAAAGTATAAGAAATGTTGTTGAAAACAATTCAAATACAGAATTTGAAGGGTATTTGACAGACGTGTTAGGGAATAAAGCAGTTGATTTTGTCGAAAAGAACCACGAAGAAAACACCCCTTTTTTCTTATTTCTCTCATTTAATGCTCCACACACCCCAATGCAAGCAAAAAAGGAAGTTTTAGAAAAATTCAAGGATAATCCAAGAAAAGTTTATGCCTCAATGATGTGGTCCATGGATCAGGCTGTTGGACAAGTAATTAAAGAATTAAAAGAGAATAATCAATATGATAATACAATAATTTATTTTTTAAGTGATAATGGAGCTGCTATGTCTAATAACGCCTCTTCATTTCCTTATAAGGGCTGGAAAGGCAATCAATATGAGGGTGGAATTAAAACTCCAATGATAATGACTTGGAAAAATAAAATAAAATCCAATATAGAGTTTAATGGATTTATTTCTTCTTTGGATATTTTTAAAACAAGTTTAGAAAATGCAGGAGTTGATGAAAGCTTAATAAAAAATGCAGATGGTAAGAATATTTTAAATTCGTTAAAAGCTAATATGCCATTAAATCAAGATTTATTTTGGAGAAAAGATAAAATGGCAACAGTTCGATCAGGAAACTATAAACTTATCAGATTAAATGATTCCAGTACAGTTCTTTATAATATTAACAAGAATTTTTTTGAAGATTATGATTTAAAATATGAGAATCCATTAATGCACGATTCATTATTGAATAAACTAGATAACTGGGAAAAAAAATTAATAAAACCAAATTGGATTGAAAACAAAAATTGGAACATTGTAACAGGAATGATTTATCAAGATTTAATGAATAATGAAGAAATAAGAGCATATTCACCTAAAGATTTAAATTAAGACGAGTGAATTTTAAACCTTTTTATTAAATAATCAATAACAACTCATTATGAAACTTTTTAAAAGCTTAATACTGTTCTTATTAATAATATTTAGTTGCTCTCCTCCTAACAATTACGATATTTTAATCAAAAATGGAGCAATTGTTGATGGCTCAGGTAACGCTGCTTATCTAGGTTCTGTTGGCATTAATGCAGACACTATTGCAGCTGTTGGAAAGCTAAAGGCAACAGGGACCTTAGAAATAGATGCAACTGATTTGATAGTCGCACCTGGCTTTATAAATATACTTTCTTGGGCAACTGAATCATTAATAGAAGATGGTAGATCCCAAAGTGATATTAAGCAAGGAGTCACTTTAGAGATTTTTGGTGAAGGCTGGTCTATGGGTCCATTGGGTGAAGATTTAAAAAAGGAATTACAATTACCAACATCACAAGGTGATATTAAATACGATATAGATTGGAATACACTGGATGAATATTTACAATCATTAGTAAGACGTGGTATTTCACCAAATGTAGCTTCATTTATTGGTGCAACAACAGTTAGAATTAACCATATAGGCTATGAGAATCGTGCACCAACAGATAAAGAATTGACTTCGATGAAACATATGGTGAAACAAGCGATGGAAGATGGTGCACTTGGTGTTGGTTCATCATTAATTTATGCACCTGCTTTTTATTCAACTACAGAAGAATTGATTGCATTATGCAAGGTTGCATCAAAATATGATGGACTTTATATTTCACACATGCGCAGTGAAGGAAATCGTTTATTACAAAGTATTGATGAATTAATGCGTATTGCAAATGAAGCTGATATTCGCGCAGAAATTTATCACTTAAAAATGAGTGGTAAAGAAAATTGGAGTAAATATGATGATGTTGTTAGAAAAATTGATTCCGCAAGGACTGCAGGTTTAAGTATAACAACTAATATGTATACGTATGTTGCCGGCGCAACAGGTTTGGATGCTTCCATGCCCCCTTGGGTTCAAGAAGGTGGTTATAAAAAATGGGCACAGCGTTTGCAAGACTCAGAAATTCGTAAAAAAGTTTTAGTAGAAATGACAACTCCGACTGACAAATGGGAAAATTTAATGGACGCTGCAGGAACTTCAGATAATTTATTATTAGTGGGTTTTAAAAATGATAGTTTACGTCATTATACAGGGAAAACTTTAACCGAGGTTGCTAACATACATGGTAAATCACCTGAAGAAACTGCGATGGATTTAGTAATTGCGGATGGTAGTCGAGTTGGAACCGTTTACTTTTTGATGTCAGAAGAAAATGTAAAAAAACAAATAGCATTACCTTATATGAGTTTTGGATCTGATGCTGGCTCAATAGCTCCAGAAGGGGTGTTTTTAAATTCAAGCACACATCCTAGAGCTTATGGAAATTTTTCTAGATTACTGGGGAAGTATGTTAGAGATGAACAAATAATTTCAATTGAAGAAGCTGTCAGAAAACTAACATCATTACCAGCTTCTAACTTAAAAATTAAAAAACGTGGTAGCTTGATTAAAGGTAATTTTGCAGACTTAGCCATTTTTAATCCTGAAACTATTCAAGACCATGCAACTTTTACTGAACCTCATCAACTATCGACTGGAATGGTACATGTATTTGTAAACGGTGAGCAAGTGCTAAAAGATGGTAAACATACTGGCGCGAAACCTGGAAGGGTAGTTAGAGGACCGGGTTACAAAGCAATTTCACAAAAAGATTTAAATTAATTTTAAAGTAAGATGAAAAAACTCCTTGTACTATTGTCTCTAGGCTTTAGTATGTACTGTTTATTTACTAATTGCTATTTTCTCTGCAGGGGCAAATGTTCTCACTTCCAATTTCGCTTTTGCTTCTTTACCTGAATTGTTAAATTTACAGTCAAAAGTTATGGAATGATCTCCGCTACTTACTTTTAAATCTGAAGGTGTAATCTCAAATTCACTAATTAGATTCCAGTTAATATTATAAACATAGGCTTTAGGTCCGCCAGTATACTTAATAATTTCACCTGCTTTCAAAGAAACAGGTAGTTTAATTTTCTTATAATTATCCATCTCCATTGTTATATTCGATATATCACAATCAATGGCATTAATAATAAAATTTATTGTTTGTTCTTCTCCTGAGTGGTTAAAATTAAAGATAGAATATAGTGGTTCTCCTGGTTGTCGTACTTTTTTATTGTGAGTGAATTTACTTGAATTTACACGATGTAAATCAAATTCATTTTCATTGGACGTAACTAATGTATATTCGGTGTCAATATCTTTCATGATTTCAATTTGATTTTTAGTAAATAGCCCTTTAAGTCTAATTTTTTCCCAATCTCCAATAAGTTGTAATATTTTGTTTTTATTACCATTTTTTTGAATTGCCTCATCTCCTGCAATAAAAGCAAATCCAGCATTATGTGCAGCTGATCGTGTTAGCAACCATTCAACATCTTCAATACTAGTTTCAGGAGTCATTTTAAACCAACCTAACATTCCTGGCATAAAATTTCGCTTAAAATAGGGTTGATTTTTCATTCTGTATTCAGTTTGACTTTCTCTAAAACCAGCATACCAAGGTTCACCCCAATTCATTCGGGTGTAAATATGCCAGAAAAAATGAGTGGTTCGACTAGCATCAATAATTAAATGACTTTTTAAATCATCAGATAAAGTATTGTACCAAACATAAGGCATTAATGATTCGCCATAGGTTCCTAATCCTGTAGAACGATTCCCCTCTAGACCATCAAACGAAATTTGTCGTAAACCAGTTTGGTTGTAAAGATTTGCTATGTTCTTTGACATTTCAATAGTTAAATCAGTATTGGTTAAAAATACTTTGTATGAGTGATCAAGTAGTTTTGATATTTTTTCACCTGATTTATGAGTTAATGCTTCGGTTTCAAAAGCACCTCGTTGGCAATTTAATAATCTCCAGGGGGCTTCTTTTGACACGCTACCATAACGAATTAATTCATTGTTAATGACAACTGTTTTTAAATTATTATTTTTCATCTGATTGAAAAATTCAGGAGATTTAATTAAGATTTCAGTTTGAGTTGCATCAATATCATTGGTAATAATCGAGCTTCCTACTTTTGCCAATCTTTTGTCTGGAATAGGGGTAACATAAGGATCGTTTGTTGTAATAAAATTAGAAAGCACATGTGTTCCTAACTTAATACCTGCTGCCTCGGCTTTTTCAACACATTTTTTTAAACCCTCAATTCCGTTAGGAAATTCTCCTTTGTATAAATCAAATTGACCCCAATTTTCAAAAGTTTTACCGTAATGGTACAAGTATTTTAAACCTGCCTTTTTTGTAAGTTCAATGGCCTGGTCAACATTATCTTCTGTGAAAGAAGTAATTAAATAAGAAGCTGAAGCATTTGGGGCTGTTTTAGCCCATTTACCATTGATCATTGGGTGAGGCAATCCTTCTGTAATTTCTATTTGTCCAATGGTTTCTAAGGTTTTCTCCACAGGACACCCAAATATTGCTATTTTAGAGCCAATTACACCACCATCATTGTAAATAGGCGCAACAATTTTTTTATGATTAAAATCTTCAAAAAATCGCTCTTTATCTCTATTTCTACAGTAGGCCTGCAAACTACTTCCACTTGCAGTTGGTTTTGCTGCCTCAACTCTATATAAAACACTTCCATCTGAATTTGGTTTCATATTATTTGGGTCATTTTCTCTAAAAATATCGAAAGCTGGCATTCGGTCACTTTCGTTCCATGGATAGCCACCCAAAGTTTTAATATTTAATGCTTGAATTCCTAAGGCAAACTCATCACCTCGAACAACTCCAACAGTTTCACTAATAATTTTATTAATGACGTTGGGGTAAGGTCCCCATACAATTAATTCAACTATGTCTTTATTGGTAATGGAGATTAATTCAAGTGTAAAATGAGTTTCTTTTTCTTCTACTTTTATATGAGCAACCACATCATTTTCAAAGTTTAATATTATTTCATTCCTATTTAACGAAGCAAATATTGGATGCAAAATTTGATTATCAATTCGAATTGACATTACAGAAACTATGGTGTCTTTTGAAATGTAATCTTTGCCATTTTTTATATCAATAAAATTTACAAATGCTCCCTTATCATTTATGGTGGTTTTTAATGAATTTGTTGTGATATCAATGATTTTTTTATTTGGGTCTCTTGAGCAAGAGATAAATACTATGTTAAGTAATAATGAAATTATAATTATCTTTTTCATATGATCTAAATTTAGTTAAATTTACGATTATGAAAAACCTAATTCTA
>JAAZZF010000088.1 GCA_014239275.1 Flavobacteriaceae bacterium | reverse complement strand
AGATTTATCAACAAATAATATTGATTATAATAAAGGTATTTATCATTGTAAAAAATGTAATTCTCCTCTTTATAAATCTGAAAATAACTATAAATCAGACTTTGATGATGAAAGTTTTGACAAGTCTATTGATGACAAGGTCAAATATGATAAACAATTTATAAATAAAACAAAGCTTGAATGTAAAAAATGTGGAGCACACATAGGTAATGTATGGAATGATGGTCCTGAAACTACAGGGAATCGACACTGTGTTACTAAGAATGCATTAATTTTTAAAGCTCTTAAAATAAACAAATGAAAAACATTTATATCATTCTTATAATAAGTATAGTTATGACAAATTCTAATTTCTCTCAAGAAAAAAAACAAATTCAAAAATCTGATTTAGAATGGAAAAATGATTTAGAAAATCTAAGTTATCAGGTTTTAAGAAAATCATATACAGAAAGACCGTTTACAGGTGAATATAATTTACATTTTGAAAATGGAACTTATAAGTGTAAGGGTTGCAGTCAAACTCTATTTTCAAGTGTAAATAAATATGAAAGCAATTGTGGTTGGCCAAGCTTTGATAAAGCAATACCTAATTCAATTGTTTATGTAGAAGATCTTTCTCATAATATGAAAAGAATTGAGGTCAAATGTTCTAAATGTGATGGTCATCTTGGGCATATATTTAATGATGGCCCAAAAGAAACAACAGGAAAAAGATATTGTATTAACTCAGCTGCATTGTCATTTAACAAAAAATAATAAATATGGAAAAATTTGATTTGATAGTTTTAGGAAGTGGACCGGGTGGTTATGTTACTGCTATTAGAGCTTCTCAACTTGGTTTAAAAACTGCTATAATTGAAAAAGAAAGCTTGGGTGGTATTTGTTTAAATTGGGGGTGTATTCCAACAAAAGCTTTATTAAAATCCGCACAAGTTTTTGAATATTTAAAAAATGCAGAAGATTATGGAATAAGCGTCAATGATGTTAATAAAAATTTTAATTCTGTTGTTAAAAGAAGTAGAAAAGTTGCTGACAAAATGAGTAAGGGTGTTAATTTTTTAATGAAAAAGAATAAAATTAAAGTTTTTAACGGATTTGGCAGATTAACTAATGATCATACCGTTACCATTACTGATGAATCAAGTAAGGAAACAATTATATTCTCTGAAAAAATAATAATTTCTACTGGAGCAAGGTCTAAAGAAATAGCCAGTTTAAAACAAGATGGCAAGAATATTATTGGATATAGGGAAGCTATGACATTAAATACACAACCAAAGGATATTATAATTGTTGGATCTGGTGCTATTGGAATTGAGTTTGCATTTTTTTATAATTCAATGGGATCTAATGTTACTATAATTGAATATTTAGATAGAATAGTTCCTGTTGAAGACAAAGAAATTTCTAAAGAATTAGAAAAAAATTTCAAGAAAAAAGGGATTAAAATTTTTACTTCATCGGAAGTAAAAGAAGCAAAAATAACTGATAATGATGTAGAAGTTTATCTTGAATCTTCTAAAGGAGAAAAAACAAAAATTAATTCAGAAATTGTTTTAAGTGCAGTTGGAATTAAATCAAATACTGAAAACATTGGTTTAGAAGATATTGGTATTAAATTAGAAAATGATAAAATTTTAGTTGATGAATATTACCAAACTAATGTTAAAGGGTATTATGCAATTGGTGATGTTGTTAAAGGGCAAGCTCTAGCACATGTAGCTTCAGCAGAAGGAATTCTTTGTGTTGAAAAAATTGCTAATATGGATGTGTCTCCCCTAGATTATAATAATGTTCCTGGGTGCACTTATTGTTCGCCAGAAATTGCATCAGTTGGTCTAACAGAAGAAAAAGCTATTGAGAAAGGTTACGATATTAAAGTGGGGAAATTTCCATTTAGTGCATCTGGTAAAGCGCAAGCATCAGGTAAAAGTGAAGGATTTGTGAAAGTTATTTTTGATTCTAAATATGGAGAATGGCTTGGATGTCATATGATTGGTGAAGGAGTTACAGACATGATAGCAGAAGTAGTTTTAGGAAGAAAGTTAGAAACTACTGGGCATGAGGTACTTAAGGCTATTCATCCACATCCTACAATGAGTGAAGCTGTAATGGAGGCTGTTGCAGATGCATATGGTGAAGTTATTCACTTATAATTTTCAATGAAGCTTGAGATAGCTAAATCATAACTCATTAATCCAAAACCCATAACTATCCCCCTTACATGGGCACTTAAAAATGATTTTTGACGAAATTCTTCTCTTGAATATGTATTTGAAATATGAACTTCTATAACTGGAATCGATATTGACCTAATTGCATCACCTATTCCTACTGATGTATGAGTATAAGCAGCAGCATTAATAATTATTCCATCAAAATCAAATCCAACATCTTGAATTTTATCAATTAATTCACCTTCAATATTGGATTGAAAATAATGTAGTTCAATACTTTTAAACTTTGATTTTAATTTTTTAAAGTAAACTTCAAAATTCTGATCACCATAGATATCTTTTTCTCTTGTTCCTAATAAATTTAAATTGGGACCATTAATAATTTGTAATTTCATTAAAATATTTTTTTAAATATGAATATAGCATTTAATTAAGCAATTTTATATATGAATTGGGATGTAGCCCTTGATAATTTTAAAAATTATCTTAAAATAGAAAGAAATTTATCTATAAATACAATAGAAAGTTATTTATTTGATATAAAAAAACTGATTAATTTTTTGAAAAAAAATAAAATTGAAAAAAATCCAAATGAGTTAACATCAAAAATTACAAAAGAATTTATATATAATATTTCAAAAAAAGTTAAACCCCCTACTCAAGCTAGAATTATATCAGGAATTAGGCGTTTCTTCGATTATTTAATATTAGAAAATTTAATTGAGAAGAACCCAATGGATAATATAGAATCTCCTAAATTAGGAACTAATCTTCCAAATACACTAACGATAGAAGAAATTGATAAAATTATATCCACTATTAAATTAGGTTCTAAAACTGGATTAAGGAATGTTGCTATTATAGAATTATTATATAGTTGTGGACTTAGAGTTTCTGAACTAATTAATTTAAAAATTTCTGATTTATTTTTTAAAGAATCATTAATAAAAGTTACTGGAAAGGGAAATAAAGAAAGGTTTGTGCCAATTAGTAAACAATCTCAAATATATATTAATAACTATCTGCAAAATGTAAGGTCTTATCAAAAAATAAAAAAAGGTTTTGAAGATACCCTTTTTTTAAATGAAAGAGGAACTATACTTTCAAGAGTTATGATCTTTCTAATTCTAAAAAAATTAAAAAATGCATCAAATATTAAGAAAAAAATAGGGCCACATACATTAAGGCATTCTTTTGCAACTCACTTAATAGAAAATGGAGCAGATTTAATAACAATTCAAAAAATGATGGGACATGAAAGCATAACAACAACTGAAAGATATTTACACGTAAACAAGAAGCACTTAATCGATTCAATGATGAAATTTCATCCAAGAACAAAAAAATAACATTATTTGTTTATAACTAATCTAAATCCTTCTCCATGAATATTTTGAATTTCAACACTTGGGTCTTTGGTCAAATATTTTCTAATTTTAGCAATATAAACATCCATACTTCTTGAAGTAAAATAATTATCATCATTCCATATTTTTACTAAAGCTAATTCTCTAGGCATTAAATCATTAAGGTAGTTTAATAGCATCCTTAATAATTGATTTTCTTTAGGAGATAATTTTATAATAGGTTCTGACTCAAATTGTAATGTTCTTAATTTTGAATTGAATTTAAATTTAGCAAATTCAAATTCATGTTTAACAATCTCTCTACTATTTATTAGCTGTTTTCTTTTAAAAATAGATTTAATTTTAAGTAGTAAGATATCAGAATCAAAAGGTTTAGTTAAATAATCATCAGCTCCAATTTTGTAACCTTTTAAAACATCTTCTTTTAAAGTCTTTGCAGTTAAAAAAAACAATGGAACATCTTTATCAATTTCTCTAATTTCTTTTGCTAAAGTAAAGCCGTCTTTAAAAGGCAACATAACATCTAAAACACATAAACCAAATTGAGATTTTTTAAATTTTTCTAATCCTTCAATTCCGTTTTTTGCTAAAACCACATTATAAGAATGAAGGGTCAGAAAATCATTTAATAATGCTCCAAAATTAATATCATCCTCAACCAATAAAATATTTTTATCACTATTTTTCATTCTTTGTTTTTTAAATTATTTATTGGAAGGTTTATAGAAAAAGTACTTCCAACTCCTACTTTACTTTCTACATAAATTGTGCCATTATGTAAATCCAATATCTTTTTAACATAAGATAGACCTAAGCCATGTCCTCTAACATTATGAATATCTCCTGTGGTTTCTCTATAAAATTTTTGAAATATCTTGTCTTTAACATCTGTATTCATTCCCATACCATTATCTTTAATTTTAACCAATAATGAATTTTCTAAATTAGAAGTTTGAATACTAATTTTAGGATCTTCTTTAGAATATTTAATAGCATTTTCTAATATATTAACAAAAACATTAATTAAATTTTCATTTGAAACAAAAATTTTTGACTTTAAAGCAGAAAAATTTAATGAAACATCAACATTTCTATCTTTAAATAATAAATCTAAATGAGAAATAGCTTTTTCTAAAATATCATGAATATCACAAATAGATTTTTTTAAAATATTTTCTTTTCTTTCTAGCTGAGACATCCTCAATACATTTTCAACCTGAAAATTCATTCTTTCATTCTCATCCTTTATCATTTTTAAATATTTATTTCTTTTATTCAAGTCATTTTGTATTTTATCATTATTTATTGCATCTAATGCCAATTTAATTGTAGCAATTGGAGTTTTAAACTCATGTGTCATGTTATTAATAAAATCTGATTTTATTTCAGATACTTTTTTTTGTTTTAAAATTTGATAAATAGTAGAAGAAAAAGTTATAATTATTGTTAAAGTAAATAATAGTGATAAAAGAATTAAATTAATTAATGAAGATCTTATATATAGTTTTCTTTCTGGAAAAGCAATAACTAATTCAAAGTCACTATCTCCTTTCTCATTAACAAATAATGGAGATTTATATTTTTTCAAACCATATAAATTTGTATAATTATCTGATCCTACTTTTGTAGCAAAACTTCCATTAAAAACTCTATATTGAAAAGGAATATCAATATCTCTATCTCTTAATTCTCTCTGTAATAAAAGTTCAAGTTCAACATTGGTTAATCTTCTATGAATAGGTTTTAATGCAGCAAGTTCCATAAATACAGAAGCATATTTAGCTTTATCCATCAAAGAAAGTCTTTCAACTCTTTGCAACCTTTCAATACTACTCATATTTTTCATTTCTCTATCAAATGCTTCATCAATTATAGTCGTTGTCTTTAAACCTTTATATTCTAGAATTGAAGAGGTATCACTGACATTAGGTTCAAATAATTTAGCAGAAATATTATAATCTTCTTCTAATATTCCATGAGAATATATATAAGTTTGATTAGTATTTTCGTTTCTTTCAACATATTTAAAAACTGCAGTTAGTTGGGATTCTTTTGGCGAACCTATACTATCTACTAATTTTTGATATACAGCTAAATAATCTCTTAATTCTCTGCTTTGAATTTGTTCAGAAACTGATTTTAATGCTTGATTTATATTTAAAGAAAATTGTTCTTCTTTATTATCTAATGTAGTTTTAATCCAAAAACCTTGGACCAATATGATACCTATAAGAGCAATACTCATTATAAAAATTAGAGTAAAATAAATCTTCTTATTCATTTTATAAATTAATCTATAATAGTGTCATTATTTAAATTTTTTGTTAAGACATTCTATCATTTTTAGAACTGTTTTTTTAGTTTCTTTTAAAGAATTATTCTTTATTAAGTAATCACATAAGGTAATTTTCTCATCATCACTCCATTGATTGAGAATTCTAGTCATTATATCCTTTTTAGATAAATTATCTCTTTCTTTTACTCTCTTAATTCTTTCCTCAAGATCTGAAACAACTAAAATATTAAAATCATTGTTTTTATAAGACCCTGTTTCAAATATAAGAGCTGATTCAAAAATAACGTATTTTGAAAAAACACCTTTTTTCCAATCATTAAAATCATTATACACAAAAGGATGAACCAAAGAATTGATCTTTATTATCTCAGATTCATTATTAAATACAATATTTGAAAGATATGCCCTATTTAATTTATTGTTTATATATGATTTTTTTCCAAATTTTTGAATTATATTTTTTTTTAATTCAATAGAAGAATTCATTAATATTTTAGCTCTTGAATCAGAGTCATAAACTGGAATCCCTTCACTTATTAATATTTTTGAAACCGTAGATTTTCCAGAGCCAATTCCTCCAGTAAGGCCTATATTTTTCATTTCAATCTAGTAAAAACTAACTTCTTTTAAAGCCAATTTAATATAAATAATTTTTAAAATAGTTTTAGGGGCCTAAATAAGTGAAAAATAAATTAATCAGAAGGTGAAATTATATCAATTATTTCTTGACTTACTCCTACATTTGAAAACCCACCATCATTATATAAATTTTGAAGAGTAACTCTTTTTGTTAAATCTGAAAATAAAGTAACAGTATAATTAGCACAATCTAAAGCTGTAGCATTTCCTAATGGAGACATCTTTTCAGCATAAGATATAAAGCCATCAAATCCCTTAACTCCTTTTCCTGCAGTTGTAGGTGTTGGTGATTGAGAAATTGTATTTACTCTAACATTTTTTTCTTTTCCAAAAAAATACCCAAAGCTTCTAGCAATTGATTCTAAGTAAGCTTTATTATCAGCCATGTCGTTATAATTAGGAAAAACTCTTTGTGCGGCCATGTAAGAAAGAGCAACAATACTAGACCATTCATTCATTGCATCTAATTTATATAAACTTTGAAGTAATTTATGAAACGAAACTGCTGAAACATCCCACCCTTTTGCCATCCAATCATGATTTAAATCTGTATAATGTTTTCCTTTTCTAACGTTAACAGACATCCCAATAGAATGTAAAACAAAATCAATTTTACCTCCAAATATATCCATAGTATTATTAATAAGGTTTTCTAAATCCTCTAATTTAGTAGCATCAGTTGGAATAAGTTTTGAATTTGTTTTTTTTGCTAGTAGATCAACTTGACCCATTCTCAATGCTATTGGAGCATTAGTAAGAACAAACTTACCTCCTTCTTCATAAACTCTTTCTGCTGTTTTCCAAGCAATTGAATTTTGATCCAAAGCTCCAAAAATAATTCCTTTTTTCCCTTTTAAAAGATTATATGACATAATTTTATTTTAAAGATAATATTAATTAAGCAACTCTTTAGCATGTGTTAATGCAGAAGAAGAAATAATGTCACCAGAAAGCATTTTAGCAATTTCTTCTACTCTTTCTTCACTGTTTAATTTCTTGATTTTAGTATTAGTTATTCCTGATTTTTGATATTTATATACATTATATTGATTTTCCCCTTTTGCTGCAATTTGAGGTAGATGAGTAATAGAGATAATTTGCATTGTTTTACTCATATTCAACATTAAATTTGCCATAGCATTAGACATCTCTCCAGAAATTCCAGTATCAATTTCATCAAATATCATTGTTGGTAAATTTAAATGCTTAGATAAAATAGATTTTATTGATAAAAGAATCCTAGAAAGTTCTCCACCAGAAACAACTTTGAAAATTGGCGAATAATCAATTCCTTTATTTGCTGAGAAAAGAACTTCAACAATATCATTTCCATATTTATTATAATTTTCAGATTCTTTTATATTAAAAATAAAAGAAGAATTTTTCATTCCAAGACTACCTAAAATAGATTCGATTTGATTTTTTAAGTTTGGTAATACTTTTTTTCTTGAAATAGATATTTTTTTTGATTGTTCTTTTAATAAAGATTCTTTTAAAAGAATCTCATTTTTCAAATTTTCTATATCGATAATTATATTATTATTTTTCTCTAACTTTTCTTCTAGATTATTAGTTACCTGAATTAGATCTGAAATTGAATTAACAGAATGCTTTTTTTGAAGATTATAAATTAAATTTAACCTTGACTCCATCTCCTCTAATTCAAAGGGGTTATTGTTAAAATCTGATGACGATCCTATTAGTTCTAATTTTATGTCTTCTAATTCAATTAAAACACTTTCAATTCTTTCTTTAACTACAGAGTATTTATCAGAAAATTTTGAAATATTACTTAATATAAAATTTAAATTTCTTATCTGATTTTCTATACTTTTTTCATCGTTCTGAATTAGATTATCTATTTGATTAAGAGAAGCAATTATTTCTTCTGAATTTTTTAAAATTTTAAGATTTTCTTCTAAATCTTTTTGTTCACCTAAAAATAATTTAGCATCTTTTAATTCATTTAAAAGGTAAAGGTTGTAATCATAATCATTTTGAAGACTGACATTTATTCTATTTAATTTTTCTAACTCTAAAATAAGTTCTTTATATAAAGTTAAATTCTGTGAAAAATTCTTTACAATATTATTTTGTTCAGATAAATTATCAATAAGAGAAAAAAAGAAATTGTCTTTAGAAAGTATTAAAGATTCATTTTGAGTATGAATATCTATTAATTTTTCTCCAATAGATTTCATTAAATCTAAATTAGCAGGTGTATCATTAATAAATGATCTTGATTTGCCATTCGGCAAAACCTCCCTTCTAAGAATAGAATGGTCAAAATAATCCAAGTTATTTTTTTCAAATATTTTTTTTAATTTAAAATTACTTAAATCAAATTCTGCTTCAATTACGCATTTAATTTTATTATTCTTTAATAAATTATGGTCTGCACGCTTTCCTATTATTAATGACAAAGCATTTAATAAAATTGACTTACCTGACCCAGTATCCCCAGTTATTGTAGAAAATCCTTCTGAAAAATCAATTTCTAAAGAGTCTATTAAGGCAAAATTTTTTACAGAAACTTTTATTAACAATTTATTAATGTATTTTAATCAAATATAACTTAGTTTATTATATGAATCCAAATAGAAATTATCTAAGGTTATTCCACTTGTTAGAAAAGAAAGGAGCCATTCTATTTAATTGATTATATAAATTAACAGTATCAAGATCTGGACCAGAAGAAAAGATGTCTTTTATTTCATCTGATTTAGTTTCAAAAAATATTTTCAGTAAAATAGAATTTGGGATTCTTCTATTCATTCTTTCCAATGAAATTATGGAGGATGAAATATTTTTTTTTGATAATAATTTGTCTTTATGCATCAAATCCAATCCATTGACATGATAATTATATAAAAGGTCTCTAAATTCTTTAGAGTTTGAAGAATTTAGATTTTCAATTAACCAAAATTTATTAATTCTGCCACCTGAGTTTACAGATTGCCAAGTATTAGAAAAGCCACTTTGATTAGCTAAGTTTAAAATTTCTTGAGCTTTACTATAAAAAATGTTTCCTGAATTATTTATAAAACTGTCACTATCAATTCCATAAATAATGTTTATATAATAGGATAATAATGAAACCAAATCAGATTGAAATTTATTTTCAACAAAAAAAAGAGTTTCAAATTCCTCGTATTCAAATTCTACATTTTTATCTACAAAATTAAAAAGTGGTGTTTGATAAGTAGAATTTAGTACTGGTCTAAGAGATTGAAATTCAAAATTGGCTTTAAATTTATTGTTTGAATAAGATAAAACTGTAATAAGAATGTTAAGATCAATTTTTTCATGAATTAAATAATTATTATCAGACCATGATTTTGAGTTAATAAAAGTTGTAATTGATTTCTCTAAATTTAAAAAAATAGCTTTACTAGTTTGATTTATTTGATCAGAATTAACAATTACTTTAGAATCAATCTCTTGTGTGTAAGTAATATTTATGAATAATATTAATACAAAAAATAGTATTCTATTCATCATTTAGTTTAATTATCTCATTAAAAATATCCTCTGAAACTTCAAGTTTAGTTTTTAATTTAAACTCTGTTAAATCATTTTTATTGTTTATGAAAGTAACTTTATTAGTGTCATGATTAAAACCAGCTCCTTTGTCATTTAGAGAATTTAATACAATAGCATTTAAGTTTTTATTCTTAATTTTTTTAATTGCATTATCAACTTCGTTATCAGATTCTAGTGCAAAACCTATTAGTAGCTGATTTGTTTTTTTTATAGAACCTAGATGTTTTAGAATATCAACATTTGAAACTAAATCAATTGTAAGATTACTATTTCTCTCTTTTTTTATTTTATTTTTTTTTGCTTTTTTAGGTCTAAAATCTGAAACTGCTGCAGACAAAATAGCTATATCTGCTTGCAGAAATAAATCAGAAGAAATTTTAAACATTTCATCAGCACTAGTGACATGAAAAGACTTTATTCTATTGTTTTTAATAGATAAGCTAGTAGGACCAGTAATTAAGAAAACTTCTGCACCTAATTTAGCAGCAGTATTGGCTAATGCAAAACCCATCTTTCCACTAGAAAAATTACCAATAAATCTTACTGCATCAATAGCTTCATATGTAGGCCCAGCAGTAATTAATACCTTTTTCCCATAAAGTTTTTTTTGATTTAAAATATAATTAGAAACAAAATCAATTATCTGACTTGGCTCTTGCATCCTTCCCTCTCCTTCTAATCCACTTGCAAGAAATCCAGAATTAACTGGAATATGAATATTTCCAAAATCTATTAACTTAATAATATTTAATTTATTAGCTTGATTTTTATGCATATCTAAGTCCATTGCTGGAGCAAAAAATACTGGACACTTAGCAGACAGATAAGTTGCAATTAATAAATTATCAACTCTAGCAGATGCCATTTTAGATAAAGTATTAGCAGTAGCAGGAGCAATAATAAAATAATTAGCCCACAAGGCTAATTCAACATGATTATTCCATAATTCATTTTCATTATCCTTATTAAAAAATTCTGATAAAACAGGTCTTTTAGATAATGTAGAAAGAGTTAGTGGGGTTACAAAATCTTTGGAATTTGGAGTCATTATAACTTGTACATGAGCACCATTTTTGATTAATAATCTTACTAAAAAGGCAGACTTGTAAGCTGCTATTCCCCCCGAAATACCTAATAGAATATTTTTTCCATTTAGGATGGACATCTTTATTCTTTAATTTCAGTATTTCTGTAGTATATTTTATCTAACAACCAGTTTTCAATTGCCATAGCATGAGCCTTAGGAAGCTTTTCGTAGAATTTTGAAACTTCTATTTGCTCTTTGTTTTCAAAGATTTCATCTAAACTTTCAGTAGGACTAGCAAACTCTTCCAGTTTATCCAATAACTCTTTTTTTATTTCCTCATTAATTTGAATGGTTCTTCTAGAAATTATAGAAATAGCTTCATAGATATTATCTGTTTTAGCATCAACTACATTTCTATCATAAGTTATTGTATTTAATGGTGCACTTGTTTTTTTAAAATCCATAATAATTTTTTAAATGAAATTAATTATTTTGCAAATGTAGTAATTTCTTTGTCTATAGTCTCTAACAGTTTATTTGATTTATCTACATACTTAGATTCAGGGTAAGTTTTTAATAATTCATCATAAATCTTTTTTGCATTTTTAAGCCTTTCCAATTTTTTTAAATCAATACTATTAATTGCTAACTCATATGATGAGTCTAGTAAGTAATAAAGAGCATCTTCTCTGTAAGGAGTTCCTGGATAATCTGAGATAAAATCGTCTAAAACTATTATAGCCGATTTATAATCTCTAATTGTATTATATTGTTTTGCTATTTCAAATGCCTTAAATTCAAGTTTTATTCTAAGTTCTTGAACTAAATCATTAGCTGAAGACATTCTTTCAGAATTAGGATAGGTATTTATAAATTCCTGAAGCTTATCAATAGCTTCATTAGTTTCATTTTGATCTAGACTATGAACAGGAGAAGTTTTATAATAGGAAAAAGCAGATAAATACATCGCATCTTCAACTTTTTCACTTAAAGGATATGCTTTAGCAAAACTTTCAAATTCATAAGCTGCCAATACATAACTTTTAGTATTCAAGAGACAATTAGCATAAAAAAAGGTAATTCTCTCACCTTGAGGTTTTCCTCTATATTTTGGTTTGATTTGCTCAAACAACCTACTAGCCCTTCTAAATTCTTGATTTTCATAATACTTTTCAGCCATATCATACTTAGCCTTAATATCTTCATTTTTAAGTACTCTTTGAAATTCATTACATGAAAAAGAAATACTAACCAGTATTAGCAGAAAAAAAATATAATTTTTATTTGACATTTAACAAATTTAAAAAGGACTGTAAATATATAAAAACTACTCAGGATTTTCAGAAATAAATTTTTCTATTTTAGAATAAAGACTATCTGATACAGGAATTAATGGCAATCTTAATTTATTTTTACAAATATTCAATACAGAAAGTGCGGCCTTAGTTCCAGAAGGATTTCCCTCATCAAAAAGTAATTTTAGATATGGCTTTATTAAATCTAATAATATATTAGTATTCCTTTCTTCTTTTTTTAAAGCATAATTAATTGTCTTTATAAAAAGTTTAGGAATAGACCCAGCAGCTACAGAAATAACTCCATCTGCACCATTTAATATGCTTTGAGCAGCAGTATCATCATCTCCAGAAATAATTAAAAAATTTGGTGGTTTATTTTTTATTAAATTGTTCATTTGATCTAAATCACCCTTAGCTTCTTTTATACCAATAATATTTTTGTATTTTTTTGCAAGTTTAATTACTGTGTCAGGTTCCATATTACAACTAGTTCTTCCAGGAACATTATATAATATAATTGGAACTATAGATGAGTTTGCAAGTTTTGAAAAATGCTGAAAAAGACCTTCTTGTGAAGGTTTATTATAGTATGGAACAACTGAAAGAATCGCAGAAAATCCTATTAAATCTGATTTCTTAACATACTCTACCAAGGAATCTGTATAATTAGATCCTATTCCAATAACAAGCGGAACTCTTCCGTTATTGGCCATAATAAAAACTTTTCTACATTTAACTTTCTCATTTTCAGATAATGTTGCAGATTCTCCGGTTGTACCTTGAACTACAATATAATTTACTCCGCCATTTATTACAAAATCAACTAACTTTTCTATAACATCATAGTCAACTGATAAATCACTTTTAAAAGGAGTAATTATGGCAACTCCCGTTCCTTTGAGGCTTTTAATTAAATCAATCATTTTATCAATTTCAAATATTTAATTAATTCCATTTTAAAATCTAAATAATTTTTAATTTTTTCAGAAAAAATTAAATCGTTTAAATCAGAATCTACCGACTCAAAACCTACTCTAAATTTTGCATTTGTTTTAGAAGATAACAAAATTAAAAAGTGGTTTGATTTAAAAAAATTAATTAATAAATCAAATTCAAAAGAAATAAATTCCAATGAATCTTTTCCATTTAAGTTGCCAGTAAACGAAACACATTCAGGAGTTATATTCATATTTGAAAAAACATTAAAAGTGTTTTTGTTTTCTTGGAATGTTATAATTTTTAAATCTTTTTCTTTTAATCCTAAAGAATTTGATAAATCAATAAAATTATCAACTGATACAGGAAATGATGGGTCTATAATACATCCTAAAGTTTTAATAGGGTTTGGTTTAAGCCTTCTTTGATTTGAAAGTTTATCCAAAGACTTCTTAATCTTTTTGTTCAATAATTTATTATGTAGTGATTTAAAAATCATATATTTAAAACTTCTGTAAAATTACATATTTCGTCATTGAAACCTATATTATATACCAATAATAAAAAATTTAAACATATTGTTATAATTCTAACAATTTTCTTTTTTTCATGTAATAATTATAATTATCAAATTAATGATATTAAAGGAGAAAATATAATAGTTTTAGATTCAATTGTTAAAAATGAAGAATTAAATAAATTAATAAACCCATACAGAAACAAAATTAAAGAACTACAAAAAGTAATAGGATATTCTCAAAAATCTTTAAGTATTAGAGATGGTGTATTAGAATCTTCATTAGGAAATCTATTAGCAGATATTTTAATTGAAGAATCAAACCCTATTTTTAGTAAAATATCTTCTAAGGAAATTGATTTTTGTTTATTAAATTTTGGGGGAATAAGAGGAAACTTAAATAAAGGACAAATTACTCAACATGATCTTTTTACTATTATGCCTTTTAATAACACATCAACTGTTGTTAAACTTAGTGGAGAAAAAGTTTTAGAATTAATACAATATATAAATAAAGAGAAGTTAGCCCATCCTGTTTCAGGCATAAAAATAGAGTTTAAAGGAAATAAAATAAATAAAGTACTAGTAAGAAATAAAAAATTTAATATTGATAACACATATTATATTTTAACTTCAAATTTCCTTCAAGAAGGAGGAGATAAAATGCTCTTTTTTAAGAATCCGTTAGAACTATATTCTCTTAAAACAAACATTAGAGATATTCTAATTAATTATATTATGAAAAAAGATACCATTGTTAGCAAAACAGATAATAGAATTATAAGATTATAATGAAAAGAAGATACTTTTTAGATAAAATCACTTCATCAACAATTTTTGGATTGGCTTTTCCTTTTATAAGTTTTAAAAAAATAAAATTTAATTCAAAAAAGATTACAATTCTACACACGAACGATGTACATAGTCATATTGATCCTTTTCCTTCAAATGATCCTATTAACCCAAATGGTGGTGGAGTAATTGCAAGAGCAAAAATGATAAATGCTATTAAAAAAGAAAATCCTAATACACTTGTTTTAGATGCTGGAGATATTTTTCAAGGAACTCCTTATTTCAATTTTTTTGGTGGAGAAATTGAATTAAAACTAATGAGTAAATTGGGGTATAATGCTTCAACTTTAGGAAACCATGAATTTGATAATGGTATTAAGAAACTAGCCAAATCTTTAAAACATGCTAACTTTTCATTATTAAATTCAAATTATACTTTAAACAATACTCCATTAGAGGATAAGATTAAAAATTATGAAATTTTTGTTCTAGATGGTATTAGAATTGGTGTGTTTGGAATTGGAATTAAATTAGAAGGATTAGTTGACAAAAAATTATACAGTGGAATAAAATATTTAGATCCAATAGAAATTTCTCAAGACATTACATACAAACTTAAAAATAAGTTTGAGTGCGATATAATAATTTGTCTATCTCATCTTGGTTTTAATAGAGGATACAATCATGGCGTTATGTGTGATTTGATATTGGCAGAAAAAACAAAAGATATTGATCTTATCATAGGTGGACATTCTCATACATTCATGAAAAATCCAGTTAAAGTGAAAAATTTAATAGGTAAAGAAGTATTAATTAATCAGGTTGGATGTTATGGTATAAATCTTGGAAAAATTGACTTTTATCTTAGTGAGGATAACATTAAAGAAAAATCAAGTTCTTTTAAAGTTTAAGATTTATCATTTCTATTAAATCATTCTCAGATATTATTGGAATTTCTAATTTTTTTATTTTTAAAAGTTTACTTGGTCCTATATTGCTTCCTCCCAATAAATAATTTGTTTTTGAAGAAATAGAAGAAGATAATTTCCCTCCATTTAGTTCAATTAATCTTTTCAATTCATCTCTTGAATAATTATTAAATACACCAGAAATAACAAATATATAGTCTGATAAAATATCACTTATTTTTTCGTTAGATTTATCTATTTCAAATTGCAAACCTATTTTTTTAAGTCTAAAAATAATATTAACATTTTCTTTAATGCTAAAAAAATCAACTATACTCTCTGAAATTCTATCACCTATTTCGTCAACTAAAAGCAATTCATCAAGTGAAGAAGACATCAAATTATCAATAGATTTGAATTTATTAGCTATTTTTTTTGCTACAGTTTGGCCAACATATCTTATTCCTAAAGCAAATAATACTCTTTCAAAACCAATTTTTTTAGAATCTTCTAATCCAACAAAAATATTCTCAACTGACTTGTCAGCCATTCTTTCTAATAGAATTAAATCTTCTTTTTTAAGATCATATAAATCAGCATAATTTAAAATTAATTCATTACTATACAATAAATCAATTGTTTCATTTCCTAAGCCGTTTATATCCATCGCCTTTCTAGAAATAAAGTGTTGTATTCTTCCAGTAATTTGAGGAGGACAATCATTGTAATTCAAGCAATAGTGATGAGCTTCGGATTCTTTCTTAGAAAGAAGTTTGAAACAAGAAGGACAATTTTCTATAAATTTAATTTTTTCATATTTAATGTCTCTTTTTGCTATTTCAACTCCTACTATTTTTGGAATAATTTCTCCTCCTTTTTCTACAATTACAATATCATTTATATATAAATCAAATTTATTTATCTGATCTTGATTATGCAAAGATGCTCTTTTAACATAGGTTCCACCCAAAAGAACAGGTTCTAAATTTGCTACTGGAGTAATAGCACCAGTTCTTCCAACTTGATAAGAAACACTTAATAATTTAGTAGATATTTGTTCCGTTTTAAATTTATATGCAATCGACCATCTTGGATACTTTGATGTAAAACCAAGTTCATCTTGATAATCTATTTTATTTACTTTTATTACAATCCCATCGATCTCAAAATTTAAGTTCGCCCTGTTTGTATCCCAATAACTTATATATTCCATTATATCTTTCAAACTGCTGCAAAGCTTATAGGTATTTGATATATTAAAACCCCAATCTAATGCATTCAACAAACATTCATTTTGAGTTTTAAAAGTTTGTTCAGAAGTAACTATTTGATATAAAAAACATTTTAAAGGTCTTTTAGCTACCTCCTTGCTATCTTGTAATTTAAGACTTCCCGAAGCTGTATTCCTTGGGTTCATATATGGGTCTAATCCTTCAGACAGTCTTTTTTCATTCATTTTAATGAAATCGTCCTTTTCAATAATTATTTCTCCTCTTATCTGAAATTTACTTGGATAATTCCCTTTTAATTTTAAAGGGATAGTCTTTATAGTTTTAATATTTTCTGTAACATCATCACCTTGTACGCCATCACCTCTAGTTACTGCTTTTATCAATTTTCCATTTTCATATGTTAAATTAATAGAAACACCATCAAATTTTAATTCACATAAATATTGAAGATCATTATCCTGTAAATTTTTATATAATCTGTTATTCCAATCTTCCAAATCATCTTTAGAGTAAGAATTTTCTAAAGAATACATTGGAAATTCGTGTTTTACAGTATCAAAATTTTTAATTATTGCACCACCTACTCTTGATGTTGGTGAATTTATATCAATAAATTCTGGATATTGCTTTTCTAGATTAATTAGATCATTTAATTTCATATCAAAATCATAATCACTAATTTTAGGTTTGTCTAATACATAATAATAGTAGTTATGAAGATGTAATTCATTTCTTAAATTTTCAATATTTTTTTTAATGGAATTCATTTAAAACTAGCTCTTACCATTCTATTTTTTAATCTATAATCCTTTCTTAATTCAATATCGTGAAAACCTGCTTTAATTAAAAGCTCTGAAATACCATGATCTTGATTTTCAGCGATTTCAAAAAAAATATTTCCATTATTATTTAAATTTTGCTTAGCAAAATCAATTATTTTATAATAATAAAATAAAGGATCATTATCATCAACAAATAATGCTTTATGAGGTTCAAAAAGCAAAACATTATTATTTATTTTTTTCTTTTCACTATTACAAATATAAGGAGGATTAGATACAATTATATCGAATTTTTTATCCGATTTTATTGAAGATATATCCTGAACCTCAAACAAAACTTTAACTTCATTTAAAAATGCATTTTTTCTTGCAATTTCTAATATTTCCTGGTTAATATCCCATGCAGTTAAGTTACTCGATTTTATAAATTTAGCTAATGAAATTGCAATACAACCACTTCCAGTACCAATATCTAATATTTTTTTGTTTATAGGATTTGTACTTATAACCCATGATACTAATTCTTCAGTCTCAGGTCTTGGAATTAAAACTTTATTATTTAAGTGAAATTTTAAATTCATAAACTCTGATTCTCCAATAACATATTGGATTGGCATATTTTTTTTTAAATGTTCAATAGCTTTGAAAAGATTAGATTTTTGAGTATTATTAATTATATAGTTCGGGTTTAATATATATTTCATTCTATTGATACCACAGTAGTATTCAATCAACCAGAAAAAAAACTCATTTAATTCATCCTTTTCAATTTTAGAGTCTAATTTTATAAAAAACAAATTATGATATTCAATCAAGGTCATTATAAGTGCTTTATCATCCATACAGGACAAGAAGAATGTCCTGTATTACCTATAGGTTTATCAATATAATTAAAGCCTTCAGATAAATATAATTTTTGAGCTGATTTCATATTGTACATGGTCTCAATATAACACTTATCAAATTTATATTTTCTAGCTTTTTCAATACATCTATTAATCATTTTTTTGCCTAAACCAATTCCTCTAGCATCACTTAAAAAATACATCTTTTGAAGTTCACAAATATTTTCTTTAGATTTTTTTAATGGAGAAATTCCTGCACCACCAAAAATTTTACCTCCTCTTTCAATTACAAAATAAATACTCTTAGAGTGATTATAGGCATAACTCATTTTTTTTAATTCAGGATCACTTAATGCAGTACCCATCTTTGGAACATTAAATTCTATCATTACAGAACTTAAAACATTTTCTAATTCTTTATTATCAGATTCAATAATTTCTCTTATAATCCATTCTGTATTAACTTCCATTTTTTAGATTAATTTTGTGTCATGAAGATACATTATAAATATTTAGAGAAAACTATTATTTAATCAATTATGAAGGATAATTCCAGTCATGAATATTATATGTCAAGGTGCATTGAGATTGCAAAAAAAGGAATAGGAACAACATTCCCAAACCCTTGTGTAGGATGTATAATTGTTTATAATAATATAATAATTTCTGAAGCATTTTCTAGTAAGTATGGGGGGAATCATGCTGAAATTAATGCAATAAACAATGTTAAAGAAAAGAAAATTTTAAAAAAATCAATCTTATATGTAACATTAGAACCATGTTCTCACTTTGGTAGGACTCCGCCTTGTTGTAATACTATCATCAATTATAAAATACCAACTGTTATTATAGGAGCCTTAGATAATAGTTCTAAAGTAAATGGTAATGGAATCCGTTTATTGAAAAAAAACAAAATAAATGTAATTAAAGGAGTTTTAGAAAAAGAATGTAGGGAATTGCATAAAGTTTTTCTTCACTTTAATAAAAATAAAAGACCATTTATTATTTTAAAATGGGCACAATCCAAAGACAAATTTATTGCACCATTAATAAAAGAAAAAAAAGAACCATATTGGATTACTTCAATAAAAAGCAGACAATTAGTACATAAATGGAGATCTGAAGAACATGGAATTTTAATTGGACATGACACTGTTATTAGTGATAACCCAACATTAAATATTAGAAGTTGGAAAGGTATAAACCCAATTAGAATAGTAATAGACTTAAAAAATGATTTAAAAAAAACATATAACGTTTTTAATAGTCAAGCTAATACAATAAAAATAACTGATAAGAGTATTGAAAATAATAAATCATTATCAACTGAAGTGAGCAACTTTTTATTTGAAAAAAAAATACAATCTTTAATTATTGAAGGAGGGAAAAAAACTTTACAAGAATTTATACGAAATAATCTTTGGGATGAAGCTAGAATATTTACAAATAAGAAAAAAATGAATAAAGGTTTGAAAGCACCCAATATTAATGGCAAAATAATTTCAGAAAAAATTATAGATAACGATAAACTAGAAATTATTAGACCTAATTAATAGCATCTAAAATTTTTTTGGGGCATCTTACAGGTTTATTTGTCTTAGAATTTAAAAAAATTAATTTACTATATCCTAAAGTAATGATTTTACCATCCTTCAAAATTTCATAATTAAATTCAATCATATAAGATGGAGATTTAACTAACTTAGTAATTAAGGTTAATTTATCATCAAATAATGCTGGCTGTTTAAAATTTATTTTTAAATCAATGACTGGAAGCATAATACCATCCTCTTCCAATTTTTTATAAGAAAATCCAAGTTTTTTAAGCCAGGAAATTCTGCCCATTTCAAAATACTTCACGTAATTTCCATGATACACAAAAGACATTTGATCCGTTTCACTATATCGAACAAAAATATCTAATTCATCTTTCAAAATTTGTATTTTTTTTATTTTTAAAACAAGAAAAATTAATTGTCTATAATATGAACAAAAAAAAATTAAAATTCAATAGCAAAATGATTTTTTTTTAATAAAAATTTGTACATATTTGTTACTTATTATTATTCAATAAAGTTTTTCAAATTTTATTGGTTTTTATAACAACCAAAAATATACTTTAATAAATGTTAACAGCTGAATCTGTATGGAATAATTGTCTCAAATTTGTTAAAGACAATATACAAATTCAAGCATATAAAACCTGGTTTGAGCCTATTAAACCCATAAAACTTGAAGGCAATATTCTAAACGTTCAAGTTCCAAGTAAATTTTTCTATGAGTGGCTTGAAGAACATTATATAAAATTACTCAAACTAGCTTTAACAAAAGAGCTAGGAAATAAAGCTAGATTAGTATACATTATTAAAATGGAAAACACATTTGGTAATCTAAAACCATTTACTGAAAAAATCCCAAGTCAATACAAATCAAATATTCCATCACAGAAAGTAAACATTCCTCTTAGTAATTTAAATACTGAATTAAAAAATCCTTTTATAATCCCTGGTATTAAAAATTTAAAAATAGAATCTCAGCTGAATGCAAATTATAATTTTGATAATTTTTTAGAAGGAGATGCAAATAGACTTGCCAGGTCTGCTGGTATGGCAGTTTCTAATAAACCTGGTGGGACTTCTTTTAATCCATTATTAATTTTTGGAGGTGTTGGATTAGGCAAAACCCATCTTGTACATGCAATTGGCGTAAATATTAAAGAAAAATTTCCTGAAAAAACTGTTTTATATATTTCTGCTGAAAAATTCACACAACAATATATTGATTCAGTTAAAAAAAATAACAGAAATGATTTTATACATTTTTATCAAATAATTGATGTTTTAATTATTGATGATGTACAGTTTTTATCAGGTAAAACAGGAACCCAAGATGTTTTCTTTCATATTTTCAATCATCTACACCAAAATGGTAAACAAGTTATTCTAACTTCTGATAAAGCTCCAGTAGATATGCAAGATATAGAACAAAGACTTTTATCTAGGTTTAAATGGGGCTTATCTGCAGAACTTCAAAGGCCAGATTATGAAACAAGGGTTTCTATTTTAAAAAACAAACTTTTTAGAGATGGAGTTAATATTTCTGATGAAATCATTGATTATGTTGCAAAAAATATAAAAATTAATGTCAGAGAATTAGAAGGTGCTATAATTTCACTAATAGCTCAATCCTCTTTTAATAGAAAAGAGATAACTATTGACTTAGCAAAAAGTGTTGTTGATAAATTTGTAAAAAACACTAAAAGAGAAGTTTCCATTGATTACATACAAAAAATAGTATCTGAATATTTTCAGATGGATGTCTCGACTCTTCAATCTAAAACTAGAAAGCGACATATAGTACAAGCTAGACAGTTAGCCATGTTTTTTGCTAAAAAATTCACTAAAGCATCATTAGCTAGCATAGGATCTCAAATTGGACATAGAGACCACGCAACTGTTTTACATGCATGTAAAACAGTTGATAACCTTTCATTTACTGATAAACAATTTAGAAAGTATGTGGAAGATCTTTCAAAGAAATTTACAGTATAAAAGCAATTTTTTAATATTTATATCATAAAAGTGGACAATGGATCTCTTTATTTAGTCCCCAACTATTTAGGAAATTTATCCAATTATGAATTTCATAAAAGTGTTAAAAAAGTTATTAATAATATTCAATACTTTATTTTCGAAAACGAAAAACCAGGAAGAGCTTTTATTAAAGCTATAAATCCTGAAAAAAATCAAGCAGAATTAATCATTTCCACCTTAAATAAGTTTACTAAAAAAGAATCTACAAAAGATTTCTTAAAACCTTGTTTTCAAGGCAATGATATTGCCTTAATTTCTGATGCAGGATGTCCTGGAATAGCCGATCCAGGTGCAGACCTAGTTTCAATTGCTCATCTCAAAAAAATTAAAGTTATCCCACTAGTTGGTCCCTCATCAATTTTTTTAGCATTAATGGCATCAGGAATGAATGGTCAACAATTTGAGTTTAATGGCTACTTATCTATTGATAAAAAGAAAAGAAGAGAAGAAATTAAGATAATGGAAAAAAAATCAAATTTAGTTACTCAAATTTTTATGGAAACACCTTATAGAAATGATAAGCTTATCATAGATTTAATAAACTATTTAAAACCTTTAACTAGGTTATGTATAGCTACAGACATTACCTTAGAAAATGAATTAATTAAAACAGACACAATTGAAAACTGGAAAAATAATAAAGAAATATATAATAAAAGACCTTCTATTTTTATAATTGAATCTATAAATTTTGATTATCGGTAAATCAGACTATTATCTTCTTATATTATTTTTCCTTAACCATAAAGTATATTGTCTTTTATTTCTATTATGTTGAGAAAGAGTATTGGCAAACATATGATAGCCAGGCCTTTTCACATCAGCTACAAAAAACAAATAATTATGATCTTGTAAATTTAAAACTGATTCAATTGAACTTACATCAGGCATATAAATTGGACCGGGAGGTAAGCCTTTATATAAGTAGGTATTATATGGCGATTTTATTTTTAAATCTCTATATAAAACTCTTTTAATTATTTTATCAAAACCCTTTTTTTGTTTAATGGTATAAACAACGGTTGGATCAGCTTGTAATTTCATTCTTTTTTTTAATCTATTATAATACACACCTGAAATGGTAGGTCTTTCATCAATTTTTGGTGTTTCTCTTTGAACAATAGATGCTAATATGGAAACTTCTATTGGACTCAGGCCATAAGATTTGGCTTTTTCAATTCTAGATAAATTCCAAAACAAATTGAACTGTTTAAGCATCTTATCTCGAAATTCATTAGCATTAGTATTCCAGTAAAACTCATAAGTATTTGGTAAAAAAATAGAAAAAACAGATTCAGTATTTAAATCATTATTTTCTAAGAATGTTTTATCATAAAATGAATTCATTAGACTTAAGCTATCCGCTTCAATATATTTGGAAACTCTGGAAGCTAAATTTTCTATCCGTTCAATATTATTAAAAGTAACTTTAACTGGAATATTTTTGAATTTTAATGAATTAATAATTTCTTTATTAGAAAAGCCTTTTTTTATCTCATATTTACCAGCTTTGATATTTAAAACATATTTCGTTTTATATGCTGCATTAAAAAAAGTTGAAGAATCTTTTAAAAATGGAGTGATTTGTTTTTTTAAATTATTTAAACCTGATTCGGTTTTTATATATAAAAAAATAGATTCTTCATTGAAATTCGTGTTATTAGAATAGTAAGTTTTATAATAGTTAAAAATAAATGCAGATGATATAAATAAAAAACTTAAAATTCCAATGGATATAACTATTTTATAAACTCTTTTTTTTTCCATTTATATTTCAATTTCACCAGAAAATATCATTTTAACGCTACCTGTTAAATAAATCTCTGAGTAACCATTTTCTGAATTATTAAACTCAACTGTTAATTCTCCTCCTCTAGTTTTTATTTTAAGTTTTTTTGAATTAGTTTTTTTTAAATGAAACATAGCCAAAGCAACAGCAGTTACACCTGTACCACACGAGAGTGTTTCATCCTCTACACCTCTTTCAAATGTTCTGACAGAAAATTCATTTTCTGATATTATTTGTACAAAATTTACATTTACTCCTTCATCTTTAAATTCTGAACTATTTCTAATTAATTTACCTTCATTATAAACATTGAAACCTTCAATATTTTCAACAAATCTAATATAATGAGGTGAGCCTGTATCTAAAAATAAATCATTGTTAAAAGTCTTAATTTTATCAACTGGCTTCATTGACAAAGTAATTAAATCCTTATTAATAGTTGCATTATGATTTCCATCACATGCATTAAAAATGGTATTACTTTTTATAATTTTTTGATTCTGCGCAAATTTTACTGAACATCTCGCACCATTACCACACATTGATCCTAAATTCCCATCAGAATTAAAATAAAGCATTTCAAAATCTGTTTTTGCAGAAGGATTGATTAAAATCAAACCATCTGAACCAATACCAAATTTTCTATCACAAAGATGTTTTATTAAATCTTTATTTTTATTAGGAAAGGAAAGTCTATTATTATTGATTATAATAAAATCATTTCCTGTTCCTTGATATTTTTGAAATTTTATTTTCATTAGGTATAGGATACTAAGATAAAAAAAGATGATTGAAGTTATAAATTTTAGATATTCTCTTTAAATGCTGTTAAAATGTAGTTAAAAATATATTTTCTATTAATTTATAAATTAATTTTGTAAAAAAATTTAATAAAAATGAAAAAACTTATAATTCCATTTGCAATCTCTATTATTGGTGGAGTAATTGCTCTTTTTATTCATAATTTAAATTATGATCATAATATAGTTCAAAACAAATTAGATTCTGGAAATAAGATGGTAAATATTTCCTATGATCCTAGTCCTACAATAAATTCAAATTCAAATATTGATTTTACAATTGCCGCAGAAAAAACTATAAATTCTGTAGTTCATGTAAAAAATACAAGTATTTCAAGTGGATCTTCTTCAGTTTGGGACTATTTTAATAATAATAGAAGTAATAGAACTAGGATTGGAATGGGATCTGGCGTAATAATTTCAAAAGATGGGTATATTATAACCAATAATCATGTAATTGAAAATGCTAGTACTATTGAAGTTACAACTAATAATAACAAAACCTATCAAGCAGAATTAATTGGAAAAGATGAAATATCAGATATAGCAGTTTTAAAAATAGATAGTGATAAAACTTTCCCATACATAAGGTTTGCTGATTCAGATCAAACTAAAATTGGAGAATGGGTCCTTGCAGTTGGAAACCCTTATAATCTAACTTCAACTGTTACTGCAGGAATTATAAGTGCAAAATCTAGAGATTTAAATGACTACGATTCTAAAAATCAATCATTCATACAAACTGATGCTGCTGTAAATTCAGGAAATAGTGGAGGTGCATTGGTAAATACTAATGGAGATTTGATTGGTATAAATACAGCTATTACAAGTGGAACCGGTGGCTTTGTTGGTTATTCCTTTGCGGTTCCTAGTAATGTTGCTAGAAAAATATTTGAAGATATTATTGAATTTGGAAATGTTCAAAAAGGATTATTAGGTGTTACAGGTTTTGGATTAAATTCTAGAAATGCTGATGAATTAAGTATTTCATTAACTGAAGGTTTTTATGTAAATGATGTCGAACCAACAATGGGTGCTGCAAATGCTGGAATTAAGAAAGGTGATGTTATTTTAAGTTTAGACGGCTTAAAAATTGCTAAATTTTCTGATCTCTCTGGTTACTTAAGTACTAAAAGACCTGGAGATGTAGTTTCAGTTGGTGTAAAAAGAAATGGAAATAGCCTAAAACTCAAGGTGACTCTAGAAAAAAATGAAAATGTTGAATTTTACGGAATGCAATTAAAAAATATGTCTAAAGGTGAGTTGGCTAAATTAGAATTAAAAAATGGAGTAAAAGTCTTAAATCATAGAAATAATACTTTATACAGAATGGGAATTTCACCAGGATATGTTCTAACAGAAATAAATGGTGAAGCAATAAATAATACAGCTGATATTTCTAATTTCCAAAATGATACAAAAATTAACCAAATGACTTTTGTTAGTCCCAATGGAGAAAAAGAAAGACTAATTTTTGAATAAATATGTTGAGAATTGACATTATAAGCGTTTTACCTAAATTAATTGAAAGTCCATTTAATGGCTCTATAATTAAAAGAGCCATTGAAAAGAAAATTGTAGAAATTCATTTTCATGATTTAAAAGATTATGCTTCAAATAAAAGAAAACAAGTTGATGATTATCAGTTTGGAGGCGGGCCAGGAATGGTAATGATGATTGAGCCTATTAATAAATGTATTGATTCTTTAAAAAAAAATAGAGATTATAGAGAAATTATATATATGACTCCGGATGCAGAAATATTAAATCAAAAGATTGCTAACAAATTATCTATTGAGGGAAACTTAATAATTCTTTGTGGTCATTATAAAGGAGTTGACCAAAGAGTTAGGGACAAGCTTATTACAATGGAAATATCAATTGGAGACTATGTTCTTTCTGGTGGCGAACTTCCTGCAGCTGTATTATGTGATTCAATTATAAGGCTGATACCTGGTGTATTAGGTAATGAAACTTCTGCATTATCCGATTCTTTTCAAGATGGAATGATAGCCCCTCCTGTTTATACAAGACCTGCAAATTTTGGTAATATGAATGTTCCGGAAGTATTATTGTCTGGAAACAAAGCAAAAATTGAAAATTGGAGAGAAGAAAAAGCTTTGGAAAGAACTAAAAAAATCCGTCCGAATTTTTTTAATTAGCCAAATTTCCATGAAATAAAAAAAAATGGTAAATTCGCAATCCAATTGATATAACCGCTGACGATAATCGTGAATGTTATATTAATTTAATTAAAATCTTACATAATGGAATCTTTAGTAAAATTCGTTCAAGATGAATTTGTAGAAAAAAAAGAAATCCCAAATTTCAAATCAGGAGATACAATTACAGTTTATTATGAAATTAGAGAAGGAAATAAAGTCCGAACTCAGTTTTTTAAAGGTGTTGTTATTCAAATTAAAGGATCTGGTCTAACAAAGACATTTACAATTAGAAAAATGTCAGGTACAATTGGTATTGAAAGAATTTTTCCCATTAATTTGCCTGCAATTCAAAAAATTGAAGTTAATAAACGTGGTAAAGTAAGAAGGTCTAGAATCTATTACTTTAGAGAACTAAGAGGTAAAAAAGCTAGGATTAAAGAAATTAAAAGTTAATTTCAAAAATTTTCATGAAAAAAATTGTTGTTAAAAATCCAGTAGTTGAGTTAGATGGAGATGAAATGACTAGAATAATTTGGGATTTTATAAAAACCAAACTTATTCTTCCATATTTAGACATTAAAATCAAATATTTTGATTTAGGCATAAAAAATAGAGATTTTACAGATGATCAAGTTACTGTTGATTCTGCTGAAGCAATCAAAAAATTCAATGTAGGTATAAAATGTGCAACTATAACTCCAGATGAAGATAGGGTAAAAGAATTCACACTTAAAAAAATGTGGAGATCTCCTAATGGTACCATAAGAAATATAGTAGGAGGAACAGTCTTTAGAGAGCCTATTATAATGAATAATGTTCCTAGATATGTTCAAGGCTGGGTAAAGCCGATATGCATAGGTAGACATGCATTTGGGGACCAATATAAGGCTACAGATATTGTTACTCATGGAAAAGGAAAACTTACAATGACTTTTACACCAGAAAATGGAGATCCTTCTAAAACTTGGGAAGTTTATAATTTTAAAGAAGATGGGGTAGCTATGAGCATGTATAATATTGATTCATCTATATATGGCTTTGCTAGATCCTGTATGAATCAAGCTTTAAGTAAAAAATGGCCTTTATATTTATCTACAAAAAATACAATCCTAAAAGCTTATGATGGAAGGTTTAAAGATATTTTTCATGAGGTTTATAATACTGAATTCAAAAATAACTTTAAAAAGGCTGGTATTACTTATGAACATAGGTTGATCGATGATATGGTTGCTGCTGCTATGAAATGGAATGGAGGTTTTGTTTGGGCTTGTAAAAATTATGATGGTGATGTTCAATCTGATACAGTGGCACAGGGATTCGGATCCTTAGGATTAATGACCTCTACCTTGGTTACTCCAGATGGTAAAACCATGGAAGCTGAAGCTGCTCATGGTACAGTCACAAGACATTATAGAGAATACAAAAAAGGAAATGAAACTTCAACTAACCCAATTGCATCCATTTTTGCTTGGACAAGAGGTCTTGCTCATAGAGGAAAATTAGACAATAATCAAGAATTAATAAAATTCTGCCTAGATCTTGAATCAGTATGTGTCGAAACTGTTGAAAATGGAAAAATGACTAAGGATCTTGCTCTTTTAATACATGGTAAAGAATTAAATAAATCTCATTACTTAAACACTCAAGAATTTTTAGATACCATTAAGTTAAATTTAGAATCAAAATTTATATAATTTTATAAACTTGACATGTTTTGGCATATGTTTTGCTTTAATAATTAAATTTTATTTTAATTAGTGAATCATCTTAAGCTTTTATTCTTAAATCTTATTCTACTATTTATATCTATAATTAATTATTCACAAGATAATTTTACTTTGAATGGTTATATCTTGGATGTTAATAACAATGAATCTATAATTGGTGCTAATATTATTATTCCAAGTATAAATGTTGGAACAATTACAAATACTTATGGTTTTTATTCAATAACAATTCCAAAAGGGAATTATGAAATACACATAAGTTCAATAGGTTATAAAAAAAGTATTAATAAAATTAATCTAACAAATAATATTAATACCAATTATTATTTAGAACAAAATATTGAAAATTTAGATGAGGTAATCGTAATAAAAGATATTGAAGAGATAGATATAAAAAAACCTATAATGAGTTTAAATATTTTATCCTATGAAACTATTAAACAAACACCTGTTTTATTTGGCGAATCTGATGTTTTAAAAACTATTCAATTACTTCCAGGTGTATCAAATGCAGGTGAAGGAACGGGTGGATTCAATGTTCGAGGGGGTGCTGCGGATCAAAATTTAATTTTGTTTGATGAAGCCATAATATACAGTTCATCTCACTTGTTTGGTCTATTTTCTATTTTTAATTCTGATGCAATAAAAGAAGTTAAACTTTTTAAGGGTGGTATACCCTCTTCATATGGAGGAAGACTTTCTTCCGTTTTGGATGTATATCAAAAAGATGGGAACAGTAAAAAGCATAAACTAAGTGGAGGAATTGGAATAATATCTAGTAGAATTCTGGGTGAAGGTCCAATAAAAAAGAATAAAGGATCGTATTTAATTGCAACCAGAGGATCTTACGCTCACCTTTTCTTGAAATTTACTGATATTGAAAATGTAGCTTATTTTTACGATATTAACACTAAATCAAACTATAAGATAGATAAAAACAACACTTTGTACTTCTCTGGATATTTTGGTAGAGACAAATTTAAACTTAGCGATACATTTTCTAACACATATGGAAACTCAACATTTAACCTAAGGTGGAATCACTTAATCAATGAAAAAACATTTTCTAATACTTCTTTAATTTTTAGTGATTATTACTACGGCTTAACTTTAGACTTTGTAGGGTTTAACTGGAATTCTGGAATTAAAAACTTAAATATTAAATACGATTTAAAGAATTACTTCTCTAATTCAATTCAATTTAATTATGGTTTAAATTCAATATATTATGAGTTTAACCCAGGTGAAATTAGACCAATCAACGAGTCTGGAATAAACTTTAAAAAACTTCACAAGAAATTCGCACTTGAAAATGCAGCTTATTTTGATGTAAATCACAAGATTTCCTCGAAACTTTCTGCTAGATATGGTTTCAGAATCAATCAGTTCTTAAGATTCAAGCAAAATGGTTTAAATAGATATTTAAACGATAATCCAGTAATCTTCGACGAAAATTTGGGTATTTATAAAGAAGCAGAAATAATTGGAGAATACCTTAACCCTGAAAACTCTAAAGTCATAAAATCTTTTTACAATTTTGAACCAAGGTTTAATTTATCCTATAATTTTAATAATCAATCCATTAAAGCTAGTTACAATAGACTAAATCAATACATTCACTTGATATCTAACACTAATGCACCTGCTCCATTAGATGTTTGGGCTCCTAGTGGCCCATATTTAAAGCCTCAAAAATTAGATCAGTGGGCATTAGGTTATCATTCACAATTAAAAAATGGAAATAAATTAGAAACTGAAATTTTTTATAAGAAAATTAAAAACAGACTCGATTACATACCAGGAGCTGATTTAGTTGCTAACGCAGCTGTAGAAAGAATATTATTAGCAGGAAAAGCTAGAGCATATGGAATGGAATTTTTATTTAAGAAAAATAAAGGCAGACATAATTACTGGGTTGCTTACACCCTTTCAAAATCAGAACAAAAAACTACAGGACACAACATCTATGAAACTGGAATCAATATGGGAAATTGGTATAATACTGGATATGACAAAACTCATGACTTTAGTTTTGTGTCCAATTATAAATTGAATAAAAAATTAACATTTAATACTAATTTTATATTTCAAACAGGACAACCAACAAATTATCCTGTAGGGCAATACACATATATGAATTTAACGATACCAAATTATGGGGAGCGGAATTCAAATAGACTTCCAAACTACCATAGACTTGATATGTCTCTAACTCTTATCCCTAATAAAAACAAAAAAAGAGATTATAAAAGTGAATGGGTTTTTGGATTTTATAATATTTATAATCGAGACAATGCAAATTCTATAACTTTTCAACAAAATGAAGACACATTGAAAAACGAAGCTGTTCAAATTTCAATTTTTGGTATTGTTCCTAGTGTAACGTATAATTTTAAATTTTAAATGAAAAAATATTTTTTCTATATAATCATTTTCCTTTGTTTTAGCTGCGAAAAAGTCATAGACATCGACACTGATTATTCTGATGAAAGAATAGTAATCGATGCTACCGTTTTTAAAAAATTAAATGAAAAATTTGCTACTTCAATAGTAAGAGTCAGTACAACTGCTCCCTTTTTTAGTGAAAATAATACAGAAATCAATAATGCTAAAGTTTTTATTAAAACTCAAAAAGGAAAAGTTACTTTAAATTATAATACTGAAAAAAAATATTATTCTAATACCATTGATTTTTCTGACTATGAAGAAGATTACGAAATCTCTATTGATTATGACGGACAAAGTTATTTTTCATCTGAAAAATTAATAAAAATCCCACCCATTGAATCAGTAACTTTTGGAAATAGAAAATCTCTTAATACTGATGAGGTTGAACTTCTTGTTACTTTTACTGACCCAAAAGGAGTTGGAGATTATTACCTTTGGAAATTTGGTCCTTTTGGGGTTGATAATAAATATGATTATTTAGTTTCAAGAGATTTGTATATCGATGGTAACCAATTCACTTTTTCTTTTTTCATTGACAAAACAAAATATTTTAATTATGATGAATATGTTAATATTGAGATTTCAGGGTTGACAGATGAGGGTTATAATTATCTCAACATATTAACAGCTCAAGCTGGTGCACAAAGCGGAAGACCATTTAGCACTGCTAGCTCGGTAATTAAAGGAAATATTATAAATCAATCAAATCCTGAAAAATTTCCTTTAGGTTACTACAGAGTTTCTGAATTTGACTATTTTAGATTATCAAAAAAAGATGCTCCAGATGGAACCTTTGATTAAAAATAGTTAATGAACTTTGATAAAATTACTGAATCCGATTCTAAATATGACAAATTAGAAAGCAAATCAGTTGAACAACTTTTAAATATAATAAACACAGAAGATCAAACTGTTTCACTTTGTGTAAAAAAAGAAATTTCAAAAATTAACAAGCTTATTAATAAAGTAATTGAACAATTAAAGATTGGTGGTAGATTATTTTATATAGGATCAGGTACTAGTGGGAGAATTGGAGTGGTTGATGCTTCCGAGTGCCCTCCCACTTTTGGAGTAGATACAGATTTAGTTATTGGAGTAATTGCAGGTGGAGACAGAGCTATAAGAAAAAGTATTGAAAATGCAGAAGATGATACAAATCAAGGTTGGAAAGATCTTTTAAAACATAAAATTTCTTCAAATGATTTTGTTATTGGGATTGCTGCTTCAGGAACTACTCCTTATGTAATAGGTGCATTAGAAAATTGTAATAAAAATAAAATACCTACTGGATGTATTACTTGTAATCCGGGAAGTCCAATTTCATTAATTTCAAAATATCCAATTGAAGTCGTTGTTGGACCTGAAGTAATAACTGGCAGCTCTAGAATGAAAGCTGGAACAGCTCAAAAACTAGTTTTAAATATGATTTCAAGTACGACTATGATTAAAATTGGAAGAGTCGTAGGAAACAAGATGGTTGACATGCAACTTTCTAATGAAAAGCTTGTAGATCGAGGAACTAAAATGGTTATGGATACAGTTGGAATTAATAAAAATGAAGCCTCTAAACTATTAAAGAAATATAAAAGTGTTAGAGATGCTATAAAAAATTACAAAAATGAAATCTAATCTTTTTAAAAAGGGCTTTAAAAATATTTTTTTCTCTCTTTTCTTAATGTTTATTGGTCCTACTCTACTTTTTCAATCTTTTAAAAACGAAGATCACCCATGGTTTGTTCCTGTATTATTAATTAGCATTATCATTTGCATTTTATCCATTTTTTTTGGAATTAAAGGGTTAAAAAACATTATGAATTCTATTTTTAAAAAAAAAGAAGGTAAAGTTGTTAAGTAATTCAATGATCTTATCTTTGTTATAATAACTAACTAAATAAATGATTGAAATTACTTTTCCAGATGAAGCATCAAGATCATATAAAATTGATACCACTCCTTACGAAATAGCTTCTTCAATAAGCGAGGGATTAGCTCGTAATGTAATTTCTGCTAGTTTTAATGATCAAACTATTGAAACTTCTACTAAACTTAAGGAAAATGGAAAACTTATTTTTTACACTTGGAAAGATCAAGAAGGTAAGAAAGCATTTTGGCATTCTTCTGCGCATGTATTAGCTCAAGTTTTAGAGGAATTTTACACTGATATAAAATTAACAATAGGTCCTGCAATCTCAAATGGGTTTTACTATGACGTAGATTTTGGAAAACATATTCTTTCAGAAAAAGATTTTCCAAGAATTGAAAAAAGAATGATAGAAATTAGTAGAGAAAAACATTTATTTAAATTAAAATCAAAAGCAAAAAAAGAAGCACTTGATTATTATAAGAAACAAGAAAATGACTATAAAGTAGAGTTAATCGAAAATTTAGAAGATGGATCTATAACTTTTTGTGATCACGATAATTTTACTGATTTGTGTAAAGGAGGACATCTACCTCATACCGGATTTATTAAAGCAGTTAAACTTTTGAGTGTAGCAGGTGCATACTGGAGAGCTGATCAAAATAAAAAGCAACTTACAAGGGTTTATGGAATATCTTTTCCAAAACAAAAGGAACTAAATGAATATCTTAATTTAATTGAAGAGGCTAAAAAAAGAGATCATAGAAAATTAGGTAAACAATTAGAACTTTTTACTTTCTCTAATAAAGTAGGTTTAGGTTTACCTTTATGGCTTCCAAAAGGTACTGAGTTGCGAGAAAGGTTAGAATCCTTTTTAAAAAAGGCACAAAAAAAAGCTGGATACAAACAAGTTATTTCTCCCCATATAGGAAATAAAGATCTATATGAGACATCTGGTCATTATCAAAAATATGGTGAAAGTAGTTTTAAACCAATTTCAACTCCTGCTGATGGAGAAGAATTCTTACTTAAACCTATGAATTGTCCTCATCATTGCGAAATGTATAATTCAAAACAATGGAGTTATAAAGAACTCCCTGTAAGATATGCTGAATTTGGTACAGTTTATAGATATGAACAAAGTGGAGAGCTTCATGGATTAACTAGAGTTAGAGGCTTTACTCAAGATGATGCACATATTTTTTGTACCCAAGAACAACTAAACTCTGAATTTAAAAATGTAATTGATCTAGTATTATATGTCTTTAGTTCTTTAGGTTTTGAAAACTTTACAACTCAAATATCATTAAGAGATATTAATAATAAAGAAAAATATATAGGATCTGATGAAGTATGGGAAACTGCTGAAAAAGCAATTATCAATGCAACAAAAGAAAAAGATATAAAATATAAAATTGTATATGGAGAAGCTGCTTTTTATGGTCCTAAGCTTGATTTTATGGTAAAAGATGCTCTTGGCAGAGAGTGGCAGTTAGGAACCATACAAGTTGATTACAACCTTCCTGAAAGATTTGAATTATGTTATGTAGATAGTCAAAACAATTTTAAACGTCCTGTAATGATACATAGAGCTCCATTTGGCAGTATGGAAAGGTTCATTGCTATTTTAATAGAACATACAGGTGGAAACTTCCCTTTATGGTTAACCTCTGATCAAGTAATCTTAATTCCAGTGGGAGAAAAACATAAAAAATACACTGAAAAAGTTTTAAAATTACTAGAAAATGACGAAATTCGCGCACTTGCCGATACTAGAAATGAAACTGTTGGAAAAAAAATTCGTGAGGCTGAATTAAATAAAATCCCTTTCATGATAATTATTGGCGATAAGGAAATAAAAAATAATATGTTTTCAGTTAGAGGTCACGGAGGAAAAGATTATGGTGAAAAATCTGTTAAGGGATTAAGTAAATTCATTAATGATAAATCATCTGAAATAATAAAAGATTTTAATTAATTTAAATATACAACTATAGCAATTCGAAGAAAAAGAAGCAGACAACCTGCTAGAATAATTAAAAAAAATCCACATAAAATCAATGAGGATATTAGAGCCAATGAAATAAGACTTGTTGGTGATAATGTTGATGTTGGTATTTATTCCATTAATAAAGCTTTAGAGATAGCTAAAGAACAAGAGCTAGATTTAGTAGAAATATCTCCTAAGGCTGCTCCCCCAGTATGTAAAATAATGGAATATAAAAAGTTCTTATATGAACAGAAGAAAAGGGAGAAAATAATGAAATCTAAATCAACTAAAGTAATCGTTAAAGAAATTAGATTTGGACCAAATACAGATGAACATGACTATGAGTTTAAGAAAAAACATGGAATTAAATTTTTAAAGGATGGTGCTAAATTAAAAGCATTTGTGTTTTTTAAAGGAAGATCTATCATTTATAAAGAAAAAGGACAAATATTATTGCTAAAATTAGCTCAAGAATTAGAAGAATATGGAAAAGTTGAGTCTTTACCTACTATGGAAGGAAAAAAAATGATTATGTTTGTGGCCCCAAAGAAATAAAAATAATTAGAAGCAAGAAATTATGCCTAAAATGAAAACAAAATCTAGTGCTAAAAAAAGGTTTAAAGTAACTGGAACTGGAAAGATTAAAAGAAAGCATGCTTTTAAAAGTCATATATTGACAAAAAAATCTAAGAAAAGAAAGTTAGCACTTACTCACTCAACTTTAGTGCATGAAAGTGATAGCGATAATATAAAAAAACAATTACGTTTGAAATAGAGGTTTAATAATAAATTAAGTATAACCAAGATAAAGGCTTAAAGTTCATTATTATGACGCCTAATCTAAAAAATTAAATTATGCCAAGATCAGTAAACTCTGTCGCTTCAAGACAAAGAAGAAAAAAAATACTTAAACAAGCTAAAGGATACTTCGGAAGAAGAAAAAATGTTTGGACAATAGCTAAAAATGCTGTTGAAAAAGGATTGTCCTATGCTTATAGGGATAGGAAAAACAAAAAAAGAACTTTTAGAGCATTATGGATAACTAGAATAAATGCTGGAGCTAGACTTCATGGTTTATCTTATTCTGAACTTATGGGAAAATTAAAAGAAAAGAAAATTGTTATTAATAGAAAAGTTCTTGCTGATTTAGCTATGAATAACCCAGAGGCTTTTTCAGAAATCGTTAATAAAGTAAAATAGCTTTATTTCTAGAAAGGCATATCTTCACCTTCTTCTCTATAACTTCCACTTTCAAACGCCTGATCAGGATTAACTTTAGGTCCTTCCTGATTTATTTTTGATTGAAATTCAAAAGGGGAATCATAATTATCAATATTTTCAAATTTACCTAAACTTGAAACAAACTTTAATCTAATATTGTTTAAACCTCCATTCCTATGTTTAGCAACAATGAATTCTGCTTGACCAGATGAAGGTGTTCTTTCCTCATCATCCCATTCATCAATTTTGTAATATTCAGGTCTGTAAATAAATGAAACAATATCTGCATCTTGTTCAATTGCACCAGATTCTCTTAAATCAGAAAGAATAGGTCTTTTACTTCCTCCTCTTGTTTCAACTGCCCTTGATAGCTGAGATAATGCAATAACTGGAACATTTAATTCTTTAGACAATGCTTTTAAATTTCTAGAAATAGTTGATATTTCTTGTTCTCTATTTCCGTTTTTATTACTTCCACCTGCAGTCATTAATTGTAAATAATCAATAACTATAAGTTTAATTCCATACTGAGAAGATAATCTTCTAGCTTTAGCTCTTAAATCAAAAATAGATAAAGAAGGTGTGTCATCTATATATAAAGGAGCATTTTCTAATGAGGAAACTTTTACATTTAACTGTTCCCATTCAAACTTTTCTAAATTTCCTGTTCTTAATTTTTCTGAAGATAAACCTGTCTCAGAAGAAATTAATCTAGTTATAAGTTGGATAGAAGACATTTCTAAAGAAAAGAATGCTACAGGGATATTTTTAGCTACAGTCATATATCTAGCCATAGATAAAGTTAAAGCAGTTTTTCCCATTCCTGGTCTAGAAGCAATAATTATCAAATCACTAGGTTGCCATCCTGAAGTAAGTTTATCTAAATCAGAAAATCCAGAAGGAACTCCACTTAAACCATCTTTATTAGAGATCTCTTCAATTTTCTTTTTAGCTTGAATCACTAAACTCTGAGCTGTTTCAGTAGATTTTTTAATATTTCCTTGAGTTATATCATACAACTTTGATTCGGCTAAATCTAAAAGATTAAAAACATCTTGTGTTTCATCATAAGAATCCTCAATTATTTCTGTAGAAATTTTAATTAGACTTCTTTGAATATATTTTTGTAAAATTATTCTTGCATGATATTCAATATGGGCAGAAGAAGAAACTTTTTGGGTTAATTGAACCAAATAATAGTCTCCTCCAACTTTATCAAGCTTACCTTCTTTTTTTAATTTGGCTGAAACTGTAAGCAAATCTATAGGTTCAGTATTTTCAAATAATTTAATAATACTTTCAAAAATAAACTGATGAGCCTCTTTATAAAATGCATATGGGTGTAAAATATCTATTACTGCATCAACTCCCTTCTTATCAATCATCATAGCACCTAAAACTACTTCTTCTAATTCTAAAGCCTGAGGAGGTATTTTTCCTCTTTCAAAAGAAACTACAGGAGTTTTTTTATTAGACCTTTCAAAAAGCGGTTTAGCATTATCCATATAGTAAACTTAAGAAAACATAATTCTATATCGTTAAAATTATATTATATATAACAAACAAGTTTTTGTTAACAAAGAAAAAAAAATGTTAATATCTACAAAATTTAAGAATTGTATTCACCCATTGAAATAAACTTATTTGTTCTTTCCTCAACAAGTTTATTTAATTTCTTTTTTTTAAGAAAATTGTATGAATTTAGGATAGCATTCTTAACATTATAAAATGTCTTTTCTCTATCTCTATGGGCACCACCAAGTGGCTCAGAAATAATTTTGTCAATTAACTTATTTTTTTTCATATCGTTTGGGGTAAGTTTTAGAGCTTCTGCTGCTTGTTCTTTAAAATCCCAACTTCTCCATAAAATTGAAGAGCATGATTCTGGAGAAATAACAGAATACCAAGTGTTTTCAAGCATCATTACATGGTCTCCTATTCCTATTCCTAAAGCACCTCCAGATGCTCCTTCCCCAATTATAATACAAATTATTTGTGTTTTTAGTTTAAACATCTCAAATAAATTTTTAGCAATTGCTTCACCTTGACCTCTTTCTTCAGCTTCTAAGCCAGGGTATGCTCCTGGTGTATCTATTAAACTAACAATAGGAATATTAAATTTTTCAGCTGATTTCATTAATCTTAAAGCTTTTCTATAGCCTTCAGGATTAGACATTCCAAAATTTCTATATTGCCTTGTTTTAGTATTATATCCTTTCTGCTGTCCAATAAACATAAAAGTTTGATCATTAATTTTTCCCAAACCTCCAATCATTGCTTTATCATCCTTAATGTTTCTATCACCATGAAGCTCTAAAAAAGTATCATTTGTTAAAGCTTTAATATAATCTAATGTATAAGGTCTAGATGGGTGTCTAGAAAGTTGAACCCTTTGCCATGGAGAAATATTTTTGTATATCTGCTTTTTAGTTTTTTTTATTTTTTCTATTAGCTTTTTACAAGTTTCAGAAACATCAATTTCACTTTTATCTCCAATTAATTTACATTCTTGAAGTTGATCCTCTAACTCTTTTAATGGTTCCTCAAAATCTAAATATTCCATAATAAAAGATAAATTATAATCAAAGATAAAATAATAATTTACACCAATTTTGTTTTTGTTTTAACTTAAGAATTCCATTTAAAATAAAAGATATAAAATTCAAAAAAATACTTTTTTTCCTAATAAAAATATTAAGAAAAATAAACAAACTGAAGCTAATAACATTCTTTACTAAACTAGTTTAACTGAACCAACAGAAATTAAGGAACCTAAAATAGCAGTAAATCCAAAAATAAAAATCATAAAATAAAAGTGATTTAAACTGTTAAATTTATTTTTTTGCATATTTTAAATAATAAATAGCAAGACTAAGAAAAATAAAATTTGGGATCCATGCACCTAAAAAAGGGGAAAGACCTGATTTAACAACCATCACAGAGAAAAATTTATCAAAAAAAACAAAAGTAAAAGCCATTATAATACCAAAAGCTAAATTTACACCCATTCCTTCTCTTCTTTTAAATGAAGAGGCTGAAACGGCTAATAAAGTTAATACAAATGTTGATAAAGGAAGACTCCATCTTTTATGTCTAACTAATAAATGATTATTAATTAGTGGGGAACCACTTTCTTTTTCTTGTCTAATAAACTTATTTAATTCAAAAAAGTTTTGAGTTTCAGCCATATAATTTAAAGATGAGAGTTCATTAATTTTAAATGAAAAAATAGTGTCTAGAACTTTTTTTGATTCAATAAATTGATTATCACCTACAAAACTTCTTTTAAAGTAATCCATTAATCTATAAATACTATCTTCCTTAATCCATCTTATATTTCTTGCACTTATTTTATATTTTAAAGTATTCTCTTCAAAATGCTCATAAGAAAAATCGTAAGCAAGTTCTCTTGTAGGATTATAATTACTTACATAAACAAAATCATTTTCATCAATTTGTTTATATATTTTAGATGTTGTTCTTGATTTCTTTCCTTTTTTTAAATATTTATAAGAAAACTCATTATAACTTTTATTTTTTTCTGGTACAATGAACATACCTGAATAAAAAGCTATTATAGCTATAATAGAGGACGCAATCATAAACGGTCTTAAATATCTATTGAAAGATATTCCTGAACTTAGGATAGCTATAATTTCAGAATTATTGGCAATTTTAGAGGTGAACCATACAACAGAAAGAAAAACAAAAAGAGGGTAAAGAGTATTGCCAAAATACCATACAAAATCCATATAGTAGCTAACTATTTCATTAAATGGAACATCAAATTCTTTGAATTTATCAATCTTTTCTGAAACATCTACAAGAATTCCTATTGGAATAAAAAGAAGAAGCATAACAAAAAAAGTGCTTAAATACTTTATAACTATATATCTATCTAATATTTTCAATATTATAATCTATTATTCATTCTTTTAATCATATTGGATTTCCAATCTGAAAAGGTGCCTTTAATTATTTGTTTTCTTGCTTCCTTTACTAACCATATATAAAATGCTAAATTATGAATTGTTGCAATTTGTCTTCCTAAAGCTTCTTTTATTATAAAAAGGTGTCTTAAATAGGCTTTAGAATAACTTAAATCCACAAAGGAATAATCATTAGGGTCTATTACTTCAAAATTATCTTTCCATTTTTCATTTTTGATATTAATAGTTCCATCAATCGTAAAAAGCATTCCATTTCTAGCATTTCTTGAAGGCATTACACAATCAAACATATCCACACCTAAGGAAATATTTTCTAATAAATTTATTGGAGTTCCAACACCCATTAAATATCTTGGTTTATCTTCTGGAAGAATATTACAAACTACTTCAGTCATTCCATACATTTCTTCTGCTGGTTCACCTACAGAAAGTCCTCCAATTGCATTTCCTTTTGCTAAAGTATTGGCAATAAATTCAGCAGATTCTCTTCTAAGATCTTTGTATGTACTACCCTGAACAATTGGAAATAAGGTTTGATTATAATCAAATTGAGGTGCAGAATTGTTAAATTCTTTATAACATCTTTCTAACCATCTATGAGTCATTTTCATAGATTTTTTAGCATAATTAAATTTACATGGATATGGTGTACATTCATCAAATGCCATAATTATATCTGCTCCAATTGATTTTTGAATTTTAATAGCCTTTTCGGGTGAAAAAAAATGAAATGAACCATCAATATGAGATTTAAACTCCACCCCTTCTTCATTTATTTTTCTATTATTTGATAAGGAATATACTTGATAACCACCACTATCTGTTAAAATATTCCTGTCCCAATTCATAAATTTATGAATCCCCCCTGCTTTTTTAATTATATTTTCACCAGGTCTTAAATACAAGTGGTATGTATTTGATAATATTATATCAGAATTAATTTCATTTTTAATGTCTCTTTGATGAACACCTTTAATAGTTGCAGCAGTACCAACAGGCATAAATATTGGAGTTTCTATTATTCCATGATAAGTAGTTATAATGCCTGCTCTCGCTTTTGATTTTAAATCAGTAACATTTAATTCAAATTCCATATTAATTTCACAAATTATAAAGATAATTATATGTACAATTTAATCTATAAAATTTAGAAATAATTTATTTTATCAACATTTCATATAGCTTATTAACAAATGAATATATCTCATGGTAAATAGATAGATAATATTTTTATTAAATCCCTATTAATTATACTTTTGATTTTCAATATAAAAAACTTTAAATGACTCAATTAAATAATCTATCTGATTTCGTTACTCAAGTTCGTAGAGATATTTTAAGAATGGTACATAAAGTAAATTCTGGACACCCCGGAGGTTCATTAGGTTGTGCTGAGTTTTTTGTAGCCTTATATTCCACAATTTTGAATCGTAAAAAAGGTTTTGACATGAATGGAAATAGGGAAGACATATTCTTCCTATCTAATGGGCATATCTCACCTGTTTTTTACAGTGTATTGGCACGTGTAGGGTATTTTAAAATTGAAGAGTTAAGTACTTTTAGATTATTAGATTCTAGATTACAAGGTCATCCAACAACTCATGAAGGTCTTCCTGGTGTCAGAATTGCTTCAGGTTCATTAGGACAAGGGCTTTCAGTTGCGATTGGTGCTTGCGAAGCAAAAAAACTAAATGGTGATCCAAATTTAATTTACAGTCTTCATGGAGATGGTGAACTTCAAGAAGGTCAAAATTGGGAAGCAATAATGTATGCTTCCGCAAAAAAAGTTGATAATCTAATTGCTACTATAGATTTAAATGGAAAACAAATTGACGGATCAACTGATGATGTATTGACAATGGGAAGTATAAGAAATAAGTTTGAAGCATTTGATTGGATTGTAGTTGAAATTGAAAAAGGAAATGACTTAAGTGAAATTTTGAATGGAATGAAAAAAGCAAAATCATTAACTGGAAAACAAAAACCTGTCTGTGTTTTACTTAAAACGATGATGGGTAACGGAGTTGATTTTATGATGCACACTCATGCTTGGCATGGTAAAGCCCCAAATGACGAACAACTAGCATCTGCACTAGAACAGAATAAAGAAACCTTAGGAGACTACTAAATCTAATAAATGAAAACATATACTTATAAAGAGAAAAAAGATACGAGAAGTGGATTTGGAGCTGGATTAGCAGAACTTGGAAGAACAAATCCTAATGTAGTTGCTTTATGTGCAGACTTAATAGGTTCATTAAAAATGAATGAATTTATTAATGAAAACCCTGAACGTTTTTTTCAAGTAGGAATAGCAGAAGCTAACATGATGGGAATTGCAGCTGGTCTAACAATTGGAGGTAAAATTCCATTTACAGGTACTTTTGCAAATTTTTCTACTGGAAGAGTTTATGATCAAATTCGTCAGTCAATTGCCTATTCAAATAAGAATGTTAAAATATGTGCTTCTCACGCAGGACTTACTCTTGGTGAAGATGGAGCTACACATCAAATTTTAGAAGATATAGGTCTTATGAAAATGTTACCTGGAATGGTTGTTATAAATCCTTGTGACTATAACCAAACTAAAGCTGCAACCATAGCTATTGCTGATTACAAAGGACCCGTTTATTTACGTTTTGGAAGGCCTTCAGTACCAATTTTCACACCTGAAGATCAAACCTTTGAAATAGGGAAAGCTATACAATTACAAGAAGGAACAGACGTTACCATTATTGCTACTGGTCACTTAGTTTGGGAAGCTTTAGAAGCAGCTAAAGCTCTAAATGAAAAAGGTATTTCTGCAGATGTTTTAAATATTCATACTATTAAACCATTAGATGATGAAGCGATTCTAAAATCAGTTAAGAAAACAGGATGTGTAGTGACTGCAGAAGAACACAATTATCTAGGTGGATTAGGAGAAAGTGTTGCAAGAGTTTTAGTCAAAAACAATCCTGTTCCTCAAGAATTTGTTGCTACTAATGATACATTTGGTGAATCTGGAACCCCTCAACAATTAATGAAAAAGTATGGAATTAATTTTGAATCAATTATTGATTCAGTTATTAGAGTGATCAAAAGAAAATAAGTGAAAAACTTAATTCTATTTTTTTTATTTTTTTACTTTCATAATTTATCTGGACAGGTTATATCTCTAGAATATGGTTTAAAAGCTGGGATAAATTTTAATAGCCATCTAAATGTCGCTTTAGAGATAGAATCTTTAAATTTAGGATTTCCAACAAATAATTATGAATCAAGAAATGGTGAACATTTTGGTTTATTTTTTAAAATTAATTTTAAAAAAATTTATTTAAGGCCTGAAATTAATTATACAAGAATCAAAAATAGTTATGATTTATTTTTAGTGCCTAAACGTGATGTTGTTACTGATTTTAATGAAACAAAAATTGATATTCCTGTACTAATAGGATATAAACCATTTAAATATTTAAATATTTTTGCAGGTCCGAGATTTGAATATAATAAAAAAGTAAAAGATCTTAATAATTTGAGTATAAGTGATCTAAAAACTGATTACCGAATTGGTTTACAATACGGAGTTGGTGTTAAGTTTTTAAGATTTGAAATTGATATTAGAGTAGATAAAGGTTTTGAAAAAAATGAAATAAATTATATGAAAAATCCTGTTGGAAATAAAAATCAATTTATTACATCTACAGGAAAAATATATCTTTTAGCTTTGTCTTTTTACTTATAACTAAACTTAATCATTGTCTAAATAATCAGGAATTCCATCTCCATCTGTATCATCAGCAACTCCATCTCCATCGTAATCATAATCATCTGGAGTTAAAACACCATCTCCATCATCATCATAATCCCTATAATTAGGTATATTATCTGAATCGGTGTCGTCATTATTAAACAGATGATCATTATTTATATCCTCATTAATTGAATCAACACCATCTGCATCATGATCTGCTGTACTTAGTGTATGTAAATTTATTTGAAAAATTAGAGGAGAATATGCTGGTATTGATGCAGTAGCATTATTATAATAGCCTAATCCGGAAGGAAATATTACCATTCCTATTCCAAAATTATCAAAAGAATAAGTCCCATTATTATTAATAATAATATCCCCTCTTTTAAGTAGGGGTGTAAATTCTTGAAAACCACGAACTACAGAAGTTTGATCCATCCAAAGTGGATTTTTTCTTGAATCAAAAGTTGATTTCCCAAGTAACATCCCTTTATAGGTAACAAAAATAGAGTCAGCTACAGTAGGATTAGCTCCATTTCCCTCTCTATTAATTATATAATATAAATTATGAGCTACCATATCTTCATTTTCATCTTCAATACTAATAGACATAGTACTAACTTGATCATAAAGAGGTGTTTTAGTAGAATTATCTCCATCTATAGTATCAATTACTAATTCAACTTTTTGATTAGAGGATAAATTTTCAAAATCCTCATAATTATAAAAATGGGTTTGAAGAAATTCTATTATTGAATCATTCTCTGTAGTGTACTGAGGACCGATATCTTTAGGTGGAGCAACTTCTTCTTCACTAGAATCAGAAGAGCATGAATAGATAAGAGAAATCAAAAAGAAATTATATAAAAGAATTTGAAAAAATTTTCTCATAATCAAATTAATATGGCGCAAGATACAATTTTCTTATATTTTTGATCTAAAAAAATAGATATAATATTGTTATGAGAATAGCTATATTTATGTGATTAAACAAACCAATTGAGACAACAAAATAAAATATTAAATCAAAATAAAATTGATAAAATTATTAAGAGAATTGCTTTTCAAATTCATGAGAAAAACCAAAATGAATCTGAAATATTTTTGATAGGTATATATAAAAATGGATATATTCTATCAGAGTTGATAAAAAATGAACTAAAAATTATTTCTAATTCAAAAATTAATTTATGCTGTTTAAATATTAATAAAAAAGAACCCTTTAATAACTTAGAGTTTGATTTTGAATTGATTCAAATGAAAAATAAATCTGTTGTATTGATTGATGATGTTTTAAATTCTGGAAAAACTCTTATTTATGGTGTTAAGTATTTATTAGATATTCCTTTATCAAATTTCAATACTGCTGTTTTAATTGATAGAAACCATAAAAAATTTCCAATAAAAATTGACTTCAAAGGAATTTCCTTATCAACTTCAATTGAGGAAAACGTAAATGTAGTTTTTGATAAAAATAAATCTTATGCAATTATTGATTGAGAATTTCAATAATTTCATTTGTAATTTCTTCTATCTTTTTTTTTTCAGCATCTATCTTATATTTTGCCATATTATAAAAATGCATTCTTTCAAAAATATGTTTAGAAACAAATTCCATCATATGCTCTAAAGACTCTATTTTAGATATAATAGGTCTATTTTTTCTTTCTTTTAAAAGCCTTTTAGATAATATTTTATTAGAATTTTTTATATAAAAAACGTATTTAGAATTGGAATTTATAACATTCATATTCTCAAAATAACATGGTGTTCCTCCGCCAAGAGAAATAACAGTTTTTTTAGAAGATTTTAGAACATTTAATAAAATTTCTTTTTCAATTTTTCTAAATTCTAATTCACCTTTAGTTTGAAAAATTTCTGAAATTTTCATTTTCTCTCTAATTTCTATCAAACAATCAAGGTCAATACATTTTAAATTTAAAATATTTGCTAAAGATTTGGCTATTAAAGATTTTCCACATCCCATGTATCCAAGTATAATTACATTTGAGTCTATTAGAAGTTTTGAAGTTTTCAAATTTAAAGATCTATTTTTGACAAATTTATAAGAAATTCTCTTTGAATAATAAATTTATTGAACCTATATTTGCAGCCATTAAATTCTTATTAAGATTTGGTAGCTCAGCTGGTAGAGCATCTCCCTTTTAAGGAGAGGGTCCTGGGTTCGAACCCCAGCCAAATCACTAAGACCTGGTAGCTCAGCTGGTAGAGCATCTCCCTTTTAAGGAGAGGGTCCTGGGTTCGAACCCCAGCCAGGTTACTACTTAATTTTGCGCACGTGGCGGAATTGGTAGACGCGCTAGGTTGAGGGCCTAGTGAGATTAATATCTCTTGGAGGTTCAAATCCTCTCGTGTGCACTACTAATCTTAATTTAAGTTATAGTGAATAAAAATATTTTAAATAAGAGCCATTTTTATAGCTGCAATAGCTGCCTCAGTTCCTTTATTACCATATTTACCTCCACTTCTATCAATGGCTTGTTGCATTGTATCGTCGGTTAAAACACAAAAAATTATAGGACAATTTTTAGAAACGTTTAAATCTTTAATTCCAATAGAAATAGCATTACAAATAAAATCAAAATGTTTAGTTTCTCCTCTAATTATACTTCCAATTGCAATAACTACATCTACATTCTGTTCTTGCATTTTTTTGCATCCATAAATAAGTTCAAAACTTCCTGGAACATTAATAACTTTAATATTATTATTAGAAACATTTTTAGATTTTAGAAGATCTAAGCTTCCTTTTAGTAAATTATTAGTAATATCACTATTCCAATTTGAAACAACTATTCCAAATTTTATATTAGATGCATCAGGAATTTTATTTATGTCAATTTTAAAAGATGCTGTTGACATATTAATTTTTTAAAGAATTTTTTCCTATTTGAATATCTATCAGTATAGATTCTGGAGATTTTGGAAAATCTTCTTTAATTTTTTTGTAATAATTTAAAGCTTCTGATTTTTTTCCTAATAAAGTAGCAATATTACCTGCTTTTAATAAAAATTTTGGAGATGAAAATTTGTTTGAACTTGAATTTACAGCTAATTTATATGAATCTAAAGCATCATTTAACTGATTTAGCTCAGCAAATGAATCACCAATTACACCCTTTGCTAAAGCATTTAAAATTTCATCATCACTTTTAAAATTTTTCAAGAAATCAATAGATTTTTCAAAATCATTTAAATTAAAATATGCTATTCCTGCACTATAATATGAAAGATTAGCAGCATCAGTTCCACTATAATTATTAATTATATCTAAAAACCCATATTTACCCTCTCCTCCATTTAGTGATAATAAAAATAAAGAATCCTTGTTTTCAGAATCATTTAATGCTTTATTAAAATAGTTTTGAGCTGTAAAAAGTTCATTATTGGCTTCCTCCGTCTTTGGTTGAAGAATAAAATTTTCATATCCTAAATAACCTAAAACTATAATGACAGATAATCCTACAATACCAATTATATAGTTTTGGTATTTTGAGACTATCATTTCAGTTCTAGAGGCACTAACATCTAATGTTTCAAAAACTTCTGCAGTTGTACTATCCTTTACTGATGAATTAAAATCTTTAGATCTCGATTTATAACCTTTTTTCTTATAGGTTGCCATATTTAAATTTTATAATTGCGTAAAAATAAAATTTTATTCTAATCATTTAGGAGAAAAAACTAATTATTTTATATAATTTGCAATGAAGTTCCTAAATATACCTTATAAATTTTGAAATGAATTCTTTAATCCTAAACAAACTTTCCTTGATCAATTATAAAAATATTGATTCTAAAGCATTTGTTTTCGATTATAAGATTAACTGCTTTGTTGGGGATAATGGTGTTGGAAAAACAAATGTATTAGACTCTATATATCATTTAGCCATGACTAAAAGTTATTTTAATTCTGTAACATCCCAATCTATTAACCATAAAGCTGAATTTATGGTTATTGAGGGTAATTTTAAAAAAGGGAATAAATCCGAAAAAATTATTAGTAGTTTAAAAAAAGGGCAAAGAAAGACATTCAAGAGAAATGGAAAAATTTATAAAAAGTTTTCAGATCATATAGGCTTAATTCCAGTTGTCATGATTTCTCCATATGATAGAGATTTAATACAAGAGGGAAGTTCTAATAGAAGAAAGTTTATTGATAATGTCATTTCTCAAAACAATAAAACATATTTAAGTCATATAATTAGTTATCAAAAAATTTTGTATCAAAGAAATGCTCTTTTAAAATATTTTAAAAAAAATAACAACTTTGATATTAATATTTTAAAAGTTTATGATGACCAATTATATGAGCTTAGTTCACCTATTTATAAAATAAGGATAGATTTTTTTAAAAACTTTGTTCCAGTTTTTATTAATAGATACAATTCCATATCTCAAAACAAAGAAAAAGTTGATATTTCTTATGATAGTCAACTTAATCATGAATCATTAGATTATTTATTAAAAAATAGCATAGAAAAAGATAGAATTGTTCAATATACAAGTTGTGGAATTCACAAAGATGATTTGATTTTTGAAATTGACAATTTTCCTATAAAAAAATATGGAAGTCAAGGGCAACAGAAATCTTTTTTAATAGCCCTCAAACTTGCTCAATTTGATTATTTAAAAACCAAATCTAATTCATCTCCAATTTTATTATTAGATGATATTTTTGATAAGTTAGATAACAAAAGAGTTAAAGAATTAATTAAATTAGTGAATGATGATGAGTTTGGACAATTGTTTATTTCAGATACAGATTACAATCGAACAGAAACTATTATTAAAGAAATAAATTCATCTTATAAAATGTTTGAATTATGAAAAGAAACTTTGATATGAAAAGTATGAAATTAATTATAGATAATTTTATAGATAAAAATTCCTTAAGTGGAGGATTAAACAATGTTAAAATTCAAGATCTTTGGAAAAAAACTATGGGCTCTAATATAAATTCTTATACAACTGAATTAAACTTAAGAAATAAAACTCTTTATGTTAATCTTTCTTCATCTGTTTTAAGACAAGAGCTAAGCTATGGCAAACAAAAAATAATTGATTTGTTAAATAATGAGATTGGAGAAACAATTATTAATAAAATTGTTTTAAGATAAAATTTCACTAGGATCAAAATGAAAAGATCCTTCAATTACAGCATTTTTATCACTATCAGAACCATGAACAGCATTTTCACCCATAGATGTTGCATATAAATTTCTAATTGTTCCCTTTTTTGCTTCTGCAGGATTAGTTGAACCAATCAATTCTCTAAAATCTTCAACAGCATTGTCTTTTTCTAAAATAGCAACAACAATTGGACTTCTACTCATAAATCTAACTAATTCATCAAAAAAAGGTTTTTCCTTATGGATTTCATAAAATTTTTGTGCTTTTTCTAAACTAAGTTTAGTGTATTTCATTGCAATAATTCTAAAACCAGCTGAATTAATTTTTTTTAAGATTGCCCCAATATGACCGTTCTCAACTGCATCAGGCTTAATCATAGTAAAAGTTCTATTACTCATGTTTATTTTTTTTTGCAAACCTAATAAAAAAATCTAGTCCTCCATCATTATACTTTATTTGTATTTTTGAGATATGTTAAAAATAGTTATCATTGGAACAGGTAATATTTCATATCACCTTTGCAAAGCAATTATAGAAACTAAAAATCTTAAATTAATTGAGGTGTTTGGAAGAAAAAAAAATCCTCCAAAAGATTTATTTAATAGCATTTCTTATTGTAATAATATAAAAAAAATTAAAAAAGCTGATTTATATATATTATGTGTTAGCGATAATGCTATTTCAAAGATTAGTGATGAATTGAGTATAAATAAAAATAGTATTGTAGTGCATACTTCTGGTTCAACTAATATGAAACTGTTATCGAAACACAAAAATCATGGCATTATTTATCCATTACAAACATTTAGTAAGAATAAAAAAATTTCGTTCACTAATATTCCCATTATAATTGAAGCAAATTCTAAGTTAATATTAAATAAAATAAGAATTATTTGTTCACTTATCTCTAATAAAGTAATAGAATGT
>JAAZZF010000087.1 GCA_014239275.1 Flavobacteriaceae bacterium | reverse complement strand
TCCCATAACTTCTCCCTTGTATTTTAAAACAAGAGATTCTATAGATTTCAATTTTTCTACTCCACCTATAGCGTTTAAATAATTTTGAAGAATTGACTTAGCCGTTATTCCCTTTGGAGTTTCAGCTTCCTGAGGTTTTTGAGTTAATGATCCTTTTTTATCATAAAATTTAACAGTTACTTTACTATTATCAATAGTTATATTTTCTAACTTTTCTATGATTTCTGAACCTTTCCCTGTAACTACTAGTTGTGTATTATTTAATTTAAAATATTTGTTTGCAGCATTCTGAACATCCTTAATACTAACTTTATTGATATTAGATAAAAAAGTTTTATAATAACTTGGATTTAAATCATTCATTTCAATATTTATTGCATAATTGGCAATTGTAGAAGGTCTCTCCATAGCTAATACAAATTCTCCTAAATATTTAGCTTTGGCATTTTTTAATTCTTCCCCAGATACTGGTATTGTGCGAATTTTTTTAACTTCTTTTATTATTTCTATTAAAGCACTATCAGTTACCTGAAATCTAGTAGATGTAGTAGCTCTAAATTTCGCTTTACTGTATTTATCATCTCCAATAGATGAATATGCGCCATATGCATATCCTTTATCCTCTCTTATATTGTTGAATAATCTTGATTCAGGCCCAGCTCCTAGAATTCTGTTTGCTATTAATGCGCTATAGTAATCCTTATCTGACATTTTTAGATCAATAAGATTTTGAAATGTTATTTCAGAATTTGCTGAGTTGGGCATATCAATAATATTAATAGAAATATCCTCTATACTATCTGGATCTTTAATCTCATTTATGGATCCTTTAGAAAATTTTGAATCAAGTTTTGAATCATTTTTCCATTTTCCAAACAGTTTTTTAACTAGTTTTTTAGTTTTATCTACATTTATATCTCCAATAATTACTAGATATGCATTATTAGGTTTAAAATAACTTTCATAGAATTCTATAGTATTTTTTAGTTCAATTTTTTCCATGGATTCTTTAGTTGTAAACTCTCCATAGGGATGATCAAGTCCATATGCTAATACATTTTCTACTCTTCTAGCAATAGATACAGTATTTTTTTCATTATTCTTTATGTTGTCTAGAAGGATATTTTTTTCTTGATTAAATTCTTCTTCTGTAAAACTTGGATTTAATGCACTTTGTGAAAACATTGTAATAGTTCTTTCAAAATATCTTGAAAGGGAACTAGCAAATCCACTTTGAGAGGAAAAACTCATTCTAGCTCCCATAAAATCTATTTCTTCGTTTACACTATCTTTATCTTGAAAAGAATTCCCTTTCCCCATTATTCCTCCAGTTAGATAACCAATGCCATTTAAATCTCCTTCAAAAATTGGAGGGTTATCTATTAACAAATTAATAGATACTCTAGGAAGCTTATGATTTTCTATCAACATTACTTTTAATCCATTTTTCATTTCAAAAGAGATGGGTTCTTCAAAATTAATTTGAGGGGCTGGATCAGGCTCAGGAATAGATCTATCTATTTGAGCAAATAATGAGATAGAAAACGTTAGTAAAGTGATGTTTAAAAATATATTTTTCATTATTTTATTTTTTTTGATTTTCAGGAAGATATTCTAGTATTAATCTCTGATTTATTTTTAAATATTTTTGTGCTATGTCTTTAATTTCTTCTCTAGTAATTGATCTGTAAATTTCAATTTCTGAGTTAATTAAATTAGCATCACCATACAGTGTATAGTATTCTGCCAAAGAGGAACCTATTCCTGAAACAGATGAATTCGAATTAACAAATTGATTTTCAAACTTATTTTGTAGTTTTTCATAATCATTGGTTGAAATTAGATTTTCTTGAATTTTAATTATTTCTTCTTCAACTTCTTTGGTTAATTCATCTAAGGAAGTTTCTCCTAATGGAAGAGAAAGTATAGCATACATACTATAATCTTCATGAGCTATATTTAAAGCTTGTACTTCAATAGCAGTTTTATTTTTATCAACCATTCTTTTGTAGAGTTTTGAGCTTGGTCCATCACTTAAATAGGTTGAAATTAAATCTAGAACTCTCGCATCTCTTGATTTCATTGATGGAGTTCTAAAACCTATTATAACAGCAGGAATTTGAATATTTGGATCATATTCCTTAGCTCGAATTTCTTTTACAATAGGATCTTCTAAAATGATTTTTCTTTCTTTCTTTGGAGCGGCTGGAATTTCACTGAAATATTGTGAAATTAAATTTTTTGTTTTTTCAATCTCAATATCACCAGCTACAACAAAAACAGCATTACTGGGCATGTAAAAATCAGATCTAAAATCTATAAAATCTTGTAAAATAGCATTATCTAAATGTTCAGGAACTCCAATCAAAGGGTTTTTATAGGTGTGTTTTTCAAAAAGGTTTGATTTTAGAGCTTCATAAAAACGACTATAAGGCTGATTATCTCTAATTCTTTTTTCTTCTTTTACTGCCTCTCTTTGAATATCAATACCTTCTTGATCAATTACAGGGTGTAACATGATTTCAGAATATCTCCATAATCCAAGCTTTAAGCTATTAGAAGGCATAGTTGCATAATAGTAAGTAAGATCTACGCTTGTTGCAGCATTTCCATTTCCTCCGTTGGATGATAAGATTTTATACCATTCTCCACTTTTCATGTTTTTGGTTTCCTTTCCAAGTAAATGCTCAAAAAAGTGTGCAAATCCAGTTTTATTTGAATCTTCATTTTTTCCCCCAACATGAAACATAAGTGTAGTGTTTATTACTGGAGCTGAATTATCTTGATGAAGAATAATTGTCAATCCATTATCTAATTTGTATTGTTCAAATTCTACAGATTGACCATATAAATTAATAGTAGATAATACCCCTATTAACATAAAGAATAGTATTTTTCTCATAACTAAAATTTAGAAAAACAAATCTATCAATTATATTTCATTTGTAAGTTCTATTTCCATTCTATTATTAATTAATCTGTAACAATAAATTAATCCAATTACTATTAATTAATAAAATTATTGTGATATGTGGTCAATCCTTGTATATTTGCACACGTTTTTGATTAAAAAAATATGTACGCGATAGTAGAAATAGGTGGTAAACAGATTAAAGTCGAAAAAGATCAAAAAGTATATGTAAATAGACTTGAAGGTAAAGAGGGTTCTAAAATTACTTTTGATAATATTTTAATGCTTGATAATGCTGGTAAAATACTTTTAGGGAATCCTTCTATTAAGGGTGCTGCTGTAGAAGCAAAAATTTTAAAGCATTTGAAAGATGATAAAGTTATAGTCTTTAAGAAGAAAAGAAGAAAAGGATATAAAGTCAAAAATGGACATCGTCAGTCTTTAACTCAAATTATGGTTGAGAAAATTCTTGAAAAAGGAGCAAAACCTAAATTAGAAGTTAAAGTAGAAGCTAAGGAGTCTAAACCTATTAAAGAGAAAAAAACAGCTGCTAAGAAACCAGCTGCTAAGAAAACAGTTGTTAAGAAACCAGCTACTAAGAAACCAGCTGCTACTAAGAAACCCGTTGCTAAGAAAAAAACTAAAAAATCTTAATTAAATTTTTATATCATGGCTCACAAAAAAGGTGTTGGTAGTTCGAAAAACGGTAGAGAATCAGAATCGAAAAGACTGGGCGTAAAAATTTTTGGTGGTCAATCAGCAATTGCTGGGAATATCATAGTTAGACAAAGAGGAACTGCCCATAAACCAGGTGAAAATGTTTATGTGAGTAAAGACCATACTTTACATGCTAGAGTTGATGGAACAGTAAAATTTACAAAGAAAAAGGACAATAAATCTTATGTTTCTATAGTCCCCTTCGAAGCATAAATAAAACAATTTCTTTTATTGTTAAATATCACAATAGTTTAATATATTGAACTATGCCATTAGTCAATTCATTAAATGTTAATTCAAGTAATTTATTGCTTTGGAGAATTAACGAAAGTGAAGAAGAATTAAATAAAGATTTAAATCTATCAGATTTTTTTAAATCTAGACTTGGTAAAATAAAAGCGATAAGCCGAAGAAAACAATCTCTAAGCATTCATCACCTTCTAAAAAGTTCTAAAATTAATCAAGAATTTTTTTATGATTATAATGGCAAACCTAAACTTTCAAATAATAAATTTATTTCCATTTCCCATTCATTTGATTATAGTGGGGTAGCTATTAGTAATAATAAGGTAGGTGTAGATATTGAAAAATTTAGACCAAAGATTTTAGATATTTCAAAAAAATTTATTTCTCAAACTGAACGAGATTTGATAAAGGAACTTGATATTGAAAATTTAACAAAAGTTTGGACTATTAAAGAAGCCGTCTATAAAGCATTTGGCTATCAAGGAATTGATTTTAAAGAAAATATTTTGATTGAAAATATTAATAATGAATTTAATAAGGTCCAAGTAAAAATCAATAAAAATGAAATAATTGAAAATTATAATGTAGTTATAATTAATTTTTCACAATACATTTGTTCTGTAGCAAATCATATAAAAAATAAATCACTATAATTTATTATGTTACAAATTTTTAATTATTTATTTGAGCAATATTCTGAATACGAAACTTTAGATATTATTCTAGAAATTACGGGAGTTGTATTTGGTCTATTAAGTGTATGGTTCTCTAAAAACAATAATATTCTTGTTTTTCCAACTGGAATGATTTCTACTTCAATTTTTGTTTATCTTCTCTACAAATGGATTTTATTAGGGGACATGATGATTAATGGATACTATTTTATCATTAGTATTTATGGTTGGTATATATGGACAAGAAAACAAAACAATGTAGTAACTCCCATATCAACTTTAAATTATAATGAAAAGAAAATCTCAATTTTTATTTTTATTTTCTCCATAATTTTTGTCTATTTAGTTTATGTTTATTTTGATAAATGGGATTCTTTTACTGCTTATATAGACAATTTTACTACAGCAATTTTCTTTGTAGGAATGTGGTTAATGGCAAAAAGAAAAATAGAAAACTGGATTTTTTGGATTATTGGAGATGTAATCTCAATTCCTCTTTATTTTTATAAAGGATTAACATTTACAAGCTTACAATATCTTATTTTTACTTTTATAGCAATTGCAGGTTATTATTCATGGAAAAAAATCTTAAACAAGTCAAATCAGACTGCTTAAAAGTAGTTCTTTATGGTCCGGAGTCTTCTGGAAAAACGACACTATCTCGTGAATTAGCTAAATACTACAATACTATTTGGATTGAAGAATTTGCAAGAGAATATTTACAAGAAAAATGGAATAAAGAAAATAAAACTTGTGAATTAAAGGATATGCTTCCAATTGCTATTGGACAAATAAAATTAGAGAATGAATTTTCTAAAAAAACAAATAAGATACTTTTTTGTGATACAGATTTACTTGAAACTAAAGTTTATTTTGAAACATATTATAATGGTTTTTGTGATCCAGTTTTAGAAAAATATGCATTAGAAAATAAATATGATTTATATATTCTAACTGATATAGATATTCCTTGGATTAAAGATGATTTAAGAGATAAACCAAATAATCGAAAAGAAATGTTTTTAGCTTTTAAAGAGGCTCTTGTAAAATATAATAGGCCATATATATTAGTTTCTGGTAATCTCAAAAATAGAATGCAAATTGCAATATGTGAAATTGATAAATTATTATCTAGAAGCTAAATATTTTTTACTTTTTATTATATTTGAAATCAAATAAATGGGGTGCTAAGGCTGAGATTATACCCAATAAACCTGCCAAGTAATTTTGGAAAGGGAAGTTGTTATCTATCCTAATTATATCCTATATCATAAGAAATTTTTATTTTGAAACAATATATATACTTTTTATTATTGGGAATACCCTTTCATTTATTTTCTCAGGAAAAAGTAATTGATACCATACAGGGAAGAAAACAAGATTTGAATGAGGTTGTGGTGCAATCAATTAGAGTTAAATATTCTTCTCCAATTAGTCATTCCAATATTTCGAAAGCTGAATTATCATTAAGAAACTTGGGACAAGATTTACCAATTTTATTAAACTTTTTACCATCCATTATTACAACTTCAGATGCTGGTAATGGAGTTGGCTATACAGGTATTCGTATTAGGGGAGTAAGTCCACAATCTACAAATATTACCATAAATGGGATACCTTTTAATGATCCAGAATCTCATGGAACTTATTGGGTAAATTTACCTGATTTCACCTCTTCAATTGAAAGCTTACAAGTTCAAAGAGGAGTTGGAACTTCTACAAATGGTTCAGGTGCTTTTGGAGCTAGTGTTAATATACTTACTGATGCTGTTTCTCAAAATGCATATACTGAAATATCAAATTCTGTTGGCAGTTATAATACTTTTAAGCATACG
>JAAZZF010000086.1 GCA_014239275.1 Flavobacteriaceae bacterium | reverse complement strand
TTTTATTTACTTCATCTTGAGAAGAACTGTCATCTGTATCATTTCTACCAACATTATAATTTGAAATAGATCTTGAACCAATATTGCTAGAATAAGATGATGAATTGGCACTTCCAGTTGAAGATGAAGAATTATTAGAATTAGAACTTCTTCTTCCATTCATAAATGCAATATTATTTTCATTGTATCTATTATAATAAGAATCATAATATCCACCGTATCCTAAATAGCCACCGTAGCCCCAAGGTCTAAACATGAAATCCCAATAATTATATCTACCATATCTTTCATAAGGATAATAATGCCATGAAAAAGGACTGTAAAAAGGGGAATAGAAATAATTATACCATGAATGCATATAATATGGTTGATAATAATTTCCCCAATATGAACCGTAAAAAGGACTATCTCTATATATGAAATTAATTGTAGGGTTGTCACCCCAAGATCCATAACTATTTGTATAGGCTACGTTTGAACCATTTGTTGTATTTGAATATGAGTTTACATCTGTAATAATGCTATCATTAACCTGGTTGTTTAAACCATATTCTTGAGCTTTTTGGTCAAAATAATTTTTGTAGTAAATTCCATTTTGATTAGTTTTTACTTGATTTTTAGTACCATAAATTCCATCACTAGCTAAATATCCACTTGTGCTAAAAGATCCACAGCTTAAAAAAGTCATGGAAAATAAAAAAAATGAAAAAAACTTTATTTTTTGAAAAATTTTATAATATGAATTTATCATGATATTATTTTATTGTTAAAAAAATTAAAATAGTTATTTTAGCATTTATACATAATTAAACAATTATTATGCCAAAAACAATTTATGGGTAAAAAACTAACTAAAAGGGAAGAAGATTATTCAAAGTGGTACAATGAATTAGTTGTAAAAGCTGATCTTGCTGAAAACTCTTCTGTTAGAGGATGTATGGTTATTAAGCCATATGGATATGCTATTTGGGAAAAAATGCAAAATCAGTTAGATCAAATGTTTAAGGATACTGGTCACCAGAATGCCTATTTCCCTTTATTTGTTCCAAAAAGTTTATTTGAGGCTGAAGAAAAAAATGCTGAAGGATTTGCTAAAGAATGTGCAATAGTGACTCACTATAGATTGAAAAATGATATTAAAAACCCTGGAAAATTAATAGTGGATGAAAAAGCTAAGTTGGAAGAAGAATTAATTGTTCGTCCTACTAGTGAAGCTATAATATGGAGTACTTATAAAAATTGGATTCAATCTTATAGAGACTTACCTATTTTAATTAATCAATGGGCCAATGTAGTTAGATGGGAAATGAGAACTCGTCTTTTTTTAAGAACTACTGAGTTTCTATGGCAAGAGGGTCATACAGCTCATGAAACTAAAAAAGAAGCAATTGATGAAGCAATATTAATTAATGATATTTATGCAGAGTTTGCTGAGAATCATATGGCAATTCCGGTTATTAAAGGATTAAAGTCTGATAGTGAAAAATTTGCAGGTGCTGAAGAAACTTATTGTATAGAAGCATTGATGCAGGATGGAAAATCACTTCAGGCAGGAACATCTCATTTTTTAGGTCAAAATTTTGCTAAAGCTTTTGATGTTAAATTTGCTAGCAAGAATGGTGAATTGGATTACGTATGGGCAACCTCTTGGGGTGTTTCTACAAGGTTAATGGGTGCATTAGTCATGACGCATAGTGATGATAATGGACTTGTTCTCCCACCTAAATTGGCACCTATTCAAGTTGTAATAATTCCAATATACAAATCAAAAGAAGAGTTTAATAATGTAAAATCTTACATCGAACCAATAATTGATAAATTAAAATCAAAAGGAATAAGTTTTTTATTTGATAAAAGAGATACCTATAAACCAGGTTTCAAATTTAATGAACATGAGATAAAAGGAGTTCCAATTAGAATTGTAGCAGGACCAAAGGATATAGAAAATTCTAGTTTGGAAATTTTTAGAAGGGATAAAATGGAAAAAGAAACAATAAATTTTGATGATGTTTTTTCTAAAATAGATTTTCTAATTACGGATATTCAAAATAATTTATTTGAAAAAGCACAGAATTTTAAAAATGCCAATATTAGAAATGCTAATACATATGAAGAATTTAAAAATTTAATTAAAAATAAAGGAGGTTTTGTTTCTGCTCATTGGGATGGCACCAAGGAGACTGAGGAAAAAATTAAAAAAGAAACTAAAGCTACAATTAGATGTATTCCAATAGAAAAAGTTGAAGAAAAAGGTAATTGTATATATTCAAAAAAGCCATCTGAACAGAGAGTTTTATTCGCCAAAGCATATTAATTTCAACTTAAACAAAACAATCATCATTATGTTGCAAGTTTGTGACCTTTGGATTACATTTGCAATCGTTTGAAATTTGGCCCGTTCGTCTATCGGCTAGGACGCCAGGTTTTCATCCTGGTAAGAGGGGTTCGATTCCCCTACGGGCTACTAAACGGGAGACCTTCGAAAGATTGTCTCCTGTTTTATTTATAATGCTTCCTAACTCTTTGATTTTCTTATAGATATATCCAAATCCTTCTTTGAATTGTGGGGTTTGATATTTTTCTCCATCAAATTCTATTTTTTCATCAAATATCGAACTAATCAACTTACTTTTAATTGATACGTTTGCTTGTTCGAAGAATGTGTCTAAATTTGGTATAAATTAAAAAGTTTGTGGTCTTAAAACCGTCACTATTTTTATATAAGAACGTAAGGCTAACCTGAAATAATGAAAAAGCAAATCACTGAATATTATAACAACTTAGCAAGCTATTATGACAAAAACAGATTTGATAATTCATATGGAAGATTTATTAATTTTCAAGAAATTAGAATTTTAAAGAAGTATCTTTCAGAAAAAGACATTACAAAAAATTTAGATATTGCTTGTGGAACAGGAAGATTCTTAAATTACGCTGATTATGGAATTGATATTAGTAGTAAAATGGTTGAAATCGCTCGAAAGAAATTTCCTGAAAAAAATATAATTTTAGGAGATATTGAAAATCTACCCTATAAAAAATCATTCTTTCAGAATGTGCTATCATTCCATTTATTTATGCATTTAGAAAATAATCAGTTAAAAGATATTTTAGATAATGTAAGTAATATCAGTCAAGAAGACGGTTTATTCATTTTTGATATTCCGTCAAGAAAAAGAAGAAAGTTAACAGGATATCAAACTAGCTCTTGGCATGGTGGAAATCAAATAAGTGTAAAAGAAATAAAAGAACTTATAAAAGAGAAATGGGAATTAATTTCATATCACGGAGTTGCATTTTTTCCAATTCATTTACTTCCAAAAAAAATAAGAAAATTCTTTATTCCATTTGATACCCTTATTTGTAATTCAATATTTAGAGAGTTCAGTTCTCATATTATTTATGTATTGAAAAGAAAATGATAAAAGAAATATTACCATATCGATTAAAAGTATCAATCAACTTGATTAGAAATCAAATTATTGACCTGTTTAAAGGTGTTAAATATGCCACTAAAAACAATATTAAAATTGATTACATTGGTGATATTGAGATAACGCAAGAGATAAAAAGCAAAAATACTAATGCTAAAATTAAGAATATTAATATTGCAATATTCCAAATTGAACAAATATTAATATATCCAAATGAAGTATTTTCCTTCTGGAAAACAGTTGGGGAACCATCCAAAAAGAATGGTTTTGTAGAAAGTCGTTCAATTGTAAATGGAAAAATTACTCCAACTTATGGCGGTGGTTTATGTCAATTATCAGGATTAATTTATTTTGCAAGTTTATATGCAAATATTGAAATCATTGAACGACATAATCATTCAACTGATATATATACTAAGGAAACACGTTTTACACCATTGGGCTCTGACGCAACGGTTGTTTTTGGTTTTAAAGATTTGAAGATTAAAAACAACCTTAAAGAACCTATCAGGTTTACATTTATTATCAATAATGAGAAATTAACAATTAGAATAAATAGTGGAACTATTTTGAAGAAAGTCAACATTAAGTTCGTTCAAAATGAAAATAACAGAAATGAAATAATTACTTATGTGAATGAAAAATATAAAACTAAGTCTGTGTATAAAAAGGTACATGCCTAACGTAAAATAAAGTTAAAAAGATTAAAGTGCAAATAAAAAAAACAACTATATTTGCGGAGTTTTAATTAAAATTTATTGAATTTTAAAATATGGCAAATCATAAATCTGCGTTAAAAAGAATTAGAAGAAATGATGCTGTAAAACTTAGAAATAAGCTTCAGCATAAAGCTACTAGAAATGCTATTAAAAAGCTAAAAGATTTAAAATCAAAGAAAGCAGCTTCTAAACTTCTTCCTTCTGTTGCTTCTATGCTTGATAAGTTGGTTAAGAATAATATTATTCATTCAAATAAATCAGCTAATCTTAAATCTAAACTTTCAAAACACATTACTACTTTAAAGAAATAGAGAAAGGAATAATCTTTAAGAGTTCATTGAAATAAGAAATTCCTCGTTGTTAAGTGATTTTTTAATCTTATCATTAATAAATTCCATTGCTTCCACTGGATTCATATCTGCCAAATATTTTCTCATAATCCACATTCGTTGAATTGTATTTTCATCTAATAGTAGATCATCTCTTCTTGTACCAGAAGAAACAAGATCAATAGCAGGAAATATTCTTCTATTTGATATTCTCCTGTCTAGTTGAAGTTCCATATTTCCAGTACCCTTAAATTCTTCAAAAATAACTTCATCCATTTTTGAGCCAGTTTCGGTTAGAGCTGTTGCTATTATTGACAAGGAACCACCTCCTTCAATATTTCTTGCTGCACCAAAGAATCTTTTGGGTTTGTGTAAAGCATTTGCATCTACACCTCCACTTAATATTTTACCAGATGCAGGTTGAACTGTATTATATGCTCTTGCTAGTCTAGTGATGGAATCTAGTAAAATAACTACATCATGACCACATTCAACTAATCTTTTCGCTTTTTCTAAAACAATATTTGCAACTTTAACATGTCTATCTGCTGGTTCATCAAAAGTAGAAGCAACAACTTCACCTTTAACATTTCTTTGCATATCCGTCACTTCTTCAGGCCTTTCATCAATTAGTAGTATTATTTGATATACTTCAGGATGATTAGCTGCTATCGCATTTGCAACATCCTTAAGTAGCATAGTTTTTCCAGTCTTAGGTTGTGAAACTATCATTCCTCTTTGACCTTTTCCAATAGGTGAAAAAAGATCCATAATTCTTGTAGAAATAGTATTGTTTTTATCAGCAAGATTAAATTTTTGATCAGGAAATAATGGAGTTAAATGTTGAAATGAGACTCTATCTCTAACTACGTTTGGACTCAATCCATTTATTTTAGAAACTTTTATTAAAGGAAAATATTTTTCTCCCTCTTTTGGTGGTCTAACATGGCCTAAAACCGTATCCCCAGTCTTAAGACCAAATAAACGAACTTGAGATTGTGAGACATAGATATCATCAGGTGATGTTAAATAATTATAATCGGATGATCTTAAAAAACCATAACCTTCTTGCATTATATCAAGAACACCCTCGCTTTCAATAATTCCATCAAACTCAAAATCTGGTTCTTTATATCTATTTCGGTTGTCTTTGTTATGATTTTTTTCTTTTCTTATGAAGTTATTTCCTTTATTATTATTGTTTCTATTTGAAGAGACAGTATCAGTTTCTTTATTTTTAACTTCTTTGGCCTCAGATTTGTTTTCCTTTTGTTTAGCCTCAATAGGAGGAGAAACTTTTTCATTGGAAACTTTAGGATTAGCAGCTTGATGATCTATTATCTTGTATGCTAAATCAATTTTTTTTAAAGTATTGATTTTTTTAATTCCTAATTCAGTAGCTATTTCTTGAAGTTCTGAGATTTTTTTTTCTTTTAAAGAGGATATTTCAAACATTTATATTGTTTAAGTTTAATTATGATATGTAAAAAATGTGATTCGTTGTATGTAATTGTGGGAACGATTCTAAAAATCCCCGTAAATATACAATTATTTATTAAATCAATATAAAAATCATAATTTTAACTTATAATTTCATTGATATGATTCAAAGGATTCAATCTGTTTATATGTTTTTAATACTAGTAATTAATTTTATATTAATTATTTCAATTGATAGTAATCCTGAGATGTCTTTGTCTGATTCTTATTTTGGCTATTATAGACCTTATATTGAGGACTATTTTTTTTCTGAAATTATTTCAATCGTTATTTTAGTAAATATATTCTTATTTAAATATTCAAAAATTCAGCTTTTTAATTTGAAATTAATAGGTTTATTAATGGTATTTGGGGTATTTAATTTTTTTGACGAAAGAGCTTTATCGGTTTCTTTTCAAGACCTAGGTTTAATTTACTTTATTTCTTCTTTTGTTTTAATTGGTTTATCTCATAAGGCTATCAATAAGGACCAAGCTATAATTAACTCGTCAAATAGACTAAGATAATTTAGATCTATTACCTAACTCAATTATTTCCATATTTTCTATTTCTTTCCCATTAATTTCAAACCTTATCATGGTTCTTTTTTTATGAAATCCATGTCTTCCAGCTGCCCCTGGATTTATATATAATACATCTTTAACTTTATCATATTCTACTTTTAAAATATGGGAATGACCACAAACCAATATTTTAGGTTTTTCCTTTTTTATTAAAATGTTAGTCTTCTTATTGTAAGATGGAGGTTTCCCCCCAATATGTATAATACAAACTTTTATCTTTTCACAAATAAAAGTATTTATTTCTTTTGTAGCTGAACGAACTAAATGATTATCAATATTACCATAAACAGATCTAACTTGCACTTTCTCTTCTAACTTTTCTAAAACATCTATATTACCAATATCTCCGGCATGCCAAACCTCATCAGTTTGGTTTACATATTTCAAGATACCATTATCGATATAGCTGTGTGTATCGGATAATAATAGAATTTTTTTCAATTAAATATTTTTTTGACTTTCTTATTAAGGTATATTTGATAATTAAACAAAAGTAGTATTTCTCTTGCGATATTTATTAGAATTATCATTTTATGGAACTAATTATCATGGTTGGCAAATACAACCTAAATCTATTTCAGTTCAAGAAACTATTGAAAAGTGTATTTCTACTATTTTAAATAAAAAAACAACTATTGTTGGTGCTGGCAGAACAGATGCAGGTGTTCATGCTTCTTATTTTTGTGCTCACTTTGATTCTTTAAAAATTATTGAAGATAAAACAGATTTTATATATAAATTAAATTCTTTTTTACCCAATGATATTTCAATTCAAAATTTATACAATGTATCAGATGATTTTCATGCAAGATTTGATGCGTTGTCTAGAACTTATCAGTATAAATTAAATACCACCAAAAACCCTTTTTTAATAGACAAGTCTTATTTTCTAAAAAAGGACATCAATTTTTCTAAAATGAATTTAGCATCATTAAGACTTTATAATTATTCCAATTTTAAATGTTTTTCTAAATCTAACACTGATGTTCATACATTTGATTGTAGTATAACAAATGCTAACTGGAAATTTAAAGAAAACTACTGGTTATTTGAAATTTCAGCCAATCGTTTTTTAAGAAATATGGTAAGAGCCATTGTTGGTACTTTAATTGAAATAGGGGAGGGTAAAAATGAAATTAATCATATGGATAAAGTAATCATTAGTAAAAATAGAGAAGAAGCTGGTTATTCAGTGCCTGCACATGGCTTATATTTAACTGATATTATTTACCCAGAAAATTTCTTATTAGATGGCTAAAAAAAATACTAATCTATTTGATTTTAAACTTTTTAAGAGATTACTTGGATATGTTCTTAAATATAAAGCAACATTTATTTTTGTGGCTATTGCTGCTATTTTAATTTCAATTTTTGCAACGCTTACTCCATATCTAATAAAAATTGCTGTCGATGACTATTTAGCTATTGGAAATTATGATGAATTCATTTATGTTATTTGTTTGATGCTATTTAACCTTATTTTGACAGTATTATTTATGTTCCTTTTTAGCTATTATGCTAATCTTTTAGGACAAAAGGTTGTTTATGATATAAGAGTTAAGCTTTTTAGACATATTCTTGATTTTAAAATGTCATATTTTGATAATTCTTCTGTAGGTAGGTTAGTTACAAGAGCAGTTAATGACATGGAAACTATAGCAAGTATTTTTAGCCAGGGTCTTTTCATGATTGTTGCTGATTTATTACAGATGCTTATAGTAGTAATAGTGATGCTTGTTCTTAGCTGGAAACTTAGTTTAACAGTTTTTGTTATTCTTCCTTTTATTTTGTTTGCAACTAGACAATTTCAAAAATCAATGAAAGCTGCTTTCAATGAAGTAAGAACTGAAGTGGCAAACTTAAATTCTTTTGTTCAAGAAAGGTTAACAGGAATGAAAATTGTACAACTTTTTAACAGAGAGAAAATAGAATATGAAAATTTCGTTGAAATAAATGAAAAACATAAAAAAGCATGGCTAAAAACAGTGTGGTATAATTCTATCTTTTTTCCACTTGCTGAACTTTCTACATCAATTACTATTGGTTTGATTGTATGGTATGGAGGATTAAATCTAGTAGAAGATTCAGGAATAACATTAGGAATTATATTTCTTTTTATTCAGCTTTCTCAGATGTTATTTCGTCCTTTGAGACAGATTGCCGATAAGTTCAATACTCTTCAAATGGGAATGGTTGCTGCAAATAGGGTTTTTAAAATATTAGATACAAAAAGCAAAATCCCTAATAATGGAAATCTTTTAGCCGATTCCTTAAAGGGTAATATTAAATTTAATAAAATTGTATTTTCATACGTTAGAGGTGAAGATGTTTTAAAAGACATTTCTTTTAATGTAAAAAGTGGTGAAAAAGTAGCTATAGTTGGGGCTACTGGATCTGGAAAAACAACTATTGTAAATCTTCTTACTAGATTTTATGATCCACAAAATGGTTCAATAGAATTAGATAATATAAACATTAATGATCTAGACATATTATCTTTAAGATCAAAAATTGCACTTGTTTTACAGGATGTTTTTTTGTTTGCAGATACCTTATTAAATAATATAATACTTTGGAACAAATCTATTTCATTTGATAATGTTGTTGATGCGGCAAAGAAAATCGGAATTCATGATTTTATTATGAGTTTGCCAAATGGCTATAATTACAATGTAAAAGAAAGAGGTGTAATGTTATCACAAGGTCAAAGACAATTAATATCTTTTTTAAGAGCATATTTAAAATATCCTTCGATTTTGATTCTTGATGAAGCAACCTCTTCGATTGACTCCAATTCTGAAGAATTAATTCAAAATGCAACAAAAAAAATTACAGAAAATAAAACCTCAATAATTATTGCACATAGATTATCTACTATTCTTAATTCAGACAGAATTCTAGTAATGGATGACGGCAGGTTAGTAGAGTCAGGTACTCACTCAGAATTGATAAAAAAAGAGAAGGGATATTATAGAAACCTTTATGAAATTCAATTTAAAAAATCAGAGACTAAACAAGTTCAGCTTCAATCATAGTTTTTAAGTTTTCACTATTCTTGTGAGCGAATATTTCCCCGTTTTTAATAAAATTTATTTTTCCATTTTCTTCAGAAATAACTATAGCAATAGCATCTGTTTTTTCAGTAATTCCAAATGCTGCCCTATGTCTAAGTCCTAAACGGGAATTTATATTTTTATTTTCTGAAACAGGAAGAATTACTCTTGCTGCAGTGATAAAGTTTCCATCAATAATTACTGCACCATCATGAAGAGGGCTATTTTTAAAGAATATACTTTCAATTATAGCTGATGAAATTTCTAGATATAAATTATCTCCTGTATTTTTAATAAAATCTAAACTATTGTTTCTTTCAATTACAAATAATGCCCCAGTTTTATTATTAACAAGTTTATCACAGCTTTTTAAAAATTCGTCAATATTCATTTGACTAATTTCTCTAGAAGGTTTGAATATTTTTATATATTTAAAATAAAGCTTATTATTTGTAAGGTTATTGGACCCTAGCATTAAAAGAAACTTTCTAATCTCTTGTTGAAATACGACTATAAGTGCTAAAACTCCTACACTAATAAATTGACCTAATAAATTACTAAATAAGTTCATATTAAGAACATCTGTTAACTTCCAAATCAAATAGATAATTATTATTCCAATTAGCACATTAATTGCAGCAGTTCCTTTGACCAATTTATATACATAATAAAGTAATATTAATACAAGAACTATATCTATTACACTTACAAACGTAATGGCAGATAGCAAAGATTCAAGTTTGTCCAATTGTTATAGAATTTATATAAAAGTAATTAAAAATGAATTAAGAGTTTTTATTTAAAAAATTTGTTAATGTAATTACTTCTTTTGCTTCTTTAACATCGTGAACTCGAAGTATTTTTGCTCCATTAATTATTGAGATAGTATTTAGACAGGTCGTTCCATTTAATGCATTCTTTGGATTTGTATCAAGTAATTTATATATCATTGATTTTCTTGACATTCCAACTAAAATTGGACACCCTAATTCTTTAAAAAATGATAAATTATTTAGTATACAATAGTTATGGCTTGCAGTCTTTCCAAACCCAAATCCAGGATCAATTATAACATCTACTATGCCTGCTTTCTTTGCTAAGAATAATTTGTTTGATAGATTTTTTATTATCTCACTTACAACATTTTCATATATTGGATTTTTTTGCATGTTATTAGGAGTCCCCTTCATATGCATCATTATATAAGGGACTTTTAGTTCTGCAACACAATTAAACATTTCTGGATCTAAATCCCCAGCAGAAATATCATTTATTATTGATGCTCCAGTATTTATTGCTTTTTTAGCTACTTCACTTCTAAAAGTGTCTATAGAAATAATAATATCATTGAATTTATTTTTAATCAATTCTATTGCAGGAAGGACTCTTTTTATTTCGTTATCTCTATTAACTTCTTTAGCGTTAGGCCTAGAGCTATATCCTCCTATGTCAATCATGTCTGCACCCTGACTTATCATTTTATCAACCTGATTTAAAATTTTTTTGTCAGAATTAAATTTACCACCATCATAAAATGAATCGGGTGTAATATTTAAAATCCCCATGACTTTAGGAGTTGATAAATCTAATAAGGTTCCATTTATGTTTATTGTCATTTTAATTTAATTTTTTAATAACTTTTACAAAACTAAACTACCTATTTAAATATTTTCAACGAAATTTACATAAAAAACTATTGGCCATCAAAACCTCAAATCAATACGACTTAGTTACAACTAATTGTCGAAACCTTTTTTTAAAAAAGATGAAAGATTACGGAAGTGCATGGAGAATTCTAAGACTTTCATCATTAACTGATCAAATTTTTATTAAAGCTCAGAGAATTAGAAGCCTACAGACTAATAAAACTAGAAAGGTTGATGAGGGCCAAGCTTCAGAATTTATAGGAATAATTAATTATTCTATTATGTCTTTAATTCAAATTGAGGAAGGAATTGTTGAAACTCCTGATCTTGATTTGGAAGCAGCATTAAATTTGTATGATATTCAATTAGATAAAACAAAATCTTTGATGGAAAATAAAAATCATGATTATGGTGAAGCATGGAGAGATATGCGTGTTAGTTCATTAACTGATTTAATAATTCAAAAAATTTTAAGAATAAAACAAATTGAAGATAATCAAGGGAAAACTCTTGTAAGTGAAGGTATCGATGCAAACTACCAAGATATAATAAATTATTCTGTATTTGCTTTAATTCATTTGGAAGAAAAATAACTTATTATGTATTGGATATTAAGGAAATTATCTAATATGTTTTTAACTCTATTTGGAGTTGTAACTATTATATTTTTTCTTTTTAATGTGCTGCCTGGAGATCCTGCTCAAATGATGTTGGATCAAAATGAAAATTCTGAACAACTTGCTAACATCAAAAAAAAATATGGTTTTGACAAACCAGTTTTTGTTCAATATTTATATTATTTAAATGATTTGTCTCTTGTTTCTATTCATTACAATGATTCAGAGAATCTCTCTTATTTAAGTGAAAATAAATATAACTACATGACCTTTATAAACTTTAAAAATTTCAGTGTAGTTATTAAAACTCCTTATTTAAGAGAATCATATCAAAAAAATGGAGTTAGCGTTATCGATATCATTAAAAATACTTTGCCAAACACAGCAATATTGGCAATTTCATCTATAATAATTGCTATTATTTTGGGAATGTTTTTGGGAATATTTTCAGCATTGAATAAAAATTCTTGGATTGATTATTTTATACAGTTTTTAAGCACATTAGGTATGAGTGTTCCTTCCTTTTTTAGTGCAATTTTATTTGCTTGGCTATTTGGTTATGTTTTGAATGATCTTACAGGATTAAACATGACTGGTAGTTTGTATGAATTAGATGATTATGGAGAGAATGTAACAATTAATTTAAAAAACTTAATTCTTCCATCAATTGTTTTAGGGATTAGACCTGTTGCAGTAATTTCTCAAATGATGAGAAATTCACTATTAAAGGTTTTGTCACAAAATTATATTAGGACTGCTTATTCTAAAGGACTTGCAAAATTTAATGTAATAAAGGATCATGCTATTAAGAACTCTCTTAATCCAGTAATCACTGCATTATCAGGATGGTTTGCTAGTATGCTAGCTGGTTCAGTCTTTGTCGAATATATTTTTGGATGGAATGGTTTAGGTAAAGAAATAGTAGATTCACTTAATTCTTTGGATGTTCCGGTTTTAATAGGTTCTGTATTAACAATAGCTTTTATATTCATTTTGATTAATATCTTTGTAGATATAATTTATACTTGGCTTGATCCAAAGGTAAAATTGGAATAAAAATATTTAAAAAAATGAGAAAGAAAATAGTAGCTGGAAATTGGAAAATGAACAATGGTCTTAATCAAACAACATCATTAATTAATGAATTAAAAGAATTGGACTTTTACAGAGATGTAAGTGTAATGATTTCTCCGGCTTTCCCATTTTTAAAAACAGCTATAGATCTTGTAAATAATTCCTCTATTGAAGTGATTTCTCAAAATGTTCATCAAAAAAAACAAGGAGCTTATACTGGAGAAGTTTCTGTAGAAATGTTAAAAAGTATAGGAATTAATAAAACACTAATAGGGCATTCTGAAAGAAGAGTCTATTCTAATGAAAATGATACGGTTTTATTGGAAAAAGTTGAGTTAGCTTTATCCAATGATTTGGATATTATTTTTTGTTTTGGAGAAGAATTATTTGAAAGAAAATCTAATAATCATTTTCAAGTAGTTAAGAATCAGTTAGAAAATACAGTTTTAAAGCTTGATAGACACTTATGGAGAAAAATAGTGTTAGCATATGAACCTATTTGGGCTATTGGAACAGGGGAGACGGCAACTCCGGAACAGGCTCAAGAAATGCATGAGTTTATTAGGAAATGTATTTTAGAATCATATGATAAAACTACTTCTGAAAATGTGTCAATTTTATATGGTGGAAGCATAAAACCCTCAAATGCTACTGAAATATTTAGCAAAAAAGATGTAGATGGAGGTTTGATTGGAGGAGCATCATTAGATGCCAAAGATTTCCAACTTATTATTAAAGCAAATAGCTCCCTTTAAATTTTTGTAAATTAGTGTTGTTATGGGCACTGAAGAAAGAACATCAGAAGAAGAATTAACTCTGGTTGATTCTGTGCATGAAAATGAAATTATTCTTTATAATGATGATATTAATACATTTGAACATGTTATTAAGACCTTAATAGCAGTTTGCAATCATACACCACAGCAGGCTGAACAATGTAGTTTAATAGTTCATTATAAAGGAAAATGTAGCGTTAAATCTGGTTCTCTTTCTGATCTCAAGCCTAGATGTGCAAAACTTATTCAAGCAGGTTTAAGTGCAGAAATAGTTTAAGTTATTATATTTGCCGAGCTATGAAAAAAATAATTTTTATTATTACTCTATTTATAAGTCATATTGCATTAACACAAAACTTTAAACAAATGAAGGAATCTATTTATCAATTTGAAATCACAGATTTATATGGTAATAAATTTAACATGGCTAGTCTTGAAGGAAAGAAGATAATGGTTGTTAATACAGCTTCAAAATGTGGTTTAACTTATCAATATGAAATTTTAGAGAAACTTTATAATGAATATAAATCCAAGGATTTTGTAATTGTAGGTTTTCCATCCAACAATTTTTTGTGGCAAGAACCAGGTACAAATGAGGAGATAGCAGAGTTTTGTAAAAAAAATTATGGGGTTTCTTTTCCAATGATGGAAAAAATATCTGTTAGAGGATCTACCATGCACCCATTATATAAATTTTTAACAGATAAGAATAAAAATGGCTATAAAGATTCTTATGTTAAATGGAATTTTCAGAAATATTTAATTAATAAGGAAGGATTTTTAGAAAAAATAATTTCTCCTAAAGTAAAACCAGACGATCCATCTATTGTAGATTGGATTAAAAGTTAATAATTTATGGAAAAGAAAAAAGGATTAAATACTCGTTCTGTTCACGATGGTGAATTAAAAGATGAATTGTATGAAGGAGCCGTTTCGCCAATCTATTTAAGTACTGCTTATAATTATACTGAAGGAGATGATGATAAATATCCAAGATATTTTAATACACCAAATCAATTAGCTCTTTCAAATAAAATAGCATCGTTAGAAAACTGTGAAAAAGGATTGGTTTTTGGATCAGGAATTGCTGCAATTTTTGCATCTATGTTTACTTTTCTCAAATCAGGAGATCATGTAATTTTCCAATCTTCTTTGTATGGTGGAACTATTAATATGATAGTTAAAGAGTTTAAAAAATTTAATATTGATTATACTTTAGTTGAATCTTTAGAAATTAATGATTATAAAAAAGAAATAAAAAGTAATACTAAAATTATATATGTTGAAACTCCAAGTAATCCACTTCTTCAAGTAATTGATTTGAAAGAGATTTCTACATTAGCTAAAAAACATAAATTACACTCAATAATTGACAATACTTTTGCTAGCCCTATTAATCAAAACCCCTATGATTTAGGTATTGATATTGTAGTTCATAGTGCAACCAAATATCTTGGAGGTCATAGTGATATTTTAGCTGGAGCAATAGCTTCTTCAAAAACTATTATTGATAAAATCGTTAGTTCTTCTATAAATTATGGTGGTAATTTAAGTGAACATACAGTTTGGCTTCTAGAAAGAAGCATGAAAACTCTATCGATCAGAGTTAATGCCCAAAATGGAAATGCTTTAAGAATTGCTAATTTTTTGGAAAAAAATAAAAACGTTTCAACAGTAAATTATCCTGGCTTAAAAAGTCATCCACAATATGAACTTTCAAAAAAACAAATGAGAGGTTTTGGGGGAATGCTATCTTTTGCTTTGAAAGATGAAAAAAAAGCAAATGAATTTACTAGATTTTTAAAAATCATAAAGCCAGCAGGAAGTTTAGGTGGTGTTGAATCAACTATAACAAGCCCAGCTCTTACCTCTCACGCAAAGATTACAAAGGAGCAAAGAGAAAAATATGGAATTTCAGATGGATTACTTAGATTTTCAGTTGGAATTGAAGATTATCAAGATTTAGAAGATGACTTAATTCAAGCTTTTGAAAAAATATGAAGGAAATCAAACTAGATATATTATGTTTTGGGGCCCATCCTGATGATGTTGAATTAGGATGTGGTGGTACGATTGCCAAAGAAATTGCAAATGGCAAAAAAGTTGGAATAGTTGATTTGACTAGAGGAGAGTTAGGTACAAGAGGAAGTGCTGTAATTAGAGACTCTGAATCTTTAAATGCATCAAAAATTCTTGGGATTGCTATTAGAGAAAATTTAAATTTTAAAGATGGATTTTTTTTAAATGATCAAAAGCATCAACTAAAGGTAATAGAATTGATTAGAAAATATAAACCTGAAATAGTCTTATGTAATGCAAAAGATGATAGACATATTGATCATCCCAAGGGTGCTAGTTTAGTAAGTGATTCTTGTTTTTTAAGTGGATTGAGTAAAGTTAAAACTAAGCTAGAAAATTCAAATCAATCTCCTTGGAGACCTAAGTCTGTTTATCATTATATTCAATGGAAAAATTCATCACCTGATTTTATAGTCGATATTTCTGGATTTGTTGAAACTAAATTGGAGTCAATTAAAGCATATAAATCTCAATTTTTTAATCCAAAAAGTACTGAGCCAGAAACATTAATTAGTAAAAAGAATTTTTTACAAGATGTTGTCAATCGTTCTGCTGATTTGGGAAGGTTAATAGGAGTAGATAATGCAGAAGGGTTTACAACAAACCGAGTTATTGGGATAAATAACTTAAACGATATTAAATAAAAGTTTTTTATATCTAACTAATCTTTTAAATTTGCGGCTTGTTAAATGGTGGTTGTAGCTCAGTTGGTTAGAGCGCCTGATTGTGGTTCAGGAGGTCGGCGGTTCGAGACCGCTCTTCCACCCAGATTTAAACCTTCGAGAAATCGGAGGTTTTTTTGTTTAGATATTTTACAAAGAACTTACTTAAAAAAATCCTAAACTATAGGCATATCTTCTTCCTTTAATTCAAACAATTTCAGAATTCTTATATTAGTATTATGAATAAACCTTTTGTTTTTATTGTGGGATGTTTAATAGGGTTTGTGTTTGCTGTACTGGTAAAGTCATATTTTGGAAACCAATGGGATGCTGATATGATATTTCCAACACTTTTATTTGGTGCTTGTGCAATTTCATTAGTGAAATAATTCTATCAGATTTATTTGTAAATGCTTTCTAATTTTAAGTTCTCATCAGGAAGAACAGTTTTTATATCATTAGTGTATCTAGACAGAATAAAAAACCCCTAATTAAAGGGGTTTAAATTATTTTATTCTTGTTCTTTATCTTTTTCAGGTTTTTCTTTTCCAATTTTTTCTTTTGGAGGAGGAATAAGATTAAAAAGAATTTCATTTCCACTTACTTTAAAGATCATCGTTTTAAGCACAGTCTTTTTTATTTTAATATCAATTCCTTCGTCTGAAACAGTTTTGGTTTCGTGACTACTTTCATCAGTCTTAAACTCAAGTTCTACACCTGCCATTTTCATGCTAAATTTATTTTTACCTTCTTCATCTAGGACCATAGATTCTTCCATGGATCTTTCTGTTGGAACCATAGAGAGTTTACCATCGCTTTCAAAAACTTTAAACATTAATGGGAATCCATCACTTTTGTATATTCCTTCAAAGGATTTTAATTCTTGTTTGGAATGAGAATATGATTCAGAAACTTTTTCAGGTTTGGGATCAACAACTAACCTAGCGTCTCTATTTGCAATTTTCCAAGCCGTATAAAAAATAAGCTGAGTTCTTAGTTCTAATAAATCGTATTCTATTTTATCAGGAGTATCAGTTGGTTTATGATAATCAGCATGTGTCCCAGTAAAATAAAAAATTATTGGGATTCCATTTTTTGCGAAATTATAATGATCACTTCTGTAATAGAATCTTTGTGGGTCATTTTTGTCATTGAATCTGTAATCCAATGTCATATTTAGTGTTTCTTTATTAGTTTCTTCAGATAAATTGTGAAGGTCTTTACTGTCATGATCAGAACCTATTAAGTAAATATAATCTCTATTTTTTGCTTCACGACTAGGGTCAATTCTACCAATCATATCAACATTTAAATTCACAACTGTATTTTCAAGTGGATAAATTGGGTCTGTATCCGTATAATATCTTGATCCTAGCAATCCTTTTTCCTCTCCAGTTACATGTAATAATATAATTGATCTTTTAGGTCCTTTACCTTTTTCAACAGCTTTTTTAAAAGCTTCAGCAATTTCCAGTAATGCTACTGTACCAGAACCATCATCATCAGCACCATTATATATTTCACCATTTTCATTAACTCCAACATGATCAAGATGAGCAGAAATAACAACATATTCATCTGCTTTTTCTGTTCCTCTGATTATAGCTATCACATTTTCAGTATCAACTTTTTTTCCTTCCTTTCCTCTTCTTCCGCGGAGATTTAAAGTCATAGGTTGAAAGTAATCTTTATCTGGATCTCCAGGCTCAACTCCTATAGATTTGTAATAATTTCTAAGGTATTCAACTGCTTTTTTTTGTCCTTCCTCTCCAGTATTTCTTCCTTCAAATTCATCAGAAGCATATATATATAGATGTTTACTTAAATCTTTTGCAGTAATTGATTTAGCAAACTTTTTTGCCTCAGACAACTGAGAAAAGCTGAAATTTATAGCAATTAAAGAAATAACTATAATTGATAGAATTTTTTTCATAATAAATAAATTAGTTTGGCAAGTTATAAAAATTAATCAAAGAATAAATCTCTTTGAAAGATTATAAGTTATTTATATTTATTCTAACTAATATTTATAATTATATTTATTTATGCATCTAGAGGTTATTATTACATTTATTATTTCATCTTTAGCTTTAACTATTTCCCCAGGCCCAGATATTGTATACGTTATTTCTCAAAGCTTTATAAGAGGTAAAAAGGCAGCAATAATCACTTCAGTTGGTCTTACAACTGGACTTTTGTTTCATACTTTGTTTGTTATTATAGGTCTTTCACTTCTTTTAAGAGAAAACGAAAATATTTTCTTTTTATTAAAACTATTAGGCTCTATGTATTTTATTTATTTAGCATTTATTGTTTTTTTAAATAGAAATAAAAAGATAGAATTTGATTCCAATAAAATGGAAAATATTGCTTTTTTTAAAAAGGGATTGTTAATGAATCTTTTAAATCCAAAAGTTAGTATTTTTTTTATTGCTCTTTTTCCAGGATTTATTTTTCATGATAATTTGAGCTCTGAGTTACAGTTTTTAATTCTTGGAATTATATTTTGGTTTCAAGCAAACTTAGTTTTTATTCTAGTTTCTATTTTTTCTCAAAAAATCAAAAATTTTCTTTCAAGCAACAAATTATTTAATAACAGAAAATTTATTATTGAAATGTGTGTATATATTTTTATTTCTATTTGGATATTGAAATAATAAATCTCCTAACTTTATAGTATGTCATTAATAAAGGTTGTTGAATGCCCAAGAGATGCTATGCAAGGGATTAAAAATTGGATTCCTTCAAGAGATAAAATTTCTTATATACAATCTATTCTTTCAGTTGGTTTTGATGTTGTTGATTTTGGAAGCTTTGTTTCACCACGTGCAGTTCCGCAAATGAAAGATACCCATCATGTTTTGGAAAATTTAGATTTGAGTTCAACAAAATCTAAGCTTTTAGCCATAGTAGCTAACTTACGAGGGGCAAAAGATGCATGTGATTATTCCCAAATAAATTATTTAGGATATCCGTTTTCTATTTCAGAAAACTTTCAAATGAGAAATACAAACAAGAGTATTGAAGAATCAATATTGGAATTAACTAGAATTATCGAGTTAGCTAATAAAAACAAAAAGGAGGTAGTTGTTTATTTATCAATGGGGTTTGGCAATCCATATGGAGACCAGTGGAACTATGAGATAGTAGAGAAGTGGATAGATTTATTATATTATATGAATATCAAAACTATTTCTATTTCTGATACTATTGGAGCTGCAAAAAAAGAAGATATTAAAACTGTTTTTTCAAATGCAGTTATTAACTATCCTACAATTGAATTTGGTGCACATTTTCATACAAAACCAAACAAATGGCATGAAAAAATAGATACTGCCTATAGAGCAGGATGTATTAGGTTCGATAGTGCGATACAAGGATATGGAGGATGCCCAATGGCGAAAGATGAACTTACTGGAAACTTTCCAACAGAGAAATTAATAACTTATTTCAATTCACAAAATATTCCCCTGAATATCAATGCATTACATTTTGAGTCTAGCTATAATGAAGCTACCAAACTTTTTTCTCGTTATAAGTAATTGATAGTCAATAACATATATTCTTAATTCTTATTTTTATTTAGAATAATTAAAAATAACCTTGTATTAGAAACTCTGATATATTATTTTTGAAATAAAATTATAAGTGAAGAAAATAATAATATATACATTTTTTATGATGATGATGATATCATTTATACAAGCACAAACAAAAAAGAAAAAAGATATTAATTCAATTAAAGAAATGTGTGGTTGTTTTGAAGTAAGATTTAATTTTGCGGAAACATTTATTAATACTGATGATGAACAATACAAACCTTCAAAAAATCATAGATCTGTAGGTCTTGAGTGGGCTCAATTGATAAACGAAGATAAAGACATGGTGTCCATTCAACATATTCTAATTAGTCTAGGTCAAGAAGAAACACAAATTATTAAACATTGGAGACAAGATTGGCTTTATCAGAATACGGAATTTTATATTTATGATCATGACAACAAATGGAATTATGTAAAAAAGGATAAAAAACAAGTTAAAGGACAATGGACCCAAAAAGTTTTTCAGGTTGATGACAGTCCCAGATATGAGGGTTCCGGATCTTGGGTTCATGTGGATGGAAAGAGCTATTGGGAAAATATAACATTTGCCCCGCTTCCAAGAAGAGAATACAGCAAAAGAAGTGACTATAATGTTACAATTAGAGGAAATAGACAAGAAATCACTAAAAATGGTTGGATACATGATCAAAATAATGCTAAAGTGATTAGAAAAGAAGGTGAAGAAGATCAAATTTTAGCATATGAAAAAGGACGTAATAGTTATGTGAAAGTTGATGATAGTAAATGTACATCTGCTGCAAAATGGTGGGATAAAAATAAAGTAAAATGGGAACATGTAAGAAATAAATGGGCACAATTATACAGTAATAATAAAACACTTAGCTTAAAAAAATCAGTTAACAATACACCTCTTTATAGGACTTTATTTTATAAAGATATTAATCAAAAAAATCAAATTGATTCCATAATTGAATCCTATATAAATAAACTATTCTAAATAAAAATTAAATGAAAAATATATTTTACACCATATTAATGTGTTCATTATTATTAAGTTGTTCTACAACTGAAAAAAAATCAAATGAAGTAAATTTATATAGCCAAAGACATTACTCGGTAGACAAGATTCAATATGAAAATTTTACAAAGTTAACTGGAATAAAAGTTAATGTCATTAAAGCTAATGCAGATGAGTTAATTGAACGATTAAAAAACGAAGGAGAAAATAGTCCTGCGGATTTATTTATTACTGTAGATACAGGAAAACTTCAAAAAGCTGCTAGTTTAGATTTGCTTCAAAAAATTTCTAATTCCAAAATAGATAATAACGTATCTGATGATTTAAAAGATAAAAATGGATTTTGGATTCCAATAACATATAGAGCTAGGATACTTGTATATAGTAATGAAAGAGTTAAAAAAAGTGATTTGACTACTTATGAAGATTTAATAAATGAAAAATGGAAAGGAAGAATCCTGGTTAGATCTTCTTCAAATGCTTATAATCAAGCTTTAATGTCTTCTATTGTAGCAAACCTTGGTAGTGATGCTGCTTCTGATTGGTCTGAGGGTATAGTTAAGAATTTTGCTAGGGATCCAAAGGGAAGCGATAGAGATCAAGTTAAAGCTATTGCTGCTGGTCAAGGTGACATAGCTATTGTAAATTCCTATTATATTGGGCTTCTTTTATCTTCTGAAAAGGAAGAGGAATTGAATGCTGGAAAATCTGTGTCTGTATTTTTTCCAAATCAAGGTAATGGTCAAAGAGGAAGTCATATTAATGTTTCAGGGATTGGTTTAGCTAAAAATTCTCCAAATAAGGATAATGCTATTAAATTAATGGAATACTTAACTAGTGAGGAAGCACAAAATACATATGTAAATAATAGTTATGAATATGCAGCTAACCCAAATGTTAAACCATCAGAGATTGTTCAGAATTGGGGTACTTTTAGAAAAGATAAACTAGATTTAAATATGTTAGGTAAATTTAGAGAGGAAGCTATTCGTATTTTTGATAAAACAGGTTGGAAATAAAAAAAATATTATTTATTGAAAATAAAAGATGGATTATTGGAAGTGTCTTTATTGCAATTTTATTATTACTTCCAATTTTTACTCTTTTTTATAAACTTTTTTCTTTAGAGGGTAACTCTTTTACTTATTTATGGGATACAATACTTTTAGATTACACGTTTAATACTTTTTATTTAATTATAATTACTTCTTTTTTTTCGCTTTTATTTGGAATTATTCCTGCATGGATTATAAGCAATTATAATTTTAAAGGAAGATTTTTTTTAGATATTGTATTATATCTTCCCCTTGCTATTCCATCTTATATAATGGCATTTACTTATAGTGATATATTAAGTTATACAGGCCCTATTCAAAGTTTTTTAAGAAAATATTTTTATGAGACTTCGATAATCTTTAATCAAGATTACCTCCAAATTGAAGTTTTAGGGATTATATTAGCTTTAGCTTTATACCCATATATATATACAGCATCAAGAGTTTCTTTTAGTTTATTAGGTGCGAATTACATAAATATTTCTAAAAATCTAGGTTTATCTTCATTTAAAACATTTGTTAAAATAATTTTACCATTATCTAGACCTGCTATTTTTTCTGGTTTATTCCTTGTTTTAATGGAAGTTCTTAATGAATATGGTGCTGTTAAATATTTTGGTGTAAATACATTTACAACTGGAATATTTAGAACATGGTTTTCATTGGGAGATATTGGAACAGCTATTCAGCTTTCAGTTATATTATTAATTGTAGTTTTTTTCTTCTTTTATATTGAAAAATATTATCATTCAAAAACTAAATTGTATTATGGTATAAATACTAAAATTCAAACATTATCTTATTTACAAGGTAAAAATCAATTTTTTGCAATATCTGCTTGTTTTATTCCATTTTTATTTGGGTTTTTTATTCCATTTATTTTTATTTTAAATAATGTATTTACTTCTTTTAAAATAATTGATTTTAAGGATTTATTAGAATTAACATTTAATACAGTTACAGTTTCAACTATATCTGCTTCATTAATTGTTTTGATTGCACTATTCTTTCTTTTTGTAGAAAAATTTTCTAAATCAAGAGTTAATTATTTTATTAGCCAATCAATTTCCATGGGATATGCTATTCCCGGAGCAGTAATTGGATTGGGTTTAATAATGTTATTCTCTTTTGTTGATAATCTATTTACTTCCTTCACATTTTTAGGTTCATTTTTTCTTTTAATATATGCATATACTATTAGATTTTTAGCTGTTGGAAAATCTCCAATTAAGTCAAGTATAGAAAAGCATCCAGAATCCTATGATGATACTGCAAAAAATTTAGGTCTAGGCCCATTAAAACTTCTTCAGAAAATTCATTTACCTATAAATAAGTTTGCATTGATAACAGCTTTTATTGTTACTTTTATCGATCTTATGAAAGAGTTGCCTATTACGTTAATTTTAAGACCCTTTAATTTTGATACATTAGCAACTCAAACTTATGAATTTGCTATTGAAGAAATGATACCACTATCTGCAATATATTCTCTAATGATTATTATTATTGGTAGTACATTATTATTGATTTTAAAAAATGTAATAAATAAACAGATCAATGTATCTTGAAGTAAAAGATTTAGTTAAATATTACAACGAAGATTCTCCGATTATAAAGAAATTGAACTTTTCGGTTAAAAAAGGTGAAATAATATCTTTTATAGGTGAAAGTGGTTCGGGTAAAACAACTTTTTTAAAGTGTATCTCTGGTTTAGAAAAAATTAATTCAGGAATGATTTCACTAAATGATAAAATTTTAAATAATGGAAGCATTTTTGTAAAACCTCAAGACAGGAAAATAGGGTTTGTATTTCAGGATTATCCTCTTTTTCCTCATTTAAACTTAAAAGAAAATGTAACCTTTAATTTAAAAAATAAATACTTTAAGAAATTTGATTATATGATCGCTTTGACAGGATTACAGGATTTATTGTATAGATATCCGCATGAGTTGTCTGGTGGTGAACAGCAAAGAGCATGTATTGCAAGGGCACTTATTAGAGAACCAGATTTGTTATTACTTGACGAGCCTTTTAGCAATATAGATTCTAACATAAAACTTTCAATAAGAGATGAGATTTATAAAATTATCAAAGAGACAAAGACAACAACTGTTTTAGTTACACATGACATTAACGATTCATTGAATATAGCTGATAGGATTTTAATATTTAAAGCAGGAGTTTTACAACAATACGATGATCCAATTAACATGTATTGTGAACCTGCTAATTGTTACTGTGCTAAAATATTAGGAGATTTAAATCAAATTGAAATTAATAATAAAACATATTATTTAAGACCAGAAAATATTAAAATTGTAAAAAAATCTATTAATAAAATTCTTGTTGAAAAATGTTTTTTTCAAGGAAAGGAATATAAAATTAAAGGAAAATTAAACAATAATAATTGGTATTTCTTTTCTAAAAAACCCATAAAAAAAATGGAATATATATATATTGATTATAGTTCAGAAGATCTAATATTTTTTGATTCTTTATGTAGTAATTTTTTTAAATAGCAATTCATTAAAAAATTTAAATTCATTCTAAACAATCTTTGCTCTACTTTTAACTAAAATTATTATTATGAGTATAAGAACTAATAATACTTGCTTAAACTGTGAAAACCTTATAAACAACTTAACATGTTCTAAACATGATACACAAGTTGATGTTTTTAATGTATGCGATAGTCATAGCTTTAAAGAGGTTTTTACTAGGGACTCTAATTGTACTAACTGCAGCTCATTTCATATGGACTCTTGTGGTCACCCTGAATCAGCTTCTCATGGTATGTTGTGTTTTGACTGGCAGCCGTCTTTAAGTTAGTTGGATATCTGTATTAAAAACGTAAATCCTGCAAATTTTGTTATATTTGCATGCAATTAATTGTTAAGTTAATTGCTATGAGTAATCTTCAAAATAAATTTACTGGAATTGGATTAACATATGATGATGTTTTATTAGTACCATCCTATTCTGAATTTTTACCAAATCAAGTAGATTTAAAAACCAAATTCTCTAGAAAAATTAATTTAAATATTCCAATTGTTTCTGCTGCAATGGATACCGTTACAGAAAGTAAGATGGCTATAGCTATGGCTCAAGAGGGTGGTTTAGGAGTAATTCATAAAAGTATGTCCATTGATCTTCAAGCAGAGAAAGTTAAGAAAGTTAAAAGATCTGAATCAGGAATGATTTTAGATCCTGTTACACTACCTGATACAGCTTTAGTTTCTCAAGCTAAAAATTATATGAAAGAATATAGTATTGGGGGAATTCCTATAGTGAATAAGAATCATAAGTTAATTGGTATCGTAACAAACAGAGATTTGAGATTTGAAAATGATAATCAAAAACCTTTGTCTAAAATAATGTCTAAAGGAAATCTTATAACTGGAAAGGATGGAATAACTATGAAAGAGGCAGAAATAATTTTACAAAAACATAAAATTGAGAAGCTTCCAATTGTAAATAAAGAGTTTAAATTAATAGGTTTGATTACTTTTAGAGATATTCAAAAAATTTCACTAAAACCAATTTCAAATAAAGATACTTATGGTCGTTTAAAAGTAGCTGCTGCCATCGGTATATCTGATGATTCAATGGAAAGATGTACAGCATTATGCAATTCAGGAGTTGATGCAATTGTTATAGATACTGCTCATGGTCATTCTAAAGGAGTAGTTGATTTACTAAAAAAAGTAAAAAGAAAATTTTCTGATATAGATATTATTGTTGGAAACATAGCAACTAAAGAAGCAGCAGCATTTTTAGTAAATGCTGGAGCTGATGGAGTAAAAGTTGGTATTGGCCCTGGGTCGATATGCACAACAAGGGTTATAGCTGGAGTTGGATATCCTCAACTTTCAGCTATTAACGAAGTTTCAGAGGCATTAAAAGGAACAGGTGTTTCACTAATAGCAGATGGAGGAATAAAATATACAGGAGATATTACCAAAGCTATTGCTGCAGGTGCTGATTGTGTCATGTTAGGCTCTCTTTTAGCAGGGACAAAAGAATCCCCAGGAGAAACTATTATATACGAGGGAAGAAAATTTAAAACATATAGAGGCATGGGATCAATAGAGGCTATGCAAAAAGGAAGTAAAGATCGTTACTTCCAAGATTCTGTTAATGATTCTAGTAAGCTAGTTCCGGAAGGTGTAGTTGGAAGAGTTCCCTATAAAGGAGATTTGTTTGAAAGTATTCATCAATTTATTGGAGGAATAAGATCTGGAATGGGTTATTGTGGAACCAAGGATATAAATGAATTAAAGAATAAAGCTAAGTTTATTCAAATTACTGGTTCTGGGTTACAAGAAAGTCATCCTCACAATGTGATGATAACTAAAGAATCTCCAAATTATTCTAGATAAAATTATTGTGAGTTTAAGAAAATCATTTTTTGTATTAACCTCTTTTTTGTTTTTCATTAATTGTGAATACTTTTCTAATAAACCTAGTTTAGCTATAGCTAGAATGCAGGATAAATATTTGTTTTATGAGGATATTCAAGATAATATGCCAATAAATCTATCTAAAGAGGATAGCACCATTTATGTAAATAATCAAATTACTAATTGGGCTAAAAACCATATTTTGAATGATAAAGCTCTAATAAATTTAGATATTGAAGAACAAAAAAATCTTTTAAATTTAGTTGAATCATATAAAAGTGACTTGTTTTCTCATTATTATCAAGAAAAAATGGTTAAAGCGTCTATGGATACTATAATTTTAGATAACCAAATAGAGAATTATTACATTACTAATAAGTCAAATTTCAAATTAAATCAGGATTTGGTTAAAGCCAGATATATAAAAATATCTGGAGATAATTATAATATTAAAGATGTTAGAAACAGGTTTAAAAGATTCAATAAAGATGATGTTGTTTTTCTTGATTCTATTTCTTTACAGTTTTCATCATTTTCATTAAATGACTCTATTTGGATCAATAAAGATCTTTTCTTTTCTAAATTTCCTGATATTAAAACTTATATTAAGAATAAAATCATAAAAAAATCTTTATTTTATCAATTAGAAGATTCATTACAATTATATTTGATAAAAATTAATAAATCAGTTTTTAGGAATGATGTAGCTCCTTTAGATTACATCAAACCAACATTAAAACAAATTTTATTAAACAAAAAGAAATTGAAATTTGTTAGTGATTTTGAAAAAGATTTAATTGAAGATGCATTACAAAAAAAAGAACTCGAGTTTTATGAAAATAATTAAGAAATATTTTTTACCATTTTTTATATTTCAATTCATGTTTTTGGGATATTCTCAATCTAATTTATCTACTTTAAATAATGAAGATAGAATTAAGATTGATGGAGTAGCTGCAGTGGTTGGTGATTATGTTATTTTAGAGTCAGATGTTGACAAAACATTAATTGATCTTCAATCTCAAGGAGTTTCAACTGAAAACATAGGCAGATGTAGTCTACTTGGAAAATTAATGGAAGATAAACTTTATGCTCATCATGCAGAACAAGATAGTTTAGAAGTAGATAACAATCAGATTTATTCATATGTTGATAGAACAATTGATTATTTTGTTGATCAATTGGGAAGCTTAGAAAAAGTCTTAGAGTTTTATAAAAAAAGAGATGAACAATCCTTTAGAACAGAACTTTTTGAAATAAATAAGATAAATCAATTATCTGAAAAAATGCAAATAAAAATAGTTGATGAAATTGAAATCACACCTGAGGAAGTTCGTCAATTTTTCAATTCAATTCCCAAGTATGAAAGACCAGTTTTCGGAGCGGAGCTTGAGATAGCTCAAATTGTCGTTAAACCAAAAGTTTCTGAAGAAGACAATCAAAAAGTAATTAAAAGATTAGAAAGTATTAGAAATGATATAGTTGTTAACGGTTCTTCATTTGCAACTAAAGCTATTTTATATTCTCAAGATCCTGGATCTAGAGCTACTGGTGGGAAGATGACCATGAACAGAAATCGTCCTATGATGATTAAAGAATTTAGAGATGCTGCCTACAGATTAAGAGAAGGTGAAATTTCAGTTCCTTTTAAAACAGAGTTTGGATGGCATATTGTTAAAGTAGAAAGAATTAGAGGACAAGAAGTTGACGTAAGACATATTTTATTGATTCCAGAAATTACCAACGATGCTCTTAGTGAAGCAAAGAAGAAAATAGACATAATAAGAAAGAGAATAGTTGACAAAGATTTAACTTTTGAGGAGGCTGCAAAAGCTTCTTCTGATGAAGAAGAAACTAAAAATAATGGAGGAGTTTTAATAAATCCAACAACTGGAGATACTAGATTTGAACTTACTAAAATGGACCCAGTCTTATATGGACAAGCTCAAAAGCTTAAAGACAATGAAATATCTTTTCCATTACTTGAAGAAGACAAGAGAGGAATTAAAAAATATAAAATAATTAAAGTAAGCAATAGGTTTGATGAACATATTGCTGATTATTCTCAGGATTATATTAAAATTAAAGATTTAGCTTTAAAAGAAAAGCAATTAAAAAAAATTCAAAACTGGATGATTGAGAAAATTGAAGAAACATATATTAATATTAATCAAGACAATAAGGATTGTAACTTTACTAACAAATGGGTAAAAAATTAATTTCTTTTTTAATTTCAACCAGATTTACTGCGATTTTATTCATTTTATTTCCTCTTTCGATGGGAATAGGAACTTTTGTAGAAAGTTATTATAATACAACAACAGCTAAAATTTTAATATATAACGCTTGGTGGTTTGAGTTAATGATGGTTTTTTTCATCATTAGTTTTACTCTAAATATTAAAAGGTATAATTTATTTAGCCTTAAAAAATGGCCAGTTTTACTTTTACATATATCTTGGATTCTAATAATTCTTGGCGCAGGTATCACTAGATATATAGGTTTTGAAGGGGTAATGCCCATTAGAGAAAATACTTCTTCTAATACATTTTTATCTGAAAAAACTTATTTAACTGTTTATGTTGATGGAGAAATTGATGGTCAACCTTTAAGAAAATCTTTAGAAGATGATTTGTTAATTTCTGAAAAAACAAAAAATTATTTTAATTGGAACTATGATTTTAATGATCAAGATTTTTCAATTGAATACATTGATTTTTTAGAGAGCGCTAAAGAGGATCTAGTTCATGATTTAAATGGTGAAGATTATTTAAAAATTGTTGAAGCTAGTAATGGAAGCAGGCATGATCATTATCTAAAATCTGGTCAAGTAACAGTTATTCATAATATTTTATTTGCTCTTAACAATGACACAAAGGGTGCTATTAATATAAATTATATAGATGGAGAATTATTTATAAATAGCCCATTTGAAGGTAATTATATGAGAATGGCTGATCAGATGCAAGGAGATTTGATTATAAATTCTAATCAGCCATTAATTTTAAGATCACTGTATAATGCTGCTGGTTTACAGTTCGTTTTTCCAGAAAATATTATAAATGGAAAATTTGAAATTGTTAAATCTAATAATGAAGTTACTCAACAAGATGGATTATTTGTTAAGATTTCTACAAATGGAGAATCTAGAGTAGTTGGCTTATTGGGTGGAAAAGGAATTGTAAATCAACCTAAAAAAGTTAAAGTAGGAAATTTAGATTTTTCCTTAAAATATGGTTCTTTAGAAAAATCTCTTCCCTTTGAAATAAAACTTAATGATTTTATAGCAGAAAAATATCCTGGAACTGAGAAGAGTTATAGTAGTTTTAAAAGTAAAGTAACGGTAATTGATGATCCTACTTTTGATTTTGATATATATATGAATAATATTTTAAATCATAAGGGATATAGATTTTTTCAAGCTTCTTTTGATCCTGATGAAAAAGGAACAGTTCTTTCTGTAAACCATGATTATTTTGGTACTCTTATTACTTATATAGGATATTTCCTTCTTTATATTGGACTATTAGGAATCATGTTTTTTGGTAGAACTCGTTTTAAAGATTTAACTATTAAGTTGGAAAGGGTTAAAATTAAGAAAGATGCTTTAATTATTTTAATGATCCTTTTTTCATCAGCTTTTTATGCTCAAAATGACCACCAACATACTCAAACTTTATTGAATCAAACAGATTCCTTAATTATAAATAAACCTGTAAGTTTAGAGCATGCAGCTGATTTTGGTAGCCTTGTTATTCAAGATGCAGGAGGGCGTATGAAACCTTTAAATACTTTTGCTTCAGAACTTTTAAGAAAAGTAAGCAAGTCAGATACCTATAAAGAATTAAGTGCTGATCAAGTTTTGATTTCAATTACAAAAAATCCTATTCTTTGGTATAATGTTCCTCTAATTTATTTAAATAGAGGAAATGATAGTATCAGAAATGTTATTGGAATTGACAAAAATCAAAAATATGCATCATTTATTGATTTTTTTGATGATGAGGGTAACTATAAAATTTCTGAGTTTTTAGAAAAAGCATATAAATCTTCTTTACCTAATAAATTTGAATCGGATTTTATAGAAACTGATAGAAAGGTTAATTTACTTTTTTCTGCTTTTGAAGGAAAGGTTTTAAGAATTTTTCCTATCCCTAATAATTCTACTAATAAATGGGTTTCCTTTTCTGATATTGAACCAAATGATTTTAGTGGTGTTGATTCTTTATATGTAAAAAATGTTTTGCCGCTTTATTTTGGCGCTTTAGAAAATGACATAGAAACAGGAAATTATAATAATTCAACAAAACTTTTGGAGAGTATTAAAGGTTTTCAAACCAAATATGGATCTAATATTCTTCCTTCTGAAGATAAAATAAAAGCAGAAATAATGTATAATAAGTATGATGTTTTTAAGAAACTTTTTAGTTGGTATATGTATGTAGGAACTCTTATGTTTGCTTTAATTATTTTTCAAATTTTTAATGAAAATAAATACATAAAGTTTCTTATAAAAGTATCAAAATACACTATTGTTGGATTATTTATTTTGCATACACTAGGACTTTTAGCTAGGGCTTATATTTCAGGTCATGCTCCATGGAGTGATGCATATGAATCTATGATTTATGTTGCTTGGGCTACAGTTGCCATGGGGATTGCTTTTTCTAGAAAATCTAATCTTACAATTGCAGCAACCTCATTTGGAGCTTCAATGATTTTAATGATAGCTCATTGGAATTGGATGGATCCAGAAATAGCAAATTTAGTTCCTGTACTTGATAGTTATTGGTTAATGATTCATGTTTCTGTAATTGTAGGAAGCTATGGCCCCTTCACTTTAGGAATGATTTTAGGAATAGTATCATTAATTCTTATGCTTATAACAAATGAAAAAAATAAAAAGAAGATTAAATTAAACTTAGAAGAGTTAACAATAATTAATGAACTTTCTTTAACCGTAGGTTTAATCATGTTAACCATTGGGAATTTTCTTGGAGGACAATGGGCTAATGAAAGCTGGGGAAGATACTGGGGATGGGATCCAAAAGAAACATGGGCTTTGATTAGTATCATGATTTATGCTTTTATACTACATATGAGAATAATTCCAGGATTAAAGGGAAAATGGATGTTTAATTTAATGTCTATTATAGCTTTTGCTTCAATTATGATGACTTATTTTGGAGTTAATTTTTATTTAAGTGGGTTACATTCATATGCTAGTGGAGATAAGGTTATAACTCCTGATTTTGTTTACTACTCAGCAGTATTTGTTTTTCTGTTAGGTTTCTTTTCTTATTTTAAGTATAATAAATATTTTAAATAGTGAATTTTATTAAT
>JAAZZF010000085.1 GCA_014239275.1 Flavobacteriaceae bacterium | reverse complement strand
TTTGAATTAAATATTTTTATAAAAACAGCAAACAACTCTGTGTTTTTTATAAATAAAAACTCTAAATTTAATACATAAACCATAAATATACTGATGAAAAAATTAACAATATTTTCTATTCTCAGCATTTCTTTATGTTTTTTTATTATTAAATGTGATAGTAATAAAGAACCCAAACCTAATATAGTGCTGATAATGATAGATGATCTTAATGATTATCCCGAAGAATTTAATGGTCATCCACAAGCAGTAACTCCAAATATTAAAAAATTAGCTAAATCTGGAGTTTCATTTCAACATGCATATTCAAATGATCCAATGTGTGGTCCTTCAAGGGCAAGTATGATGACTGGAATTTACCCTCACAAATCTTCTAATTTCTGGCAAGCATCTTGGCTTAAAAACGAAGTACTTGTTAACACTAAAACCATAATGGAAAAATTTAAAGAAAATGGGTATAATGTTATAGGAAGTGGTAAGATTATGCATAAAAACAAGTTAGATATGTGGAATGAATTTGAACATGCAGCTGATTATGGACCCGTTGCTTATAAAGGGGAACATAAAAAAGGGAAAAGAGGAATTTCTCATCCTGATGTGCCAAAGCCATATCGAGTAAATAAGGTAGTGGGTGGATTGAATATGGCTGGGGGTCAAATTGATGGATCTTATGGCCCATTAAAAAATGTAAATGGATTAAAAATAGATGGAGAAGAAATTTCATGGGCTTATGGGGGATCTAGAGCTTATAAAGAGTTCAAATATAATTCAGAGCATGATAGAGATCTAACTCCTGATGAAATCAATGCTCAATGGGCTGAAAAAAGGTTAAATGAACTTGCAGAGTCTAATGACGAAAACCCTTTTTTTCTTGCTGTTGGGTTTTTAAGACCTCATACTCCTCTAATAGTTCCTCAAAAATATTTTGATATGTACCCATTAGAAAAGGTTCAATTAGCAAACATTAAGAAAAATGATAAAGATGATACCTACTTACATTATGTAGATCAATTTGAAACTAAAGCAAGAAGAACAAGATCAATTGAAATGTATGAAAACTTAGTTAATTCATATGAAGATCCTAATGAAGGTTTAAAAAGATTCACTCAGGCATATCTTGCATGTGTTGCAGCAGTTGATGACAATGTAGGACAAGTAATGAAGGCTATTAATAATACTAAACTGAAAGATAATACAATTGTTGTCTTAGTTAGTGATCATGGGTGGACTATGGGAGAAAAAGATCATGTTTATAAGAACTCATTATGGGAAGAAAGTACTAGAATTCCTATGAGCATAAGAGTTCCTGGATTAACTAAAGCTAATTCTAAAGTGCAACATCCTGTCTCATTAATAGATGTGTACCCCACACTATTAGATTTGGCTGGATTGGATAACAATACCATAAAAAATGAATTAGGAAAACCATTGGATGGCTATAGTTTAAAACCATTTTTAAAAAATCCAAAAACAGAAAAATGGAATGGACCTAAAGCAGCACTCACGGTTGTATATTCTTCTGATAAAAACAAGGATATTCCGTCAAATCATCATTACTCTGTAAGGACTAAAGATTGGCGTTATATTATATATAATTCAGGAAAAGAAGAATTATATAATAATAGTTCTGATCCAAAAGAATGGGATAACTTATTGTTTAATAAATCTCATCCAAAAAGAGATGAAATGGTAAAAATATTAAAAGAAATTACCTATCCAGTTATTCCAAATGGATTAAAAACTATTGAAAAAGATGAATAAAAAAAGCTTTTTATTATTTTTTATTTTATTATCTGTTTTCTCATTTTCTCAAGAAAGGGAAAATCAAATTTCATTAAATGGAGAGTGGGAAATCATCTATGATGAAAACAATGATGGAAGAAATATAAAACTCCATACAATCGAGGGTTTTAAAAAATCTCAATCTGAAAAAATAAATGTTCCTAGCGGTTGGGAGGAATATAAAAAAGATTATGAGGGGGTTTCTTATTACAAAAAAACTTTTAAGATTTCTAGTGATTTAAAAAAAAATACAATTTTTTTAAATTTTGATGCTGTAAATTATCTTTCCGAAGTGTATTTAAATGATAATGCACTTGGATATCATGAAGGAGGTTTTTCTCCTTTTAAATTCAATATAGAGCATATTTTAAATTATGATTCAACCAACACTCTTATATTAAGGGTTGTAGGTCCAATAACCATTCAAGAGAAAGTTATTGATGGAATGGGGCAAATGGAAACTCCACAGTGGAGAGGCTCTTATACAGGAGGAATTTGGCAAAATGTATATTTAGAAAGTACAGGAAAAATAATAATTGAAGATTTATTTATAAAACCTGATATATATAAAAAACAATCGGAAATAGATTTCAAAATAGTAAATAAATACACCCAAGAAAAAAATACAATTTTAATAAACAAGATTTTCAATAATAAAGGTGTTGAAATAAATAAACAAGAAACTAAAATATTATTACAACCGGGAATTAATAAAATATCTCAAATAATAAGATTAAATGAGATATCATTATGGTCACCAAATAATCCTAGTTTATATAAAATAAAATCGTATATAAAAATAAAAGACAAGACTGAAGATATAGTATTTGAAAATTTTGGATTTAGAGAGTTTACAGTTAAAGATGACAGGTTTTATTTAAATGATAAACCAATTTATTTAAAAGCTGCTTTTTTTGAAGGCCTATATCCCATTAAGTTGGCTCATCCCGACTCAAAAGAAATGGTAATCAAAGAAATTATGATGGCTAAAAAGGCTGGCTTTAACATGATTAGACCATGGAGAAAACCACCACCACCAATGTGGTTAAAAATTGCGGATTCCCTAGGTGTTTTAACAGTAGGAAGTATGGCAATTGAATGTATGGATATGCCTATTGAAACACCTTATCTTCCAAGAAGAGTTGAAAATGAAATTACAGAAAGTATTTTAAGAGACAGAAATCATGTTTCTATTGTACAATGGGAACTATTTAATGAAATTAGAAGACCAGTTTTAGCTAATATGTTAAAACCCATGGCTTTAAAGGCTCGAAAACTTGATCCAACAAGAATGATATTAGATGAATCAGGAGGATGGGCAGAAGGAGCAAATCTATTTCTTCCTTATAATAATACTCCCATTAAGTTTAATGATATTCATAATTATCCTGGTCCAAACATTAACAAAGATATATTTGATGGCTTTCTGACAATTGGAAATACTAAGGAAGGAAATAAACAAAAAAATTTATTTGCTAAAACTCCTGGAAGAAATGTATTACCAAACCTTCCCTCCTATGTTTCAGAAATAGGATATGGTAGTTTACCAAATCTTGAAGAAAATGAATTGAGATTTAGAGAAAAGGGAAATCCTATTACTTATCCATATTTATATCACATCAATTATAATAAAGAAATTAAAAAAGCTTTAAAGGAAACGGGTCTTAATAAAATTTTTAATAAAACAGAAGATTTTTATAAACTTCAACAAAAAGTTCATGGAATCGCTAATAAAAGAATGATTGAGGCAATAAGATCAAACCCTAATGTGATTGGTTATTGTGTGCATGCATTAACTGCAGGAGATTGGGTAATTGGGGCTGGACTTCTGGATTTATGGAGAAATCCAAAAGGTGATGCTTATTACAAAACAAAAGAAGCGAATCAGGAGAATTTATTAGTAATAAGAACCAATAAAAGAAACTATTATAAAAATGAGAAAATAGATTTAGAATTCATTGGAATAAATGAAAGACAAAATATAAATGTTAATGTCAATATTATAATAAAAAAAGGAAATAAAATTATATATAGAAAGTCTAATAAAACTCCTCTGAAACTTAAAAATGGAGTTTCTAACCTATATGATTTTTCAATTGAAGATCAATATAAATCAGGAGAATATATTATATATGGTCAAATTAGAGATATAAACAACAATTTTATAGCTTCTTCTGAGAGAAAATTTAATGTATTTGATCAATTAAAATCCAATAGTAAATTGGAAGTAGCTATAATTAATAATAATCCAAAGATAATTAACTATTTAAATGAAAATAACATTAAATATCAAAAATTCAGTAAAGACACCCAAACAAATATTCCTGTTTTAATATTTGATAATAAAATATCGGAAGTATCATCTAATGATGGAAATATTGTCTCAGTTAATTCCAAAACAGATACCAATTTTAATGAAACTATTGAAGCAGTAAATGAATTTGTTTATTCAGGTGGTTCAGCAATTTTTTTAAATACTCCAGCAAGAATGATAAAAAGATCAGGTGAAAACTTAACATTTCAGGTAGAAGGAAGAAAATTATTACCAATGGATCCAATAAAAAACATGTCTAAAGGTTTATGGGATGGAATACTTCATATTAATAAAAAACA
>JAAZZF010000084.1 GCA_014239275.1 Flavobacteriaceae bacterium | reverse complement strand
TAACAAGTAACATTTTCATGGTCTTATTAAAATCTTTTGTACGAAGTTGATAGAAGTATACACCACTACTTAATGTATCGCCATCATCATTCTTACCATCCCATTCTACAGTATAAGTTCCTACACCATTCTCGCCTTGATCAATTGTTTTCACTAATTGTCCCAATGTATTGTAGATATAAATCTTAACAGAAGTTGCTTCTGCTACATCATACTGTAATGTTGTCTGATTACTAAATGGATTTGGATAATTTTGATAGAGTTTAAATTCATCTGGAGTACCAAGTTCCATTATACCATTACCAGCTGCCCCATCTTTAGAGAATAGTTGATAACTAATTTCAACCGTAGATCTAGGCGCATCTCCATCAATATAGATAAATAATTCTTTTTCATCTTGAGATAGTCTACCAAATTCAAATTCATAACTCTCTTCAAGACTATCATTGTTTTCTAGTATAATCATACTCTGATTATTCTTCGCTACAGAGAATTGATATACATTGCCTTCATTGACAATTTCAAATCGTCCAGCAGTAATATCGTCTGGAAGAGTAATCTTAATTTGATTACCAAATAATTCTGCAGGAAAGTCAATTGGATTAAACTTTTGCTGCTCTTGAGATTCTGAGGTCTTACCTTGAGCTTTAGTCCACTGCCAGTTTCTAGTAAATACACTGATATCATAAACATCACATGTACTATCTAGTGTTGGTGTAAGATAAGGACTAGTACCTGTTGCTGGTCCAATATCAACATTTGGCCATGCATTTACAAGAGAATTCAAGTCTTCAACATCTACATCCCAGTCATTATCATAATCACCTAGCATCGTCGTATAGGTTGTAAATCCACTAATAACAGCATCTGAGTTATTGCCACTTTCGTCAAATGCAGCAACTTTAAGATAATATTTGGTATAATCATCAAGAGTTAATCCAGTCAATGTTAAATTGGTTAAACCAACATTTTCATAGAATACAACATCTGCTTCAAGATCTTGATCGGTTGTTCCAATACCCATGTAATAGTATGCTATTCCAACATTATCTGACCAACCATCAACGCTGATTGTGATATCAGAAGTACTTCTTACATATTCACTATCCTGTAAATCATTGATTGTAAATGTACCAGCAGTTGGACCAGTGCTATCTAATATATAGCTTACTTGATCAGAAATAGTTTCATTTCCATCACTATCAACTGCTCCTACCTTATAGTACCATTTTTCTCCTTGACTTAAATTATCATGAAGCAGTGAATCTACTCCAAAAGTTTGTCTAAAGACGAATGTCGTATCAGGCCAAGGCGTAGTAGAAGGAGATGTATAAAAATGTTCAGAATCAATATTTCCAAGTGTACCTTGACCGAGCAAATTACCGCTATCAGGAGTAAAGTTATCTGTTAAGCTACCATAAACATTATAAGAAGCAAAATCTGATTCTCCATTTCTATTCCAGAAGATAGCTACACCGTCATCACTAGGATTCCATATATCATTAGCCGCATCATACACTAGTTCAGGTTCAGCTGATACGCCTTGAGGTGCAAGTGGAGCACCATCTGAACTTAACTGTCCAGCTGTAACTGTAAAATTATCCCAGAATGCATATTGTTGGTTAGATGTAGTAACATGTATTGCAACCCTTATATCTGTTCCTGCATATGCAGTTAAATCATAAGATTGTTGTGTCCAACTACCTGTATTCTCAGCCACAATGTTAGCAAGCGTGACTGTAAAGTCTTCAATAGAGGTTCCTCCAGAAGGTGATAGTAAAACATCATAATCTTCTGCACCCCCATTCATATTAGTATAAAAACTTAAAATATTATCTGTTCCAGGTCTTAACCAAAGTTTTGGACTAATTAACCAATCATCAGCATTTCCAGCTCCAGCATATCCTAAACCAGCCATCCAGTGACTATCATCTGCTGCTCCATATCCAGCAGTATAATACCACCATGAAAAATCATCAGCGTCATTATTAGCATTTATATAGCCAAATGCATGTACATCTCTTCTTCCATCAGCCCAACCATACGGGTTAGTTTCAAATCCTTCTTCCCATAAAGTATCTTGTTGTGCTGTTGCCCAAATAATATTGTTTTTTGTAACTGCATCAGAATTGGTTCCATCGCCAACCGAGAGTGAAACATTAAATTGTCCTGCAGTTGCATATGTATGAGAAGGAGACTGATCTGCGCTAGTGGATCCATCTCCAAAGTCCCAAGCCCATGAAGTAGGTGCTCCTGTTGATCTGTCAGTAAATTGCACAATTAGTGGAAATACACCCGAAGTCTTGTCAGGAGTAAATGCAGCATTTAATGGTGCTGTAGATGTGAATCCTGTGGAATAAAATAAGCCCCTACCATGAGTTCCAGCAGCTAGCGCGTTATCAGATAATCTTCTTACTAACATATCAGTTCTAACATTTGCTAAACCGTCATTTGAAGGATTCCATGTAGGGCTCGAAACAGAAATATCATCAGAAACCCATGTTCCAAGTTCAGTCGCTAAAATTACTTGATTATAATTATTTGGATTATATAATCCCCAACGAACAGGCATATCAGCAAGATCACCTTCAACATCTATCCATCCATTGGCTCCACCACCACCTATTGTTTCCCAAACTGAGGGCACTCCATAATTTGATACTGTGACTAATATTTGATTGTCATCTTTTCCAATATCAATTGATGCGATATATCCACTAACATTAGATCCGCTAATATCAGTAGCAGTATAGCTGCTTGTATGTGCATCAGTGATTTTGAAGACTCTCCCAGATGAGGTTCCAACAAAAAGGACTCCATCAGTATGTGGAGACATTTTAAATGCTGATGCTGTAGAGCCAAGAGATACACTCATAAGTGTTTTATCAGCTAAAGTGGCATAATTATTTAATCTTAAAATTGTGCTAGCATCTACAGAAGAGTAAAATGTTTGATTAGTAGGATCAATTGTAGATGGATTAATAAAGAAACCTGTATCACCTCCATCACTTGCGTCATGGTTTGCGTATAAGGAGAAGCTTGATCCTCCATTAGTACTTCTATAAATACTGTTATATGTTGTTGCAGTAAATTGATAGTTTGGATCAAGTTGATCGATATGAGTATATGCTCCATCTCCACCAACCACACGAGACCCACTTTGAATGTCTGTACCGCTAATTGTCCAAGTACCGTTGTCTTGAGTTCCACCAATTACATATTGGCTTCCAGCGTCAGGGTGCAATGCAACAGAATAAAATTGACTAACATTATAGCTGGTATTTCTATTGGATATAGTGGCTCCCGCATCATTTGTATAAAATATACCTCCATCATTGGAAAAAATAATTTCATTACTTGTAATAGTTTTTAGATTTTGTTGATCAACGTGCATTGATACAGTTCCTGCACCACCACCCGTTACTTGTGTCCAGCTAGCGCCAGCATCAGTAGTTTTAAATATATCAAGCTCTCCAGCATAAACAGTATTGGGATCACTTGGATCAACTCCTAAACTCAAGTCATATCCAGCCTGTCCGTTTGCATCTCCTAAGACATTTCCATTTGAATCTACAGGAAATGGATCAGAGCCTCCGGCAGTGTAAAAAGTCCAATTTGCGCCACTATCTGTTGTTTTAACAATCCATTGAATTTTTCTTGTATCGCTACTAGCAACCATACCATAGACAGTATTTGGATCAGAAGGGGCAACTGCAATGATAGTTCTGTTTCCTGAACCAATAAATCCTAAAGAGGATCTTGTCCAATTTGTACCATCATCAGAATAAAAAATATCACCACCACCATCACCGTATACGTTAGTTCTCGATCCAGCCCAAAGTCTGTTATCGCTACCCATATCTAAATCCATAATTTCATAAGGCGTACCATTGGAAGTAGTATCCATTACTTGTGTCCATGTAGCACCGCCATCAGCAGATCTCCATAAACCAGTATTAGCAGATCCATGCCATTTACCTTCATAATAATGTCCACCAACTCCAGCATAAACAACACTTGTACCCGATTCATTTCTAACAACGATATCAGTCACATAATTAAAATTTTCAGTAGCAGTTAAGTGACTCCAAGTAGCACCACCATCTGTTGTTTTCCACATACCTAATCCACGACTAGATGTTGAAAAAATTCCCATTCTTTCTCCAGTACCAACATACATTGTATTACTATCATTGGGATCTGAGTTAATGCTACCAACTGCTAGATTACCCCATGTGCCATCTACTGAATTCCATGTTGGATTGCCAGATGTAATATCATTTGTATACCATAATCCTCCGGTAACTCCTGCAGCCCATAATTTTTTGTTTGTAGAATCGTTAGGATCAAGAAGGATTGCTCTAGTTCTACCTCCAATAGTATTAGGACCTCTTTCAACCCAATTTACTTCGGTCATTCTTTTTTCATAAGAAAGACTCATACGTTTTTGTTCTGCAAATTCTACAGCATCTAATATACGTTCTGTTGGAATAGTTCCTGTGTTTGGGTCATACATCATAAGATAATCATGCGCACCTTTTAAGTCTGGACGTAATGCTTTAGGTAATTTTTTACTATCTTTATAAGATACAGTCTGTCTTTTAGAAAGGAAGTCATTGATAAATTCTTCTTGCGTTAAGCGATTTTGTTCACTTAAATAATTCGTAATATTTTGTTTAACTGGCTGAAACCCAATGAGTCCAACCATGGTAAAAGCAATGATATAATGTAGTTTTTTCATAATGTTATTCTAGTATTAAGTATCCGTTTTCTAATCCATTAATTGTAATGTCTGCACCATCTACATCTAACATAATAGTATCGGCACTGTCAAAATTAATATTCGTATTTGTTGAGCCATTTATTGTAAAGTTAACCGTAGCAATCACACCATCTCCATCAGAAGTTGGTTGGTCACTAGATAGTGAGGAGGTATAAATAGTTACTTCGCCATTACTCTCATCTTTAGTAACAATAAATAATGGGTCAGTATTTCCTTGCAAGAAATCACCAGAAGTAACATCACCAATAGTTACCGCACTTGTATCATAAGTTAGCTTTGCTTGTGCTGCAGCAAGGCCAGTTACACCCATTATTTTGATATCCAATGCAATACTAGATCCCGTAGAAGTATCTGTATACTTTGAATCTAAGATCATTGCTGGAGTTGCAATGTCAGTCAATGTTATATAAGCTGATGTGTTGGCAGTATTAGATCCGCCTTCACCAGTTACACTTAATGACACATCATAACTTCCTGCACTAGTATAAGTATGAATCGGTGAATCTTCTGAGCTAGTTGTTCCATCACCAAAATTCCAACTTGATTGGGTATATTGCGATGATGTATTTGTAAACTGAACACGTAATTCAGGAGTTCCTGATGTAGGTGCTCCAAAGAATGCTGCAGTTGGTGCAATTGCATTTACTGTAATATAATCAGTCTTTGTTGTAGTATCAGTTCCTCCACTTCCTGTAACAGTCAATGAAACAGAATAGGTTCCTGTATTATTATACGTATATGACACAGAAGTACCTGATCCGTCTGGAGATCCGTCATTATCAAAATCCCATACAGTAGTCGTTGCATTAGTAGATCCAGATAAAAATCCAACTGTTAAAGGTACGGGTCCAGATACTGGAGAGCCTGAAAAAACTGCTACTGGCGCTGGATCAGTAGGTCCTGTTCCACCACCACCATCATCGCTGCCGCCGCCGCCACCACCACCGCAACTAATCAATAAAACTAAAAATAATGATAAGAGTTTTTTTAGCATGAGTCACAAATCTACAATAATTCTTATGACTTTGCCATAAAACTCTTTAAATCAAAGAGTCTTTTCTGAGATTATGACATTTCTTTGATGTAAATATTGTAAAATAAATTTCATGCATCCAGGTTTTGCACCAACCATTTCTGGAGGAAAAACCCCATATTCACTCCATAAATTCTCTAAAATTAAATTGATACTAGCTGTTGCAGTATATCCTGTAGTACGTGCCATAGAAGAGGTTCGACTTGTTAAATCAAATTCATCATATAAATGATAGGTAATCATTTTCATCTCACCTTTAATAATAATATCAAGAACAGTAAATTCTATTTCATTCTCATCTAATTTCCACTCTTCAAATAATTTCTTAGATGTTTCAGCAATATTGTTATTATTAAATAAGCCTTTATTACGATATTCAAGCATCAGTTCTGCATGACCAGGATAACGCAACGTTTTCTCCTTTAGGTTAGGAATATGGTTCATAGTTGATAGTAAAGATCGTAATCCATCAGTGTTAAATGCTTCCAATGTCCCAGCATCTTCAAATTTCATTGTTTCTATATCAGATAATGCAGGTTCAGTAACGACTTCATGATCTATTAACATTCTTGCAGGCCGTGTATACTCTTCAATTACATCTATAGGCGAGAAGGGGGCTTTATAATTGAATGGAGGTTGCGGGTTTTTAGGAAGTCCGCCCACATAATATTCAAATGATTCAATATTTAATTGTGCATCCCAATATCCTAATAGATAATTAGGAATTCCAGGAGCTACCCCAGCATCAACAATCACAGTCACACCTTTTTCTTTTGCTAGGTCATTAAGGTCTAATATATTCTCTGGTGAGAAGGATATATCAACTACATTTTTCCCACTATTGATAATTGTTTTTAATGCGTTATAACCTAAAAATCCAGGTACTGCTAATAATACAATGTCAGCTGGTTCAATCCACTTTGCAAGAGATTTTTCATCAGTAACATCTAGTTGAGATATTTGAATGTTGTGATTCCTAGATTGGATATTTTCAAGAGTCTTAAGGTTATAATCTGCAAGGAAAAGATTGTTATTTCTCGAAAGATCAATAGCCATTGCACTTCCAACCATTCCAGCTCCAATTTGATAAATATT
>JAAZZF010000083.1 GCA_014239275.1 Flavobacteriaceae bacterium | reverse complement strand
GCAGGAGCACAATACGAAACAACAAGAACATCCATTCCGTCTAAAACATTCATTAAGAAACAAATCGCTATTGAAAAATATTGAACTTTAGAAATTTTAATTTGATCAATATCTTGACTGAAATATTGCAACATAATAGTAGATAAAACTTTATTGAATAAATTAGAGGCAAATATAGAAGAAACAATACGTTTCTAAACAAGTCCTGAACATAGCTTTTTGTAGCTTGGTTAATGAACCTGTTCTTTTAAAGATTTCTATAGCTCCTGAATGCCTAAATAAGGTAGTCATTTTGTCTAGTTTTAAATTAAATGGTTAAATTAACATAAAATTATAATTGATGGAAAATATTAAGCTTATTATTCAAATTGTAATTGCGATTGGAATTTTCAACGTATGGTTATTGAATTTCAAAAAACCTTCTAAATATAGAGGAGGAAATTCACAAAATATGACTGAAGAATTTACAGCATATGGTTTTAATAATTGGTTCATGAAATTAATTGGATTATTAAAATTATCACTAGCATCACTATTAATTACAGGAATATGGTTTCCGAATTTAATTGATATTAGCGCCTTTTTAATTGGATGCCTTATGATTGGAGCAATAGGATTTCATGTTAAAATAAACGATCCTTTAATAAAATCTCTACCAGCTTTTATAATGCTAGTCCTATCTTCGATTCTTATTATATTATAAAATCTCTAATAAGATTGAACTTTAACCAATAAACATTATTTTTGCAATCTAAATTAGGGTTAAATGGCATTTAATATTGAAATGATTTTAGAGGTTTATCAAAAAATTCAATCAAAAGTTGATAAAGCTCGAACTATAAAACAAACTCCATTAACTCTCTCTGAAAAAATACTTTATGCCCATTTGTGGGATTCTGAATTAAAAACCCCATATAAAAGGGGAATTGACTATGTAGATTTTGCTCCCGATAGAATAACTTGTCAAGATGCAACCGCTCAAATGGCATTATTGCAATTTATGCAAGCTGGAAAAAATAAGGTAGCCGTTCCAACAACCGTACATTGTGATCACTTAATTCAAGCATCTCTTGGAGCGACTAAAGATCTTCAGTCAGCACTAAATAGCAGTAATGAAGTATTTAATTTTTTAGAATCCGTTTCAAATAAATATGGAATAGGATTTTGGAAACCTGGTGCTGGAATAATTCATCAAGTAGTTTTGGAAAACTATGCATTTCCTGGTGGAATGATGATAGGGACCGATTCACATACTGTAAATGCTGGAGGATTAGGAATGATCGCTATTGGTGTGGGTGGAGCTGATGCGGTGGATGTTATGGCAGGAATGCCTTGGGAATTAAAATTCCCTAAGTTAATTGGAGTTAAATTGACTGGAAAATGCTCAGGATGGACATCTCCTAAAGATGTGATATTAAAAGTAGCTGGTATTTTAACTGTTAAAGGAGGAACAGGAGCTATTATAGAATATTTTGGACCTGGCGCTAAATCCATGTCATGTACTGGAAAAGGAACAATATGTAATATGGGAGCTGAAGTTGGTGCTACTACATCTACATTTGGATATGATGAATCGATGGAAAGATACCTAAGATCTACTGGAAGAAGCGATATTGCAGATGCTGCCAATAAAGTAAAGGATTATTTAACTGCGGACCCTGAAGTATACCAAAATCCTGAAAAGTATTTTGATCAAGTTATAGAGATAAACTTATCAGAATTAATGCCTCATATAAATGGTCCATTTTCTCCAGATATTGCAACTCCAGTAAATGAAATGGCTGAAAAATCAAAAAAAAATGATTGGCCGTTAAAAGTTGAATGGGGATTAATTGGATCTTGTACTAACTCATCTTATGAAGATTTATCTAGAGCTGCTTCTATAGCCCAACAGGCTATTGACAAAGGCCTTGAGACTAAATCTGAATTAGGAATCAATCCTGGCTCTGAACAAGTAAGATTCACTGCAGACAGAGATGGATTCTTGGATATATTTGAAAATTTAAATGCGAAAATATTTACAAATGCTTGTGGACCTTGTATTGGGCAGTGGGCTAGAAAAGATGCAGACCTACAAGAAAAGAATACGATAGTTCATTCTTTTAACAGGAATTTTGCTAAAAGAAATGATGGAAATCCAAACACGCATGCCTTTGTAGCCTCACCTGAGATGGTTGCTGCAATTGCTATTTCTGGAAGATTAGACTTTAACCCTATAACAGATTTATTAATTAATTCAAAAGGTGAAAAAGTTAAATTGGATGAACCTACTGGATGGGAACTTCCACCAAAAGGTTTTGAAGTTGAAGATGCAGGTTATTTAGCACCTTCAGAAGATGGATCAAATATTGAAATTAAAATAAGTAAAACATCTGAAAGACTACAACTTTTAGAACCATTTAGTCCTTGGGATGGTAAAAATATTTTAGATGCCAAGTTATTAATAAAAGCTTTAGGAAAGTGCACTACAGATCACATTTCAATGGCTGGCCCGTGGTTAAGATACAGGGGGCATCTAGACAATATTTCAAATAACTGTTTAATTGGAGCTGTAAATGCATTCAATGAAAAAACAAATTTTGTAAAAAATCAACTAAATGGAGAATACCAAGGAGTTCCTGATGTTCAAAGAATTTATAAAGAAAATGGTATTGATACTGTAGTTGTTGGAGATCATAATTATGGAGAGGGTTCTTCAAGAGAACATGCAGCTATGGAACCTAGACATTTAGGAGTGAAAGTAGTAATCGTTAAATCATTCGCTAGAATTCATGAAACGAATCTAAAAAAGCAAGGTATGCTAGGCGTCACTTTTGATAATGAAAATGATTATGATTTAATTCAAGAGGATGATCTTTTTGACTTTATTGATTTAGAAAAATTTAGTCCTGGAAAGCAACTCGCTATTGAAATCAAACATAAAGATGGCTCTAAAGATATTATTTTAGCTAATCACACCTACAATACTCAACAAATAGAATGGTACAAAAAAGGTTCTGCTTTAAACCTTATCAAAAAAAACAAAACATAATTTATTCTGGGGCGAGTTCAAAAACCAATCCATCTAGTTCTTTGTTAATCTGTATTTGACAGCAAAGTCTAGAGTTTTCCTTTACAAAAAAAGCTTCGGATAGCATTGCTCTTTCATCATCATTTATTTCTTTTATTGAATTTTCAGAATGTATATATATTTGGCATGAAGCACACATTGTCATACCACCACAAATACCTTGTATAGGAAATTCATAACTTTTACAAAGCTCCATTAAATTCATACTTACATCAGCTGGGGCTTTTAATAAATGTCTTTTGCCTTTTCTATCTATAAGAGTAATTGTTATCTCTTTCACAAATAAATTTTTGCAAATATAAAAAAAAGGGGCATTGCCCACCCTTTTAAATTTAAAATTTAATCTGTTTTAAATGAGTAAATAATAGAGTAACTACTATGAGTTCCATCTGATGTTTTCACCCTCCAATAATACGTTGTAGCTGCATCTAATGCAACAGCTAATGTTTTGGCTGTTAGATTACTCTGTGCGGATGG
>JAAZZF010000082.1 GCA_014239275.1 Flavobacteriaceae bacterium | reverse complement strand
CCACTAAAACTGTCGCACCAGGAAGAGCCAAGCTGTTATCATCGGAAACATTTCCGGTAATAGTTACATCTTGAGCAAATCCTAAATATGACACTATCAACATAGATAATGTGATAAATAATTTGAATTTTTTCATAATTACATTTTTGATTATATAACAAATATGTTAAAATTAAGTTAATTAGAAAAGTTTTTATAGAAAAAAAACTTCATTTATTAATGATTTAGATATACTTTTTATGATTTATTTAAATTTATTTCGAAATTCATAAATATAATTGCGAAATTCGTAATAAAAAATATTTATCAAAACTGCTAATTTTAACATATTAAAGAAAAATACGGTTCCAGGAGCAATTTCTATTGCTTTATTTCCTTCAAATTACGTTGATGTAAAATATGAATATAAAGCATTGGCTCCAAACTATAAACTCATGAATTCTTTAAAAAAAAAGAAAATTAGTGAAGAAAAGTTCCTCTCACTATATAATGATCAGTTGAATGAATTGGATCCTAATAATGTTCTAGATCATTTAAATTTCATTACTGGAGGGGATGAGCCAGTTATTATGTGTCACTGTGCCAAAACGAAATTTTGTCACAGACATTTAATTGCAGATTGGTTAGAAAAAAATCTTGAAATAAAAATTGAAGAGTTTAATAAGCCAGATTTTGAAAGAAAGAATGGGTATTTAATAAAAAGAAAAGATCCTTCCTTATTTAACTCAGAAGATTAAAAGCAATAATAAGCAATTAGTCCACCAATAATTAATCCCTCTAGACCACAAATCCAATACGCTTGATAATGACTAATACCAAAATACTTCAGGGTTTTTTCTATAATTTTTTTATGCCACTGTATCATAATATTTTAATACAGAGGATATCAAAAGCAATAATGAACAATTAACCCACCAATAATCAATCCTTTAATAAAGGACATCCAATATCCTTGGTAGTTAGACATTCCCCAAAGTTTTAAAACTTTGTCGACATATTTTTTATGCCACTCTATCATAATATTTATTTTAGATTATCTTGAAAAGAATCAAATAATAATTTTAAATCTGCATCGTCTCTAATAGAAATTTTCTTTGATTTAAAAAACTTTTTAATTTCTCCTTGTTTTGAATCTTCAAATAATTGAGAAATATATTTTTTGTTGACTTTTATTAGTGTTTTTTTAGCTCCAATTTGAATATATAGTTTGTTTGCATTTTTATATCTCAAATTTGGCTTGTCTTGAATTCCTACTTGATAATCAGGTTCAACAGCAATTAGTACTATAGATTTAATAATAGAAAAGTTTTTTGTTTTGGTTATAAGCTTGTAAAAACTTCCTTGATAAGTAACAAAATTTGCATCACTAAACGAAATGGAATTAACTTTATCTGGTCTTAAATTAAGAATACCATCTTCTGATTGCACTTCAAAAGTTTCTTTAATAATATTATAATTTGTTTTAATACGAATTGGTTTATAACCATCGTTTAAATTGATAACAGCTTCTTGTGGTTTTTTGTATAAATATTTATTTCCATCAATTTCAGTATTCGAATCTACTCTTCCATATGCAACATCCTTAAGAACTTTATGAAATTGGGCATTAACATTACTTACATTAGTATCAAAGGTTTGAGCAATTAAAACTGAACTAGAAACTAAAAACAGGATAAAAGTTAAAATGTTTTTCATATAGATTTAGACTTATTTTTTATTAAAGTTAAGATATAATTTTATTTTAAAATATTTTCAAAAAGCAGATTTTCAAACTCTGATATATTTTCCTTATTTGGAAGATGCCCCGATTCTGATATAAAGTATTCTTTTCTTCTAGGCATTATTTTATTTAACTTTTCTTTAAAATCACTATAAACTACAGCTGAATCACTATCCCCCCAAATAGTAAAAAAAGGAATTTCAGATTTGTTTATATAACCATTTTCTTTATCAAGATTTATATGATTTTTTCTTGTTGAAATCAATGCCCTTGCAAATCCTTTATACTGTAATAACTTTTCATACTTTTCATCCCATCCTTTAAACTTTTCAGGATATTTAAAATCAAGCAGCTGTCCTTTAGAAATAGTCGGATAATTGTTTCTAAT
>JAAZZF010000081.1 GCA_014239275.1 Flavobacteriaceae bacterium | reverse complement strand
TATTATAGCTATCTTTTTTTCAATAGTTTTAATTGAGTGTGTAAAAATGGACTCTGACGTAAAAACTCTTAAAGTAAATAAAACCACAATAAGCGAACCTTTGAATTTTAAATCTATCTCAAAGGTTCTTGAAAATGAAGCAGGTTTACATTCAATAAATTTAGTTGGGTGGAAAGAATTTCCCTATCAGCCAAAAGTTGATTTTAGAATTGCACATATCGATAGCTTATTGTTATTGAAATTTTATGTAAATGAAAATCATATCCTTGCAAAACGCTCTTCTCCAAACAGTGCTACACATAAAGATAGTTGTGTAGAATTTTTTATTGATCCAAATCAGGATGGGAATTATTATAATTTTGAGTTTAATTGTATTGGAACAACTCATTTAGCATATGGTCCAAATAGACAAAAAAGAACATTTATTGATAAGGATTTAATTTCTGATCAAATCAGGGTTTGGTCTACTTTAGGAAATCAGATATTTGATGAAAGATCAGGAAATTTTAATTGGGAAATGGTAATTTTAATTCCTTCATCTATTTTTATTAATAATGAAAATTTTAGTTTTACAAAATTAACAGCAAATGCAAATTTTTATAAATGTGGAGATGAAACTCAAAAACCACATTATCTAACATGGAATCCAGTTGAAACATCTAATCCTGATTTTCACAGACCAGAATTTTTTGGAAAATTAATATTTGAGTAAAGAACTAGAATAATGTTTATATTATGAAACAGAAGATGAAGCAAAACTTAAAATTTACATTTTTTCGGGGTTTAGCTGTTATTATATTATTAAGTTTCATTCAGTGTAATAAAGTTGAAGATCCCGGAGGACTTTTTCTGCCTAAGGGTTTTGTTTCTACTGTTTATGTAGATGGAATTGAGGAAAAAGTTAGACATATGATTGTAAATGACAAAGGGGATTTATATGTCAAATTAAGAAGGCAAGGAGAGGATGGAGCAATAGCAGCCATAAGGGATGTTGATAAAGATGGAGTTAAGGATTCATTGATAAAATTTGGCAGTTATCACATGACTCAAAGAGGTAGTTACTCTACTGGAATCGCAATATATAAAGACTATCTTTATTTTAGTTCTGAACTGACAGTTTATAGATATAAATTAGATCCAGATAAATTAGTTCCTAGTGGTGATCCAGAAATTATTTTTCATGATGATCATGCTCACGGATCTCACGAACACATGGGTAAGCCTATCGCAATTGATGACAAAGGATATATTTATATTCCTTTTGGATCACCCAACAATGCTTGTCAAAATCCTAAACGAACTCCAATGATTCCAGGTGAGGACCCATGTCCAATTTTAAAAGATCATGCTGGGATATGGCGTTTTGATGCGGAAAAAATAGGGCAAACTCAAAAAGACGGAGAACTTTATGCTAGCGGTCTAAGAAGTATAGTAGCATTAGAATGGAATAAAGAAGATAAACATCTCTATTCAGTAGTACATGGAAGAGATGATTTGACTAGATTATGGCCAAATAAAATTAATCAGTGGAATAGTGCACTTCTACCATCAGAAGAGTTTGTTAGAATTGAAAAAGGGGATCATTTTGGATGGCCATATTGCTATTATGATCAAATTCAAGGCAAAAAAGTTCTTGCTCCAGAATATGGTGGAGATGGAAATATTATTGGTCGTTGTGACCAATATAAAGATCCAATTATTGGATTCCCCGGACATTGGGCACCTAATGACTTAGTTTTTTATAATGGAAAGCATTTTCCTGAAAGATATAAAAATGGAGCCTTTATTGCCTTTCATGGATCAACAAATCGAACTCCATATCCTCAGTCTGGATACTTTGTTGGGTTTGTTCCATTCAAAGATGGCAAACCAAGTGGTGAATATGAAGTTTTTGCAGATGGTTTTGCTAAGGTTGACCCAATAGTTAGTGTTAAGGATGCTGTATACAGACCTATGAGTATTGCTTTTTCTCCAGATGGCTCTATGTATATTGGAGAAACTGTAACGGGAAGAATATGGCGAATAGAATTTGAGGGTGAACGCAAAAATTTTGGAGACAAAGAATTAGCTCACATGGAGGAAAGAAAAAAGATGACCCACATAAGAACCCCTGACATTATTAATGATAGGATCGTTTTGGAAACTTCTAAAGCAGGTCAACATATTTATAATCAATTTTGCATTGCTTGTCATCAATCCAATGGAAAGGGAGATTCTGGTAGATTTCCATCATTGATTGCAACAGATTGGGTAAATGGTGATAAGGAAAGGCTAGTTCATCTAACTATAAATGGAATGGATGGACCGATAGAAGTAAATGGAGAGACTTTTGATGGATTAATGCCGCAACATTCATTTTTGACTGATAAGGAGATAGCTGATGTTTTGACTTATATTAGGACTAATTTTGGTAATAATTCAAGTCCTATTACTTTTGAAGAAGTTGAAGAATTTAGAAAAACAAATAGTAGATTTAATGAAACTTTAAATAAATGAAAAAAATAAAGCTGATAATATGTATTGTTGGATTTTTTCTTTTCCAATTAAAATCATACACTCAAGTCTATGATATTCTGATAAAAAATGGACATGTTATTGATGTAAAAAATAATATAAATAAGATTATAGATATTGCCATTGTTGATAACAAGATTGCTTTAATTCAAAAAAATATCTCAATAAAATCAGCGCTTAAAATTATTGATGCGAATGGACTATATGTAAGCCCTGGATTAATTGACATTCATAGTCATAATTTTCATGGTACAGAACCAAACAATTATTTGAGTAATAGTTTTGCTGCCCTTCCACCAGATGGTTTTTCATTTAGGTCTGGGGTCACTACAATTGTTGATGTTGGAGGAGCTGGCTGGAAAAATTTCAAAACTTTTAAAGAACAGATAATTGATAGATCTAAAACAAGAGTGTTATCATTTCTTAATATTATAGGTTCAGGAATGAAAGGAGGTGCTGTAGAACAAAATCTTAGTGATATGGAACCTAGCAGAACAGCTGAAACTGTTAATAAATTTCCTGGTGAAATAGTTGGAATAAAATTAGCCCATTTTAGTGGATATAATTGGATTCCTGTAGATAAAGTTGTAGAAGCAGGAAGATTAGCTAATGTTCCTGTAATGATAGATTTTGGAGGTAGTGATCCAGAGTTACCATTAGATCAATTACTATTGGAAAAATTGAGACCTGGAGATATCTTTACTCATGCATATGCTCATGTTAGGGGCAGAACACCAATTGTAGATAAAAATGGAAAATTAAGAGAATATGTTCTCGAAGCTCAACGAAAAGGAATTGTTTTTGATGTTGGTCATGGTGGAGGAAGTTTTTTATTTGAACAGGCCATCCCTGCAGTTAAACAAGGACTAAAACCAAACTCTATAAGCACAGATCTTCATACCGGAAGCATGAATGGGGGGATGAAAAACATTGTGAATGTGATGTCAAAATTTTTGAATATGGGAATTGAGATAGATGAAATAATTAAGTCAACTACTTGGAATCCTGCTAAATACATAAAAAGAACTGATCTTGGACATTTAAGTGTAGGAGCTGAGGCAGATATAACATTGTTGAATTTAAGAAAGGGGGATTTTGGTTTTATTGATACACAAGGAAAAAGAATGAAAGGAAATAATTTATTAGAATGTGAATTGACAATAAAAGCAGGTAAAATAGTCTATGACCTAAATGGACTTGCAAGTAATGAATGGAGAAAAAAATAAATTTATGAGCAGAATAACAAAAACTATACTTGGATTATCTATAGTTTTCTTTTTAATTACTATATACCTTTTTTTAATGGGTCAATTCAGCGAATCAGGTCCATTTATGGTTTTGTTTTTTTTGTTTCTTGCATTGGGAATAAGAGGAACGGATCGCTTTAAAGGACTGTCTTTTACTGTTTTGATATTTGCTGCAGTTAGCCTTTCAATGTATTATCCTCAATCATTTATCCAAGTTGGAGATTTTCAATTAAAAAAATTAATTGTTCCTCTGTTACAAGTTATCATGTTTGGGATGGGAACAGCTATGAGCTTTAATGATTTTTACGGAGTTATTAAAATGCCAAAGGGTGTGTTTGTAGGATTAATTTGTCAATTTAGTATCATGCCTATCTTAGGATTTACACTTGCTACACTTTTTAATTTTCCTGCTGAAATTGCTGCTGGAGTTGTTTTAATTGGGTCTTCTCCAAGTGGCCTAGCATCAAATGTAATGGCGTATTTAGCAAAAGCAAATGTTGCTTTATCTGTTACACTTACTGCTGTTGCAACTTTAATGGCTCCTTTCATGACTCCTATATTAATGAAATATCTTGCAGGTTCTTTTGTGCCAATTGATTTTATTTCAATGATGATCAGTATTGTTAAAATAGTGATATTGCCAATTGCACTTGGACTAATTTTTAATCATTTTTTCCATGGTAAGGCAAAATGGCTAGACAAAACAATGCCTATTATATCTATGGGAGGTATAGCATTGATTATTATGATAATAACAGCCGCAGGTAGAGACGATCTATTAACTATTGGAATATTATTGATTATTGCTGCAATAATTCATAATTTAATGGGATATTTACTTGGCTACTGGGGATGTCGTTTACTTAACATGAAAGAGCAAGACTGTAGGACAATAGCTTTAGAAGTAGGAATGCAAAATGGAGGATTAGCCTCTGGTATTGCTTTGGAGATGGGCAAAATATCTACCGTTGGACTTGCGCCAGCTATATTTGGCCCTTGGATGAATATTTCAGGTTCATCACTTGCAACATGGTGGAGAGATAAAGACCCAGAAAAAAATATTAATAAATAATATATCTAAATGAATAAAATTAGAATAATAAGCTATCTGTTTTTTCTTTTTTGGATGATTTCTCCCCAAATAAATTCTCAGGGGCTTAGTTCATCTGAAATTAAATTTTTAACAAATAAATGGCAAGGTGAACGTTTTGAAGATGGAAGACCCAAAGTATCAAAAGGCATATTAGAACGAATGAAAAAAGTGTCTATTGAAGAAGCTTGGGGTGTTTTAAGAAATGAAGGCTTTCATAATCAATTTGAAGGAGGATGGGAACCATTACATGATGATGTTACAATAGTTGGTAGAGCTCTAACAGTTCAGTATTTGCCAAATCGTCCTGATGTATCAGAGCAAATAAAAAATAAAGGACTTAAAGAAGGAGAAATAGGAAATACTAATTCATGGCCAATTGATAGACTTGTAGAGAATGACGTATATGTTGCAGATAGTTTTGGAAAAATTGTTGATGGCACATTGATAGGTGACAACTTAGGAAATTCCATATATGCCAAAACAAAAACTGGAGTTGTCTTTGATGCTTCTAGCAGGGACATGGAAGGCCTTTCACAAATTGAAGGTTTCAATGCTTTTGTTAGAGGTTGGCACCCATCATTTTTAACAGAAGTTATGCTTTTAAGCATTAATGATGTAATAAGAATTGGATCTGCAACTGTTTTACCTGGAGATGTAGTTCTAGCTAAAAGGGAGGGGGTTATTTTTATTCCTGCTCATTTAGCGGAACAAGTAGTGATAACTTCTGAAGTTGTAAGATTAAGAGATATGTTTGGAATTACTCGTTTAAAAGAGGGAAAATATACTCCAGGACAAATTGATAATAAATGGTCAGAAGAAATTGAAAAGGATTTTTCAAAATGGATTAGAGACCATATTGATAAACTTCCTGTTCCAAAGGAACAAATCAAAGAATTAATTAAGAAAAGAATGTGGTAAAATACTAATAACAATTAAAAAATAAATTATGAAACGTAACGAACAAAGAAGATCTATTTTAAAGAAAATGTTAATGTCAGGTGCAGCCCTTTTTGGTATAGGAACAGTAAATGCTTCACAAGGAAATCCATCAAAAAAAGTAGTAGGAGAAATTATTAAGGATCAAGATATTCCACTTTTTTCTGGAGGCGTAAGACATGGAAATACTCTTTATGTTGCCGGAAAAGGAGCTCATTTTGAAGGTGATATTGAAGATCATACAGATCACGTTCTTAAGGAATTACAAAAAGAATTAGAGAGAAATGGTTCTTCTATGGAGCAGGTTTTAAAAGTTAATGTTTATTTAGCAGATTTAGCAGACTATAAAGGAATGAACAAAGTTTATAGAGGTAGATTTGGTTCAAAACCCCCTGTAAGGACAACTGTTGCTACATATGGAGGAGTACCGGGAAATTCTTTAGTTGAAATGGATTGCATTGCGGCAGTTAATTAAAAAACAAAAAATTATGGCATCTAGAAGAAAAGTAATTCATACCCTAGCATCACTTCCTTTTGTAGGTGCATTTTTAGGATCTAATACATTATCAGCTAATCCTGGAACAGCAGCTGTTGTATCAAATGTTCGTAGAGATTTTTTTAAAGAATTAGGACTTAGAACATTTATTAATGCTGCTGGGACATATACTTCTATGACAGGATCATTAATGCCAAAGGAAGTAATTGAAGCTATTAGCTATGGAGCATCTGAATATGTTAATTTAGATGAATTGCAGGATAAAGTAGGGGAAAGAATAGCTGAATTACTGAATTGTGAATATGCAACAGTATCTTCTGGTGCATTTGGAGCTATGAGTATAGGAATGGCTGGAGTGATGTGTGGAATGGATACGAAAAAAGTAAAACAACTTCCTAATACTGATGGTTTAAAAAATGAAGTCATTTTACAAGAATCTCATACTATTGGATATGCCCAGGCACTTACTAATGTTGGTGCAAAACTTGTGAAAGTAAAAACTGCTAAGCAACTAGAAAAAGCAATTACCAATAAAACAGTAATGCTTTGGTTCTTAAATGCAAATACAGAACAGGGTGATATAAAATGGGAGGAATTTGTTGCTTTAGGAAAAAAACATAATATACCAACTTTTAACGATTGTGCGGCAGATGTTCCTCCTGTAGAAAATTTATTTAGGTTTACTAAAATGGGGTTTGATATGGTTGCCTTTTCTGGGGGAAAGGGACTTCGTGGTCCACAAAGTGCAGGACTTTTATTAGGTAAGCGAAAATATATTGAAGCTGCCAGATTACATACTCCACCTAGAGGCGAAACTATAGGTCGTGGAATGAAAGTCAACAAGGAAGAAGTACTTGGTATGCTTGCTGCACTTGAAATGTATTTAAAAAAAGATCATAAAAGCGAATGGAAAATGTGGGAATCACAAATACAATTGATTAGTGATAGTGCTACTTCTATTGACGGAGTAAAATCTGAAATACATGTACCTAAACACGCTAACCATGTTCCTAGTTTACGAATAAAATGGAATCAGAAATTAGTAAAAATATCCCCCGATGAGGTGCGTAAGAAATTACGTGAAGGACATCCTTCAATTCAAACAGTTGGAGATAGTAAAACTATAGGGATTACCACTTGGATGATGGTTCCTGGTCAGGAACGCATTGTCGCTAAAAGACTCAAAGAAATTCTTTCAAATGCAACATAAATTTTAAACAATGAATAAAATAATTTTACTTTTTCTTTCCTTTCAACTATTAAGTTGTAATTTTAATTCTGTGGATAAAAATTATGATCCAGAATCAAAATTAGAAGAACTGGGCATTAAACTTTCTAGCCCATCTAGTCCAGTTGCTAACTATGTGAATGTTGTTCGTTCAGGTAATCTCCTTTTTCTTTCTGGTAAAGGGCCATTAAAGGAAGATGGAAACTATATAAAGGGTAAAGTAGGAGTTGATTTAACCATTGAACAAGGTTATGAGGCTGCACGAATCACTGGAATTAATCAATTATCTGTTCTTAAATCAACTTTGGGTGATCTAAGAAAGGTTAAGAGAATTGTAAAGGTCTTAGGAATGGTTAACTCTAATTCAGATTTTACAGACCATCCAAAGATAGTTAATGGATATTCAGACCTTATGGTTGAAGTTTTTGGTGATAGAGGAAAACATGCAAGGGCTGCAGTAGGTATGGGCTCACTCCCTTCTAATATTGCTGTAGAAATTGAAATGATTGTAGAGGTAGAATAATTTATTTTATTTTATATAGTTCAGGCAACAAATTCCTAAACATTTCAGGATTAAAATTTGTCAATTTTGATTGCACAAATAATTAAGTTAATATATATATAAAAATGTGTAATTACAGTGATGCATTTAGTCATTTAAAAAAAGATATTGTTATGAAGTCTCTTATTATGAAAATTGGAGAGAAAATAACAATAAAAGATAGAAAAGAAAGTAATTTAGCATTAGCAATTTCCCTATTAGTTATTGAACAACAAGTAAGCTTTAAAGCAGCTATAACCATAAAGAAAAGGTTTAGGAAAATAATAGAGAAAAAAACTCACAATCAGATTTTAAAAATTAAAGATTTAGAATTACAATCTATTGGAATATCATTTAGAAAAGTAGAGTACATAAAAAACGTATATAGATACTTTCTAAAAAGTAAATTTGATTTTTTTAAAGAAGAAGAAAGTTTAGTTATAAAAGAATTAACAGCAATTAAAGGAATTGGAAATTGGACAGCTGAAATGTTTTTAATTTTTATTTTATGTAAAAAAAATATCTTTTCTAAAGGTGATTTAGCCTTAATTAACAGTATTAAAATAAATTATCAGATAAATAATTTAGATAACAAAAAATTAGATAGAATAGTTGAAAAATGGTCTCCTTATAAAACAATAGCTTGTTTGTTGCTATGGAAATCTATCGAAGAAAATAAATTTGCAGATTTTGAAAAAGGAAATCTTTCCTAATCTAGATATATCTTCTTCTTTTAATTCAGCAATTCTTATATTTAGTTTGTGAGAAAAATTCTACTACTATTACTATTTATACCACTTGTTTCTTTTGGGCAGATTGACTCATCAGAAAGTGAAGTAATAAAAGAACCTGTTGTTCGTAATGAATTTTCTATTAAAATAACAGATTTGTCAAATATTGAATCAAGAAAACCAGAATCTGAATACTCTATTATAGTCTATAAGAACAATGAAGTTTTTCAAAACATAAAAACCCCTGCAAATATGTCATATCATCCTTTTGAAGAACGATCTTTTGGCACTGCAGATATTAATTTTGATGGATATGATGATTTTTTATTTATTGATT
>JAAZZF010000080.1 GCA_014239275.1 Flavobacteriaceae bacterium | reverse complement strand
TATGCTGGATCTGAAATTGAAAAGCAAGGAGCAATTGGAAATTTTTTGCCTAATATAAATATTGGAAGTAGCCATTCTTGGAATGTTGGTTTGAACCAAAATATTACTACTGGTTTACTGGAAAATGTAACTACTCAGTTTTCATCCATGAATCTAAATATGAATCTAAATATTTATAGTGGACTTCAGAATGTAAAAAGACTACATAGAGCTAATTTATCCATTCTTGCGAGTCAGTATCAACTGGAAGATATGAGTGAGAATGTTGCACTTTTAGTTGCAAATTCATATCTGCAAATTTTGTTTAGTAAAGAATCGCTTGCTGTTCAAGAATTACAATTAGATATCACTTTAAAGGAATTAAAAAGGATTAAAGAATTAGTTGATGCAGGTGTTGTTCCAAAAGGGGATTTATATGAAATCGAAGCTAACCTAGCATCTCAAGAAAAAAACTTAGTAGATGCTAAGAACAGTTATTATTTATCTAAAATAGCTTTAGCTCAACTTTTATTGATTGACGATTATGAAAACTTTGAAATTGCTAATGAATCTTATGATATTCCTATTTCAGATGTAATGAATAGAACCCCGCAAGAGATATTTAGCTATGCGGTTTCAAATAAAAAAGAAATTAAAATTTTTGAAACTAATGTTGAGATTGCAAAAAAGGATTTGGAAATTTCTAAAGCTCTTTTAAAACCAAGTTTATCAGCTTTTTACTCATATAGTTCTAGAATCGGATACTCTGATAGATTGGTCCCAACGGATGAAATTGGATATGCTCCCATTGGAGTAGTAGAAGGTACAGGTGAAAGAGTAATTGCGCCTTATACAAAAATGGGTATAGCTAATCCACTTTCTTTTTCTAGACAGTTTGATTTAAATGCTGGTCAAAACTTTGGACTAAGTTTATCAATTCCAATTTTAAATAATTTGTCTAGGAGGTCCAACGTTAACCAAACTAAAGTTAATATTTTAAGAAGTGAGAACTCTTTGCTACAAAAAAAATTAGATTTAGAAAACACAGTCAATCAATCTTTTAATGATGCCAAAGGAGCTTTTAAGGCATATGAAGCATCTCAAAAGTTAGTTGATGCAAGAGAACTAGCATTTCAATATGCTCAAAATAAATTTGAAGTAGGAGTAATGAATTCTTTTGATTTTACTCAAGCAAAACAAAGATATGAACTGGCACAGTCAGAACTTATAAGAACAAAATATGATTATATTTTTAAACTTAAAGTTTTAGAATTTTATTTTGGAGTTCCTATTACAGTTAAGTAACCTTTAAAATGTCTTATATTCTAAATATAGAATCTTCTACTACTAACTGTTCTATTTCTTTAGCTTTAAATGGAAAAGTAATTGCCATAAAAGAGAAAAATGATGAAAGCTATTCTCATTCAACTAAATTACATTCTTTTATAGATGAAGTTTTAAAAGAATCAAATGTTTCAAGTAGAGAATTATCGGCTATTGCTGTAAGTAAAGGACCAGGTTCTTATACTGGATTGAGAATTGGAGTAGCAGCAGCTAAGGGTTTATGTTATGCTTTAGATTTACCTTTGATTTCCGTTTCTACTCTTCTTGTTCTTGCTAAACAAATAAAAGTAGAGAGCGGTTTAATTATTCCAGTTATGGATGCTAGAAGAGACGAAGTATATTCTGCTGTTTTTGATTCTTCTTATAATTCTATTAGAGAAGTCCTAGCTGAAATTATAACTAAAGATTCTTTTCAGGAATTAATTTCAAGGAATAAACTGTTTTTTGTTGGAAATGGTCAGGAAAAATGTAAGAGATTAATTAAAAACAATTCAAATTTAATTTTTTCTAGTCACGAAACTTTTCCCTCATCCAATGAGATGGCTGGTTTATCTTTTGAGAGATTTAAAAATTCAAAATTTGAAGATATTGCATACTTTGAGCCAGATTATTTAAAAAACTTCATACCCGGTTAGATTTAGCCATTTATTGCATTTACATCAGAAATCATTCCTGGAAGCATTTGTTTTAGCATATTTTCAATTCCACTTTTAAGAGTTACAGTTGAGGAAGGGCAACCACTGCAAGCACCCTGTAAGATCACATTTACATTTTTAGTTTCTTTATCATATGACTGGAATACAATATTTCCACCATCAGAAGCCACTGCTGGCTTTACATGTTGTTCAATTATTTCAATTATTTGTTTGGAAACATCGTCAACATTTTCAGGATTGACTTCAATTTGATTAAAATTTTCTTTAAAGAGCTCTTCATGAATTAAAACATTTCCATCTTGAATAAAAGTTCTAATAAATTCTCTAATATCCATAACATTTTCATCCCAATTAGAATTGGATTCTTTAGTAATGGAGATAAAATTAAAATCTAAAAAAACTTCTTTAACAAATGGGAAACTAAATAATGATTGAGCTATTGGAGCATTTTCTGTTTCATTATTATTTTTAAATTCATAAATATCATCTACTATTTTTTTATTCACTACAAATTTCATGACACTAGGATTTGGAGTGCTTTCAGCATAAACAGTAGTTGGTGAAGGTTTTTTTACATCACTATTACTAACAGTTCCTCCATCATTAAGAAAATCTTGAATTTGTTTACACAACTCATTTTGAACTTCCTCCCAATTGAGAATATTTAATTTTTCTATATATACAGAACGTTTATTAAGAACTACTTTTTTTATAAATGGCAGGTAAAAAATTTGTTGAATTAAAGGAAAATCTTTAGCCTCTTCAATTTTTTCAAAGACAATTCTTTTATCAGATAAAAATTTATTTGAATAGAATTCTAACTCCTCCTCTCTACTAGTTTCTTTAAATTTAATAATATGCTTCTCCATTTAAATTGAGTTTATTGCAAATGTATTATTTAAAATCATATTAAGTGATTTTGGAGATCCATTGCAATAAAATGAATATTTGACTTCAATCAAATTGCTTTCTATATTATTTTTTTCAATTAATTTCTTTGTTTGCTTTGCAACAGCTTTTCCGCTATCTATTATTTTTATATTTTTTGGAATTAATGACCTGATAGTTTTAATTAATAAAGGATAATGAGTACAGCCTAGTACTAGATGATCTATTCCTTTATCAATCATTGGAAATAAATACTTTTTTAGATTTTTTTCTATTTTATCACCATCAATAAATCCTTTTTCAATTAGCTCAACTAGTCCCTCTGCATTTTTTTCAATTATTTTTATTTCAGAAGCGTAATCATTAGTTGTGCTTCCAAAAAGTCCACTAGATAATGTCCCTTTAGTAGCTAAAACCCCTATTAGCCCACTTTTAGTTTGCATTGCTGCTGGTTTAATGGCAGGCTCTATACCTACAAAAGGAATTTTAAATTCAGACCTTAATTCTTTTATACTGTTTGTCGTTGCTGTATTACAAGCAACTACTATAATTTTACATCCCTTATCAATCAAAAACTTAGTGTTTTTAACACTTAATTTTAGAATTTCTTTTTTTGACTTATTACCGTATGGAGAATTGAAATTATCAGAAAAATAAATGATATTTTCATTAGGTAAAATTTTCTTTATGGAATTTAATATGGTAATACCTCCAATTCCTGAGTCAAAGATTCCTATAGGGGAGTTATTCATTAAACAAAAATAAAAAAACTACCTAAATTCTTTAGGTAGTTTAAAAGTTTAAAAAAATAATTTTAGAATCCTAGCTCTACTTTTACTTCTGCCATTAAATCTTTTCCTCCAGCTAAAATTAAGCTTCCCCCTTCAGTAGCATCAATTACGTAGTCAAATCCTTGTGCTTTAGCTACTTTTTGAATTGCAGCTTTTGCCTTTTCAACAAGAGGCTTTAGTAATTCAGCTTGTTTCTTTTGAATATCTTGTTGGGCAGTTTGTTGATATAGCTGAATATTTTGTTCCATTCCAGCTAATTCTTTTTGACGAGCTTGATTTGTAACTTCAGTTTGATTTTGAGCATCTGCAGAGTAGGTTTGAAGTTTAGTTTGATATTCTTTCATAGTAGCTTCAATTTCTGTAGCATAAGTTTTTTGAAGTTTTTCAAGTTGAGCCTGAGCTTCTTTAACTTTTGGCATTTCACTAATTAAAGCTTGTGAATTAATATGCGCAACTTTGCTTTGTGCACTCATTGTAAAAACTGCAAATAAAAATAAAATAGTACTTGATAATGTTTTAAAAGTTTTCATTTTTAACTTTTTTTTAGGGTTATTTTTTCTTTTTTCTTAATTCTAAAAGACTATCTCTTCTTTTTTGATAGGCTTTTCTTTTTTCATCTCTTTGCTTTAAAAGTAATTCTCTTTTGGCTTTTACTTCCTCAGCTTTTTTGGCCTTTGTTTCTTCTATTAATTTCTTCTTAGCTTCATACTCAGGATTGACTTTTTCATCATCAAATTCAAGATTAAGCTTTTCAAGTTTTTCTGTTCTTAGAATACTTTTTAAAACCAGGTCGCTAATATCGTATTTTTTTTCGGAATAAAATAGAATTGCATCAGCAGATTGATCAAAAATTTTATCAAACTTTTTTTGCTTTGATATAGCTTCTACAACATTTAGCACTTGATCTTGTATTGGGCGGATAAGTAATAGTTCTTGTGTTACCCAATCTCCATTTACTCCAAATCGTTTTATTTGGTAATCGTTAAGTTGCTTTTCTTCAAATTCAATTTCTGATTCCCTATCTTTAATAATGTCATATGTAAGTAGAGGTCTTTCTATTTCTAAACTATCTTTAAGTACTTTTATTTCACCTTTTACAACTTCAATTTCTTTTTTCCATTTGCCAATCTTTTCCTCTAATTGAGCATTTGCTGTTTTGTAGTCTTCCATTTGAGATAGAATATATTCCATATTTATATAACCAATTCTTTCTGCTTTTTGTGAAAAAGAAAAATTAACAGTTAAAAAACAGCTAATTAACAGATATAAAAAAGGAAATCTATTCATTTTTTTTTTATTTAGTTAATATAACGTAATAATTCTAAAATTGTTGTCCGATTACAAAGTGTGTTTCCCAGCCGTGAGCTGAGAGATCTCCAGCATATTGGTTATCTAATCCATAACCAAAGTCAATACCTAATAATCCAAATGCAGGCATAAATATTCTTATTCCAAGTCCAAGAGACCTTTTGCCATAAAAAGGATTAAATTCTCTAAAACTATTGAATCCGTCTCCGGACTCTAGGAATGTAAGTGCAAATATAGAAGCAGAGGGTTTAAGAGTTATAGGGTATCTTAACTCTATAGAAAATTTATTGTATATAGTAGAACCATCTTGACTAGAAAGGGATTGATTAGGGTATCCCCTCAAACTAACGGTTTCCCTTCCATCCATGGCATATTGTGACATTCCATCCCCTCCTAAGAAAAATCTATCAAATGGAATTATTCCTCTATCTTGATTATATGCTCCTAAGAATCCAAACTCAGCATGAGTTTTTAAAACAAACTTATCTATTATTCTAGTATACCAGCTTCCTTTAAAGTTTATTTTATAAAATTCTAACCATCGGTATTTTTCCTGATCAATTTTAGCTTGATCTGGCGTGCCATCATCATTTTGAAATTCTTCTTGGTTTTTTAAATCAGCATAATCAACACCATTAAATAAAGAGTATGGTAAAGTAAATTTTCCTCTTATTTCAAACATCGATCCACCCATTGGAAAAACAGGATTGGTATAGGTGTTATTTCTAGTTAAAGCTGCAGTATATGCGATGTTATGAGACTTACCATCCCCAAATGTAAAAAGGCCAGTATAATAGTTATTCATATCATAAAATTGATAACTAAGTGCTTGAGAAAATACAAAATAATCGTCAGGCACCCTCAATCTTTTAGCTAAACCAATTGTAAGTCCAGATATTTTAAAATATTGACTTTTATTAGCTTGACCTGTATAATAATCGTATCTAAATTGTTTAGTTTGAGAAATAGAAAAAGAAAATTGAGTAGGTTCTATTCCGCCTAACCAAGGGTCAGAAAAAGAAAAACTTTGCGTACTATAAAATCGATTTGCTT
>JAAZZF010000079.1 GCA_014239275.1 Flavobacteriaceae bacterium | reverse complement strand
TTTCTTGAATATAAAGAAGGTTATTTAAAGTTAGAAGCTGAATTTCCTATAGAAACTCTAAATCCAAATGGGAGTGTCCAGGGTGGTATGATGACTTCTATGTTAGATGATATAACAAGCCTATTGATAATTTATGAAAGTCAAGGGATTATCTATCCTAACTCTACTAACCTTCATAGTCTTCATCACAGACCTTTATTTAAAGGAAAAGTAATCGCTACAGCGGAAGTTATTAAAAAAGGTAAAAACATAGCTACCATAAAAGGAGAAATATATAATTCTAGTGGTAAATTAGCTACAACTCTTATGCATACTGTCGTATTAATGAAATCAGAGTATAAAAAAGGAGATGTTTTATCTGGTTTTAAAAAAATTAAAGTTAGATAATTAAAATCAAAAGATTTTTTTATTATTTGAGTTGTTTCATATCTTTATAATCAAACTATTATTTTATGAAAAAAATCTTCACTATTATTTCAGTTCTTATTTTATTTTCATGTGAAAAAGACGAAACAGTTAAATACATGTTAACTACATCCGCTAATCCTACAGAAGCCGGTGTAGTTCTTCCAGCAACTAGACAATATAATAATGGAGATACCGCAATTTTAATTGCTAGTCCTGCTGAAGGATATGTTTTTGATAAATGGACTGGAGCGACTGGAGATGCTAAAACTAATTTGGTTATGGATGGTGATAAAACTGTAGTAGGAAATTTTGCTAAAATACAATTTGAACTTACTGTTACAGTAATTGGTGAAGGAACGGTTGATCAAAAAGTAATAAAAGCTGGAACTGCAACTAAATATACTGATGGATCTATAATTGAACTTACAGCAAATCCAAAAGCAGGTTGGATTTTTAAAGAATGGAGTGAATCACTAATAGGAACAACAAATCCTCAACAAATTACCATTGATAAAGCAAAAAGCGTAACTGCAACATTTATAGAAAAAGATGAATTTGAGCTAAAAATCGTCAATGATGGACAAGGATCAGTAGCTAAAAAAGTAATAAAAGCTGGAACTGCAACTAAATATACTGATGGATCTATAATTGAACTTACTGCCACACCACTTTCAGGATGGCAATTCGAAAAATGGTCTGGATGTGTAAGCGGAACAGATAACCCAGTACAGGTTACAATAAATTCAAATAAAACAGCAATTGCTATTTATAAAAATCTTGCTCCTATTGTTTTGGATAATGATGGAATTACTTTAAAAGCAAAGCCTGATACTAGTGTAGGTACTACTTATGAGATAAATGGAATCACATATACTGTAGTAGACAATACAATGCTTAAAAGTTGGATAAGTACTGGAAAAGATCTTTCAACAGCAGTGACTACGCTAGTTACTGACATGAAAGAACTTTTTAAAAATAATTCCTCTTTTAACACAAATATTTGTTCCTGGGATGTAAGTAATGTAACAACTATGGAAGGGATGTTTGAAGGCGCAAGTGTTTTTAATAAGGATATAAGTAAATGGGACACAAATAAAGTAACCAACATGGACAAAATGTTCAAATCATGTACTAATTTTAATCAAGATCTGTCTAAATGGTGTGTTGTAAATTTAAGTACTGAACCAACTGATTTTGTTACTGGATCCTCCTGTGATAGTGATGACAAAAAACCTGTTTGGGGAACTTGGCCTGAGTGTCCATTAATTGGAGATTGGGAACTTGAAAGTTGGACTAATAATACAGATAATGTTACTCAATTTGACCAAGGAGAAAAGAAATGTGATACTTACCCATCTAATGCTCTTAAAATTAATGGAGGAAAAGAAGATTATGGAACTTACAAAATGACAACCTATACATGTTTCACAGATGGATCAACTATGAGAACCGAGATTGAAGATGGGGTATGGACTTATAATGGTACTAATAACCAAGTAAAAGTGGGGCCAAATCAACAAAATCTTAGCGTTTATAATTTATCATATACTAAAGACGCCAACTATTTTACTGTAAATTATACTGATTATGATGACGATAGCAACAATAGCAGAGAGATTACAGAAGTTTGGAAAAAGAAGCAATAAGTTGATTAAAAAAATCTAAAATTTTAAATGCCTTACGGTGTCTTCGTGATTGATAATTTGTTTTAGAGACTCAATTCCTATTATAAGATGTTTTTTGTCAAATAGTTCAGTATTTACATCATCTTTAGCTTGAGTTTTAACTCCATCAGGAATCATTGGCTGATCTGTAACCAATAACAAAGCTCCAATTGGTATTCTATTGTGAAATCCTACCGTGAATAGTGTAGCTGTTTCCATGTCTATGGAATAAGCTCTAACTTTTTTCAAATAATTCTTGAATTTATTATCAAATTCCCAAACCCTTCTATTGGTTGTAAAAACAGTTCCAGTCCAATAATCAACCTTCTGATATTTTAAAGAAGAGGAAATAGCTCTTTGTAAAGAAAATGATGGCATAGCAGGAACTTCTATTGGAAAATAGTCATTTGAAGTACCCTCTCCTCTTATAGCACCAATTGGTAAAATAAAGTCTCCTATATTAATTCTCTTTTTTAAACCGCCACATTTTCCTAGAAAAAGTACTGCTTTAGGTTTAATAGAAAATAATAAATCCATAACTGTAGCAGCATTTGGACTTCCCATTCCAAAATTAATTATTGTAATATTTTCGAAAGTAGCAGAAGGCATGTTTTTATCTTTACCTGATATATCTACTTTATTAAGCTTTGCAAATTCCTCTACATATTTTTGAAAATTTGTAAGTAATATAAATTCTCCAAAGGATTTTAAGTCAACTCCCGTATATCTAGAAATCCAATCTTTTACAATTTCTTTTTTTGTTTTCATTTATACAAAATTACTAAAAACAGAATATAGTATTTGAATTTCACTAATTTTAATCAAATGGATATAGAAATTGATTTACACGGACTTACATATAATGAAGTACATGAAGTATTAATGAATAAAGTTATTCTTCATTATAATAAGGGAAATATCCCTATTAGGATAATCACTGGAAAAAGTGAAAAAATGAAAACAATAGTTAGAGAACAATGTAAAAAACATAATTTTAAGGTTAATGATTCTTGGGATGGTAACCCTGGAGTATTGATTATCAGCTAGTAATCTTAATAAAAACATTCACTATATTGCAAAAAAAAAATTCATGAGAAAATTCGTATTAATATTTATAATCATTCCATCTATTCTAATTGCACAAAACGATGTCAATGAAGTTGTTGTTATTAAATCGGATAAACAAATTGAAAAATTCGCAAGTTCATTAGGACAAAATGAATTAAAAATTGATTTCTTAGATCTTCTAATATTCCCTGCATTAACTGTGGGATATGAAAAAACCAATAACTCATCTTCTGGTATTGGAGCAACTCTTTTTTTAAATTTAGGTAGTAGTGACAATGATCTCGGATCATTCTGGAATGATAAATTTGTAATAACACCTTATTACAGATTCTATTTTACAAAATCAGAAGATTTTGGAAGTAAGGGATTTTTTGCTGAAGTTTTTTCAAAATTTGCTTTTGGTGAATCTCAAAGTTTCTTAAACGTCTTAGGTATAGACACATACGAAACAGACAATTACTTTGATATAGCACCAGGTTTCGCTGTTGGTAATAAATGGATCAATAGAAAAGGTTTTACTTTTGAATTTTTATTTGGGTTAGGCAGAAATTTATTATATGATAATGAATCAGAAAACAGCGACAGCGGCAGATCAACAGTAGTTGTAAGAGGAGGATTTTCAATTGGTAAAAGATTTTAACTCTATAAAATTAATTACAAGTGTTTTCGTATTGATCCCAATTTTTATTAGTTGAAGAGTTTGGAAAGTAATAGCACGTTTGATTTCCATTAGAGAAAGTTAAATTCTTCCAAAACCCAGTTGGCACATGCACACCTGTAGTTCTAATAATATGGTTAGCAGCAAAAACTAATTCAATCTTTACATTAACATTTCCATTTACTGACCAATCTCTTACCTGTTGTTCTAATTGAGCCCATTCCCCCCTATTTAAATTATCAATTTGCATTGCACAATTTATAAATGAAAATGTTTTATTGAGATTATCTTCACTATCACTAAATGTTGCGGCTGGGGCTAAATGTCCTTTATCCCATTCGTTTTTGTAATAATCAGCGTTATCTGAAGTAAAAACTCCTGATTCTAAATAAAAATCTTTGTTTCCTCTATCTACATTTTTTGGACGGTTTGAAACAGTATATTCAATCCAGTTTGGTTGTTCAAAAATTTCATTATAAGACACCTTAAATATTCCTTTGTCTATAAGCACATTAGATCTAAGGACTGGAATTGAATCTTCTCCTTCACTTTCACTACACGAAAAAAGAATTATGAGGAGTAATAAAAGATATTTTTTAAATTTTAGATAAATCATAAATTCTTCTTTAAAGTTATTAAATTGCAATTAAATAACTATTGGTGAAAAAATGGATTAATAATATTGGTCCAGGACCGTTAGTCGCTGCAGCATTTATTGGTCCAGGAACTGTTACTTTATGTAGTATAGCTGGAGTTGATTTTGGTTTTTCTCTTTTATGGACTCTAGTTTTATCAATAATTGCTACAATAGTTCTTCAAGAGATGTCTGCCCGTCTTGGAATTATATCTAATAAAGGACTTTCTCAAGTTATTCGAGAAGAAATTAAAAACCCTAATTTTAGAAATGTTGTAATAACACTAATATTGTCTTCTATAGTAATAGGAAATGCAGCCTATGAAGCTGGAAATATAAGTGGAGGAGTATTAGGATTAGAAGCTGTCTTTGGAGAAAAAACCTTAAATATTCTAAATATTAATATTAATTTTTATAGCATTATTTTAGGATTAATAGCATTTGCTTTATTGTACGCAGGAAATTATAAAATTCTTGAAAGATCATTAATTTTTCTAGTAATAATAATGAGTTTATCATTTATTATAACTGCTATAATAACTAAACCAGATATAATTGATTTATTAAAGGGTTTATTTATACCTAAGTTCCCTAAAGGAAGTATTTTAATAATTATTGGATTAATTGGCACAACTGTAGTGCCATACAATCTTTTTCTTCATGCTTCATTAGTTAAAGAAAGATGGAAAAATAAAAGTGATTTAAAATTTGCAAGAAATGATACTATAATTTCTATTATACTTGGAGGAATAGTTTCTATGTGTATAATTATTTCTAGTGCTTCATTAAATATTGAAAACATTAATAATGCTGCTGATTTAGCAAAGGGAATTGAACCACTTTATGGTGTGTATTCTAAATACATCTTAGCTGTTGGATTATTTTCAGCTGGAATAACAAGTGCAATAACCGCTCCCCTAGCTGCATCTTTTGTGGCCGCCGGATGTTTGGGATGGTCATTGAACATGAAAGGTTTAAAGTTTAGAAGTGTTTGGATGTTTATTTTACTCGCTGGAGTTATATCTTCATCTTCAGGATACAAATCTATAGAAATAATAAAATTTGCTCAAGTGGCTAATGGAATATTACTGCCTGTAATTGCAGGTTTTTTAATATGGATTGTAAATAAAGATTCCATTCTAGGAAAATATAAAAATTCTAAATGGCAAAATTTTATTGGTTTAGCAATTCTGGTTATTACTATTTTTCTTGGATTGAAAAGTATTCTAAAAGTTTTTGAATTATTATAAATGAAAAATCTTAAAATTGATATAAATGCAGATGTCGGTGAAGGGATTGGGAATGAAGATCAACTTTTTCCATTAATTTCTTCTTGTAATATAGCTTGTGGAGGACATGCTGGTAATTTAGAGACAATGTTGTCAGTTGTAAGATTAGCTAAAAAGAATAATTTAAAAATTGGTGCTCATCCATCGTTTCCTGATAGGAAAAATTTTGGCAGAAAAATAATGAATATTAGTAAGGACAAGCTAGTAAAATCTTTGAAAAATCAAATACAAGCTTTAAAAACTATATTGATTCAAGAAAATGTTGATTTAAATCATATAAAACCTCATGGAGCACTTTATAATTTTGCATCAAATGATAAAGAAACTGCAAGAATTATAATTGATTTAACAAAAGAGATCAACACAAAATTATATGCCCCCTATTCCTCTCTTATTTCTAAAATGGCTAGAGAAGAAGGAGTTAAAATATGTAATGAATTATTTATAGACAGAAACTATAACTCTAACCTAACATTGGTTTCTAGGGACAATCCTAATGCATTAATAGAAAATTCTAACGAAATGTTTAAACACGTTTATAATATTATTAATAATAAAATTATAAGCGTTGATAAAAAAGAAATAAGTGTTGAGTTTGACACCTTATGTATTCATGGTGATAATCCAAATGCTATTGAATTGCTAGAAGAGTTACACTTAAAATTAAATAATATTGAAATTAAAATCATATAATTTAAAATATAAAAGATTTGGAGAAAGTTCTATTCTAGTTGAATGGCCCTCAATAATTCATGAATCTATTTTAGAAAATATTTTATTATTTAAATCAGAAATTGAGAATAAATATCTCAATAATAATATCTATTTAAAAAACTCCTATAATTCTCTACTAATTACATATGAAGAAAATATAAATCCTAAAAGTAAAATCTCTGAATTAAAAAATATTTATATAAAAATTGGATCAACACAAAAAAAGGATTTTAATAAATGGGAAATACCTGTCTGTTATGATATTGAACTTGGACATGATTTAAATTATTTAGAAAAAAGCCTTTCTATAAAAAAAGAAGAGATTGTTTCTTTGCATAGTTCTAAAGATTATAGAGTTTATAATATAGGTTTTCTTCCTGGTTTTTTATATTTAGGGGGATTAGATAAAAAGATACATCATCCACGTAAAGAAAAACCAGTTTTAAATGTTCCTAAGGGTGCTGTAGGAATTGGAGGGTCTCAAACTGGCATATACCCAAATAATAGCCCTGGAGGATGGTATATTATTGGAAACTCACCAATTAATTTATTTAATATTAATAAGACCTCTCCATGTTTTATTAAACCTGGAGATAAAGTAAAATTTAGTCCAATATCATTAAAAGAACATGAATTGATTAAGATACAGGTTGAATCCAATATTTATAAACCAGTAAAAACTCAAATTAATGATTGAAATTATTAAATCAGGACTTTATTCTACAATACAAGATCTTGGAAGGTTTGGATATGAAAATTATGGAGTTCCTATATCTGGATCAATGGATCAGCTTTCGTCAGTTCTGTCAAATAAATTATTAGGTAACAATGACAATGATGCTGTAATGGAAATAACTATGACAGGACCTATTTTAAAATTCTTGGAGGAAACTAAAATATGTATAACAGGGGCAGATATTAGTCCATCAATAAATGACAATTCTATCGATATAAATCGAGTATATCAAATCAATAAAGGTGATGTTTTGAAATTTGGAAAGTTGAAATATGGGTTACGTTCTTACCTAAGTGTTTCTGGAGGTTTCCTGGCAGGTAAAATCATGAATAGTAGAAGTATGCATTCTAGTATTACTAAATCGAATAAAATCATAAATGGTGAGAATTTGAAGATTAAAAAATTAAAAAATATAATAACGAAAAGAACTATAATTAAAGTTAATTATTTGGAGCATTTTAAAAACAATATAATTGAAGTTTTCAAGGGGCCAGAATTTAATAAATTAACAACCAAACAAAAACAAGTTTTATTAAATAAAACATTTACAATTTCAAACAATAATGATAGAATGGCTTATCAATTAAAGGAGTCATTCAAAAATCAACTTGATCCTATAATTACTTCATTAGTAATGCAAGGAACTGTTCAGCTAACTAAATCTGGAAAAATAATAATTCTAATGAGAGATTCTCAAACATGTGGAGGATATCCTAGAATACTTCAATTATCTAAAAAATCAATAAATAAACTATCTCAAAAACACATGGGAAATAGGATAAAATTTAAATTAATAGATTTATAAAAAACAGATTAACCATCAAGTATTTTTATAGTTTTTTTATTTATTATTTCACTATCTTGAGAGCTAATTAAAAACTATATTATGAAAAATTATATTTTATTATTTAGCCTAATTGGGCTATTTATTTCATGTGCTGATAATAATCATGTTTGTGATGTACCTACAAATGGTTTTATTGATGGTTCAGATCAGACTATTATGATGGGAAGTCAAGAAACCGTAGAAGTATTTAAAAAAATTGATGCGGCCTGGGCAGCGAGAGATTATGAAACTTTAAAAGCTCATATAGGTAATGGAACTTTTTATCATGACGATGGAATAGTTTCTAATAATGGTGATTCATTTGTAGCAAAAATTGAAAGTAGCTATCAATCGTCACTAGAAAAAGAAGAAGAATGGGGATGGACAACTAATTTTGCGTTTTCGGTAAAACCAAGTGCATCTGACGATCCAAAGCAAACAAACACTAATGGTGAATGGGTAAATGCAAGATTTACCGGTGCTGATGGAGCCGTATACGAAGAATGGTACCAAATAGATGATAATAAACTTATATGGTGGAGTTCAGCAAAAAGAGAAACGGGTTTTCCTCCACCTCCACCAGTTGAATAACATTAAAAAGAATAAATTATTTTTTTACTAAAATATATTGAAAAAGCTATTTCTATTAATTTCTTTTTTTCTATTTACTATCGTAATATATGGGCAATTAAAGATTGAAAATATTCAATTTGATAGTGCAAATCCATACTCATTAAACGATATCATTACAGATTTAGAAAATCAAGAAAAACAAAAGGTGTTTGGAAAACTTGTTATTCCTGAAGATTCAATTTCTAAAAATAAAAAATACCCATTAGTTATAGGAGTTGCTGGAAGTCTTGGATGGTCAGAGCATCATCATGAATACCTGAAAATGTATCAAGAAATGGGTATTGCAACTTTTGAGTTAAACAGTTTTAAAAGTAGAAATATTACTTCTACTGTTGGAACTCAAACCGAAATAACTATGGCTGCAATGATACTTGATGCATACAAGGCTTTTGAAGTATTATCAGAACACCCAAATATTGACAAGAATAAGGTTTCAATAACAGGATGGAGTTTAGGAGGAGGAGTTACCTTGTTTTCTGCGTGGCTTCCACTTAAAAATGCAATTAATAAAGAATTAACTTTTGCATCTCATCTAGCATTTTATCCCCCTTGCTTTATTAATCCTGATAATACAGAATTTTCTAATTCACCTATTCATATTTTAATAGGGGAATTGGATAATTGGACACCTTCATCACCTTGTAAGAATTTGATTAATAAATTAAAGCCTAAAACAAATATCGAACTCACAATATATAAAGATTCATATCATTCATTTGATAGAAAAGGACCGGTCATAAGAAATGAAAATGCCTATAATTTTAGTGAATGTATTTTTAGACTTGATGAAAAGGGTAATATTTTGATGAATTATCTGAATATTCCTATGTCAAATCCTTTTTTACAAAAAATAGGGTTTATGATGTGTGTTTCTAGAGGTGCTGATTTTGGAGGCAATCCAGAAGCTAGAGTAAAATCATATAATTTCAGTAAAGAGTTTATGAAAAAAACATTATTAAATTAAATAATGTTTAAAGAACCCCGAATCTCGGGGTTTTTTCATTTTTCAAAAATATAAAAACTATTTGAAGTGAAGTTTTGATATTTTACCTTTTCCTGCAGCATAGGCAGTACACTTATTTAAAAACCTTATTGTATAGAAGCTTTCATCGCTTATGTGTTTCCAAGAATATCCTCGATCATTGGAAACATCTATTCCGTTAAAACCTATGGCAACTAAGGATTTGCCTTTACTATTTGGAAAATACTGAACACAACTTCTATATCCTGGATTTTGATTGTCAGCAACTGTTTTCCAAGTCTTTCCACCATCATTTGTAATAATCTTATTTGAGATGTTATCTAAAGGTTTAGTATAATCTCCTCCAATGGCAAAACCATTCTTTTTATTATAAAAATCAATACTATAAATACCTTTTGTTGATTCTCCTTTAATAATAGGAGTTTCTATAATATTCCAACTTTTTCCAAAATCATCGCTGTAATATATTCTACTATTAATTCCTCCACTTGCAACCCATGCTTTATTTCCAATAATGGAAATATTTGTATCGCTGGCTGCAAAAAAACCTTCATCTGGAAGTTTATTATTAAACATACTGCAATCCAATTTTTTCCAACTTTCTCCACCATCTCTTGTAATTAAAATACTAATACAACCATTCATATAATCTCCTACAACTAAACCTTCTTTTTCATTCCAAAAATCCATAGAATCATAAAAAACCTTTTCATCAGTCTCTCTATAAACAACTTTTCCATTTTTAAAGAGCAATGCTGGACTTCCAATTGTTATTGCAAAAACATTATCATTAACAATAGCTATGGATCTAAAATTTGGATATAAAACTGAATCAATCTTAGAACTATACTGATCTACATGCAGCAAATCAGGTTTGTTTGTATCAAATGAATATATTTCTCCCAAAGAAGTTGCATTATAAACTTTATTATTATGAATTTCTAGAGCTCTAATGTTTAAAGAAGAATCAAGCAAAATATGGCTTATATCAACTTTTGTAAACGATAAATTAGTTTGACAGCTCGTAAGGAAATAGCTAAAAACAATTAATAAAAAAAATTTTTTAAAAAGAATTAGTTTAGAATGCATATCCAAAAGATTTATAATTAAATTTAAGATTATTAATCTAATTATAAAGAATGAGAAGAATATTAAAAATTTTATTGATTTTTAGTTTAATTTTTACAATTGGATGTAAAAAAGATTCTAAAAAACCTAGAATTGCAATTGCGGGTTTAGCTATTGAATCTAGTACTTTTTCACCAGCAAAAACTCATGAAGAAGATTTTCACGCAAGAATTGGAGATGAAGTCTTTACATTCTATCCATTTTTATCAAAAGACTCCTTAAACAGAAAAAGAGCTAATTGGATACCAACTTTAAGAGGGCATGCTCTTCCTGGTGGAATTGTCACTATAAAAGCATATGAATCTTTAGTTGAGAAAACACTAAGTATGCTTAAAGAAAATATGCCTTATGATGGATTGTTTTTTGATATTCATGGTGCAATGAGTGTTGAAGGAATAGATGATCCTGAAGGAGATTTTATAAAAAGAATTAGAAAAGTAATCGGCTATAAAACCTTGATTTCAACTTCAATGGATTTGCATGGAAATGTATCTGTTAATCTAGCTAAAGAAACAGATCTTATAACTTGTTATAGAATGGCACCACATGAAGATGCGATTGAATCTAAAAAAAGAGCAGTAAATAATTTATTAGAAAGACTTGAAACAGGAAAGGGGAAACCACTTTACAAAGCTAGAATTAAAGTTCCAATTCTTCTTCCTGGAGAAAAAACCAGTACAAGAATTGAGCCTGGAAAAAGTTTATATGCTAAAGTTAATCCCATAACTAAAAGTCCGGGAATTATTGATGCAGCAATATGGATTGGATATGCCTGGGCAGATGAACCAAGAAATCATGCAGTAGTAATGGTCACTGGAGACAATAAAGAATCTGTAACTAAATCTGCTGAATATCTTGCAGAAAGTTTCTGGGAGGTAAAGGATGAATTTAAATTCGTTGCTCCAGTAGCTACACTAGAAAAAAGTTTAGATTTAGCAATAAACAGTAATACATCTCCATATATCATAAGTGATATGGGCGATAATCCAACTGCTGGAGGAGCTGGAGACGTTACCTGGACATTAAATGAATTATTAAAAAGAAATGAATTCAAAAAAAATAGTGGTCCAAGTGTAATTTATGCATCGATTCCAGGTCCTAAGTTGATAGAAAAAGCTGTAAAATTAGGGGTTGGAGAATTTGTTGAAGAATTTGTTGGAGCCCAAATAGATAATCGTTACTCCCCTCCTATTAAAATTAAAGGAAAAATAGAGTCTATTAAACATGGTGATATCCATGCTGAAACAGAAGTTGTAGTTAGGTCTGGCAGTATTAATATCATTGTTACTAAAAAAAGAAAACCTTATCATTATGAGTCTGATTTTTTAGATCTTGGACTTGAACCAAGAAAATCTAATATAGTAATAGTAAAAATTGGTTATTTAGTTCCCGAACTTTACAACATAAACAAAGGTTGGACAATGGCTTTAACCCCTGGTGGAGTTGATCAGGATCTATTTAGATTGGGTTATAAAAGAATCCAAAGACCTATGTTTCCTTTAGATGAATTCAAAAACAAACCCGATTTAAGTGCAAAACTTATAGGAATTTCTAGTGAAAAATAATGGAAAATTTATTTTCATACGGAACACTTCAGTATAGAAAAGTTCAAATAGAAACATTTGGAAGAATTTTAAATGGAACAAATGATATTTTAATTGGATATAAGTTAAAAGAATTGAAAATTAAAAATCAAGATGTAATTAATACAAGTGGAAAAGAAAATCACCCAATAATTTATAAAACTGGAAATAAAAGTGATTTTATTAAAGGAGTACTCTTCAACGTTTCCAAAGAAGAAATTATACTATCAGACAAATACGAAACCTGTGATTATAAAAGAATTAATTTAAAATTTAAATCAGGAAAAAGTGGTTGGGTATATATAGAAAAATAATTTTATTTATTTGCCAAAACATAAATATCTTCAATTAATCTAGATATTTCATTTTCTTCTGTTCCATCATATATTCCACGAATTTGTTTTTTAGTGTCAACTAAAATAAAATTAGGAGTGTGAATAAAGTCTTGAAGGCCTCCATCACCCTGTTCAACAACTGCAAAATAACTTTTTCTTGCTAATTCATATATATGTTTTTTTGATCCAGTTGTAATATTCCATTTAGAATCATTTACCCCTTTCTCAATAGCATAATTTTTAAGAATCTCAACACTATCAATTTCAGGTGTCACAGACATTGATAATAACATTATATCCTCATTTTTAATAAATTCCTCTTGTATTTTTAACATATTATTTGTCATAATAGGACAAATACTTGGACAACGAGTAAAGAAAAAATCCACTACATAAATTTTATTTTCATAATCTTTTGAAGTAATATTAGCTCCATTTTGATTAATTAAATTAAAATCTCTTACAGTATGATTTTCACTTATATTTCTAACACTCTTATCGACCAATTTTGGGTTAATATCAATAGGGTTATATATTGGAAGTTGTTTTTTTGAAATTTGATTACATGAATTAAATGTAATTGATAAAACAAAAATATAAATCAGCTTATACATTATTTGCAATTGCAGTTGAATTATCAGCCAAAAAATTCTTTGCTTCAATAATTTCAGGACGTGAGCTATTTGTTTCTGAACTTAGCTTAACTAATTGATCATAATAATAAACAGCTAATTTAACGTTATTAAGTTTTTCAGCAGCTTTTGCTGCTCCATATATCCCATTAAACCTGAAAGGATGTCCTTTCAAATTTACTTTATATGCCTCTAGTGCTTTTTCAGGTTTATTTAGTGCTAAGTAAAGATCAGCTAAAAGTTCATCTGCTGGAATTATTTCACCAGGTGTAACTGCTGCTTTTGAGGTCTTACTCTCTAAATTAGATGCTAATTTCATATACTCAATAGCTTTTTTAGAGTTTCCTTTTGAGTATTCGATCCATCCTCTTACTGCTTCAATTTGAATTGTAACTTGACCACTTTCATAAGTATTCTTAGCTTCAGTTAGTTTATCTCTAAGAATTATCAAAGATTTTAATTCATTTTCTGCAGCACTAGAGTTCCCTATATTGGAATAGCCTAATGCTCTTGAAAAATGAAGAATTGCTTTTGGCCAATGTGCCTTATCCCAATCTAATTTAGTCTTTGGTAGTTCAAGTTGAGTGGCTAATTCCCAGTTTTTATTTTCTATTGCTAATCTTGATGGTACAGCAATTAAAGCATAAGCAGATGCAAAATGATCAGCAGGAAAAACCTCTTTTATTTCTTCCATTTTATTCATTTCTGATTGTGCTTTTGCATTGTCTCCAAGTTGAAGGTATGCATATACTAGATAGTCTAAGGCATGTATTTCACTAACCCAATTTGCATTAGGGTTAACAGATTCCGCATAACATACTGCAGAATCAGCAGAATCAATATTAGATTTTATGGACTCATTCCACAATCCTAACCTTGTAAATATATGTGAAGGCATATGTTGAGCATGTGCTGATGACGGAGCAATTATTGCGTATTTACGTGCAGTTGTTAGAGCCATGTGGGCAAGTTCAGGAGAATCGTAATTATGTATTATATAATGAGCAATTCCAGGATGATTGGGGTATTTCTCAAATAATTTTTCTAATATTTTTCCTGATTTTTTTTGTTTACTGTAAGTCTTGTCATTTAAATCTGCAGTAGCAAGTACAGAAAGTGAGTAAAAAACTGCTGTTTCTACATCATCAGGATACTTTACATGAAGTTCTTCCATTTTACTTTCATAGTTAAGTTTTCTGGTTTGTGTATCTAAATTTTGCCAGTCTTTAAAGTAAATGCTTACGGCATCTATATAATCTTTTTCACGCTCGTTATTTGGAGTTAATGTTTTAGCAATTTTTAAAAGCTCTTCACCACGTTTTAGAGATTTTGGATTTTGTTTAAAAGATAATGGATGATTTAAAATGCTCATTGCTGTTCCCCAGTAAGCCATTAAACATTCTGGGTCTTGGTCTAAAATACTTACAAATGCTTTTTCTGCTTCTGCATATTCAAAAGAATGAATTAAGGTTAGTCCTAGATTAAAGGTTTCTCTCATCTCATAACTACATGAAAGTGAAAAACTTACTTCACCAAAATTTGGATCTCCACACAATAATAAGTCGCCTCTATTTAGTTCTATATTGGCAAAAATTGGTGATTGTAAAGAATTAGATTTTTTATTGTTACAAGATGAAAAGAATATTAATATGCTAAATACAAATATTAGTTTATTGAAATGAGTCATAATTTTTAAATTAATTTTAGTAGTTGATATTTAAAATCAAACATAAAATTAAAAAAAAAAGCTGATTTTAATATTAAACTAATTTAAGTGACTAATGAAAAATAATTTGAGTTATTAATTTTATTTTTTGATAAAAGAAGAAAACAGAAACTCTTGTTCAGTATTAAAGGGAGTTGAGTGATTAGTTATTAAATCCTTTTCCAGTAAAAAGTATTCTTTAAATACTTTATTTATTGATTCAATATTATATTTGGTGACTTCTAATCCACTACATTTTTCTGGACCATTTGATGAAAAAGTTGCAATAACCATTTTTCCATTGCTTGAGATTGAATTACCAGCTAAGTTTACATAATTATTTATTTCCTTTTCTTTTTTTAAAAAATGAAAAGCTGCTCTATCATGCCATAAATCATATTTCTTTTCTGGAATAAAACTATTTATATCAGACACTATCCAATTAACAAGAGATGATTTGTTTCCAAGTCTTCTTTTAGCCTTATCAATAGCACTTTTTGAAATATCTAATACATCAATATTATAAAAACCCATTTTTAAAAGGTTATCTACAAGTCGACTTTCCCCTGCTCCAACATCAATGATATGGGCACTCTTAATTAGATTTAGAGATTTAATAATATCCATAGAAGTTTTTGGATAAATTTGATACCAACTGACTTCGTTTTCCTTTTTTTTTGAGTGAACATTTTCCCAATGTCCCTCCAAATCATTATCAATCATACTTAAAATTATAAATAAAAATCAGTTATATAACATTATACTAATTAAATTTAGACTACATTCGCGTGAAATTTAATAAATATATATTATGAAAAATGGAATTGTAAAATTCTTTAACGGATCCAAAGGATATGGTTTTATCAAAGAAGAAGGTGTTGAAAAAGACCACTTTGTACACGTGTCAGGACTAATTGACAGAATCGATCAAGACGATAAAGTTGAGTTCGAACTAGAAGAAGGTCCAAAAGGATTGAGCGCAATTAATGTTAAGAAAATAGATTAATTTCTTACTGCACTCTTTTTGTCCATATTCTAATATCTTAGAATTCTGGAACACTTATTTTTTCGGCTATTTTCCAATTAAATTCAGAAAAATAATAAGAACAGTATGTGTCTTGTTACTTGTTCATATTTTATTTGAGGTAGCCGTTAAATTTTTAATATGCATCTTAATTATTGGAGTAACTTCTAGACTATTAAAGTTCATCTACTTCTTTACAAAATAATTATACTGAAATGTTGCTAATAAAGCTCCAATTATAGGGGCTAATAAATAATACCATAAATAGTACTTTGAAATACCATCTCCAATTATTAAATGACTTAAAGTAGGACCAAGAGAAACGGCAGGATTAAAAACACCACCCGATGTCTGCCCAACAGTGAAAGCTCCAACCATTACAGTTAAACCAATCGCCAGTCCATAAAATGAATTGCCCTTTAAATTAGGGTGAGTAGCTACATTTAAAATTACGTACACAAGTAAATAAGTAAATATAATCTCGCAAGCCAAAATTTGATAAATCGATGCAGATAAATTAGGTTGAATTTCCATAGGGCTTGAACTTAAAAAAAACACTACCAGTGCAGCCAAAGTTGCACCTAAAGTTTGGGAGATAATATAATTGATAGATTCTACCAGTCCTATTTCTTTTCTTAAAAACATTGCTAATGTAACCACTGGATTATAATGAGCACCAGAAATATGTGCACCCATATAAACCAAAACAGTTAATCCAAAACCAATCGCAAAAGGATTTCCACTAACTCCAATTATTAATACTAAAAAGAAGGTTCCTATTAATTCTGTTATGTAATTTTTCATATTATAAAAATAATAAAAAGTTTAAATTTCAGTTTCTAATTTCTTAGTTACCAAATAGACACCTAAAAAAATCAATAACATTCCAATAACATTTAGAATTGTTAAATAATCATTTTTTGTAGTAAGAGCATAAAAAATTCCAACGACTGGTTGTAGATAGACAAAAGTACTTACTGTTGAAGCAGTTAGTTTTGACAAGGCATAAGCATTAAACATGTAGGTTAAGAATGTGGTACCAACTACAACATAAACCATAGGGAGAACTGCATCTATTAGAGGAAGGCTTACCCAATCTACACTACTAAATTCTTGAATACCTACTGGGAAATTCATTAATAATCCAACTAAAAACAGCCACCTAAATAGTGTTATTATATTATATTTTTCAACAAGCTCTTTTACAAATATTAAATAAAGACCATAAGTTGAAGAGTTTAAAATAAATAATAAGTTTCCAACAGGAATATTAGGTGCGTTAAAAGAAGATACGGGACTATAAAGAATTAAAATTAATGCTCCTATAAAACCTGAAATAATTCCAAATACACTCCACAATCTTAGCTTTTCTTTTAAAATAATAGCAGAAAAAATAAAAACTAAAATAGGTACTGCAGTTATTAAAATAGAACTGTTAATAGGAGTAGAAAGCTCTAAACCTTTAAAAAAAGCTAACTTATTTATAAACATTCCTAAAAAAGAACACAATAATAATTTAGGCCAATCTTTTTTATCAATTTTTTCATTTTTAATAAATAGACTCAAAACCCAAAATAAAATTGTAGCACCTAATACTCTTAATAGAACAAACCCATATGCTTCTATATAAATTGGCATGACATTTTTAGCAATAGTGTGATTAAAACCATAAATTACAGTAGCTCCAAATGCCGCTAACAAACCCAAATTTCTTTTATTCATTAATCTTATATTTACAAAGAATTTTGCTGAGCAAATCTAAGTCTAATTAATTAGATATTTATTAATGAAAAAAATATTTATTAACTCTATTTTTTTACTTGCTTTTATTGTTTCATGTGAGTTTAACAATTATGAAACCGTAGATAAAAACATACGTTTTAGAGAGCAAATAAAAACTGGAAATTTTGCAAAATTAAGCAAAGGGCATACTTACTATGAAATTAAAAATATTGATTCAAACAAAACCCTGGTATTCATTCATGGATTTTCAGTACCATCCTATATATGGGATGAAACTTATTATTCAGCAATTAAGAAAGGATATAAAGCAAT